>JAFPBB010000017.1 GCA_017390585.1 Tidjanibacter sp. | reverse complement strand
CCTTTTCGAAGCTTTTTGTAAA
This sequence comes from Tidjanibacter sp., assembly GCA_017390585.1. Lineage (GTDB taxonomy): Bacteria > Bacteroidota > Bacteroidia > Bacteroidales > Rikenellaceae > Tidjanibacter. The sequence goes on along the minus strand of JAFPBB010000017.1, from coordinate 10,206 downwards.
AAGCTTCACCAAAAACTTTTAGTGTAGCCAATTCTCAGCCATTATTGGGCCGTGCGCCGAAGGCCTCAATTTTAATCCCCCTACGGGGTCTTTTAATTGCTCACGCTCGGCATAGTCTGCAAGCAGCCTCTGCTCTCGCTCACTCGCAATTTTGCATTTTGAATTTTGAATTTTTAATTACAAAAAAACGTCTCCGCAGTTTCAAGCTGCGGAGACGTTTTTTCGGGATATGCCCTCGGGCTACTTCTTCTTAACCTCTACCTGGTCGTAGGACTCAATGATATCGCCCACCTTGATGTCGTTGTAGGACTCGATATTCAAGCCACACTCCATATTGAGGGTAACCTCCTTGGCGTCGTCCTTGAAGCGCTTGAGCGAACCAAGACGTCCGGTGTAGATAACAATACCGTCGCGGATGACGCGGATGGGCGAGGTGCGAGTGATCTTACCCTCGCGCACAATACCACCGGCGATGGTGCCCACCTTGCTGATCTTGAAGGTCTCGAGAACCTCCACAGTACCCATAATCTCCTCCTTCATCTCGGGCTCCAACATACCCTCAATTGCATCCTTGATGTCGTTGATGGCGTCGTAGATGATGGAGTAGAGACGGATCTCGATAGCCTCGTTCTCGGCCACCTTGCGTGCACCCGCGCTGGGACGCACCTGGAAGCCCACGATGACCGCATTGGAAGCCGCGGCCAGCAGCACATCGCCCTCGGTAATCTGACCCACAGCCTTGTGGATGACGTTCACCTGTACGGTCTCGGTGGAGAGTTTCAGCAGCGAGTCGGTCATAGCCTCAATCGAGCCGTCCACGTCGCCCTTAACGATGATGTTGAGCTCCTTGAAGTTGCCGATAGCAATGCGGCGACCAATCTCATCGAGGGTGACGTGTTTCTGGGTCTTGATGCCCTGGATGCGCTGCAACTGCTCACGCTTGGTGGCAATCTCGCGTGCGCTGCGATCGTCGTCCATAACGTTGAACTTGTCGCCTGCCTGGGGTGCGCCATTCAGACCGAGCACCAACACGGGGGTTGCGGGACCAGCCTCGGCCACCTTCTTACCGTGCTCGTTGAACATAGCCTTCACGCGGCCGGTGTGGGTACCCGAGAGGATTACATCGCCCGTGCGGAGGGTGCCGCTCTCCACCAACACGGTGGCCACATAGCCGCGACCCTTGTCGAGCGACGACTCAATGACGGTGCCCACAGCTTTCTTGTTGGGGTTGGCCTTGAGGTCGAGGAGCTCGGCCTCGAGGAGCACTTTCTCGAGGAGCTTGTCGAGGTTGATGCCCTGCTTTGCGGAGATCTCCTGCGACTGGTACTTACCGCCCCAATCCTCCACGAGGTAGTTCATATTGGCAAGCTGCTCCTTGATGGCCTCGGGGTTGGCAGCGGGTTTATCGATCTTGTTGATTGCAAACACCATAGGTACGCCTGCTGCCACAGCGTGGTTGATAGCCTCCACGGTCTGGGGCATCACCTTGTCGTCGGCAGCCACGATGATGATTGCCACGTCTGTAACCTGAGCACCACGGGCACGCATTGCGGTAAAGGCCTCGTGACCGGGGGTGTCGAGGAAGGTGATGGGCTTGCCGTCGAGCTGCACGCTGTAGGCACCGATGTGCTGGGTGATACCACCTGCCTCACCGGCGATGACGTTGGTCTTGCGGATGTTGTCGAGCAGCGAGGTCTTACCGTGGTCCACGTGACCCATAACGGTAACGATGGGGGGACGGGGCAGCAGATCCTCGTCGCTGTCGGCAGCCTCCTCAATGGCCTCCTGAATGTCGACGCTCACGAACTCCACCTTGAAGCCATACTCCTCGGCCACAATGACGAGGGCCTCGGCGTCGAGACGCTGGTTGATGGAGACCATAAGACCGAGGTTCATACAGGTGGTGATGACGTCGGTAACACCCACGTTCATCATCGTTGCGAGGTCGCTCACGGTCACGAACTCGGTGAGCTTCAGCACCTTGCTGTCGCTCATCGACTGCTCAAACTCGGCCTCCATACGCTCGGCCACTGCCTGACGTTTCTCCTTGCGGTGTACGGAGCCTTTGCTCTTGGCACCCTTGGCGGTGAGCCTTGCGAGGGTGTCCTTAATCTGCTTCTGCACCTCCTCGTCGCTCACCTCGGGGCGAACTACGGGCTTGGGTGCATTCTTCTGCTTGTTCTTCTTGTCCTTCTTGGAGAGGGGCTGTGCGCCACCCTGTGCGCCGCCCTGCTGGGGCTTGCCACCCTGCTGAGGTTTACCGCCCTGCTGGGGCTTGCCACCACCCTGGGGCTTGGTCACATCCACCTTGTCTTTGATGCGTTTGCGCTTCTCGCGGTGGGAGCTGTCGCCACCCTTGCGGAGGCTGTCGACGTCGATCTTACCGAGCACCTTGGGACCGGTGAGGTTGTTGGTCTCCAGACGGAACACGTCGCCACTTTCGGCCATACGCTCGTCGTAGGTCTTCGACTGCGCCTCCTCGTCGGCCACATTGACCTTTGCTGCCACGGGGGCAAGTGCGGGCGCGGGCGCAGGTGCGGGCTCGGGAGTGGGTGCAGGCGCTGGTGCAGGCGCGGGCTCTGCTTTGGCCTCCACCACGGGCTCGGGTGCGGGCTGTGGTGTGGTCTGTTTGGGTTCTTCCACCTTGGGTGCGGGTGCTGCGGGTTGCTCGCTGCGTGCCTCCACGGCGGGTGTGGTCTCCACCTTCACCTCGGGCTCCTCCACCTTCGCGCTCTTCTTGGCGTCGAGGTCGATTTTACCCACCACCTTGGGCTGTGGCACCTCGGTGCGGATGAAGCTGCTGTTCTTGATGATCACCTCTTTCTCTTCGATTTGTGGTGTTTCCTTGCGGTCGCCGAGCGACACACTCTCCTGCTTGATGTGCATACGCTCACGCACGTTATCCCTCTCTCCGCCGAGATGATTGCCGCCAAACTCTTTTTCGAGTATAGCATAGACATCGCTCTCTACGAGAGTGCTGGGCGACATATCTTTGATGCCCCTCTTCTCGAGAAATTCGGTGATGGTACCCAGACCAACCTTGAACTCTCTTGCAACCTGTACGAGTCTCAGTTTTTTCTCCATTTGCTATATGTTTTTCGTTATATTCTTTCCATTATACTGCGCCTTTTGCTGTAAAAAGGCTGCCCTTTCGCACCCTCGAGTGCTGTTCGCGGAGGGATTTTTGTGCCCTTCCCCCACTACATTTGCTCTATATTGCGGAGGGTTTTCAAGGCCTCTCACTCTCCCTTCCGAGTGCATATCGCGGAGGGATTTGTGCCCTTCCCCCACTCCATTTGCTCTATATTGCGGAGGGTTTTCAAGGCTTGGTTTCGATTTGGCACCGCAGTTTACCTGCGTAAATGAGGATGACAAATCGAAAGCATAACGCCGAAAACACCCGCAAGATGGAGCAAATTACTCGAATTCGGCACGCAAAATCCTCACCACCTCATCAATAGTCTCCTCCTCGAGGTCGGTGCGCTTGATAACCTCCTCCTTGGGGGTGTCGAGCACACTCTTGGCGGTGTCGAAACCAACGTTGATGAAGGCGTCGATAATCCACTGCTCAATCTCGTCGGCAAACTCCTTGAGGTCCACATCCTCCTCGTCGCTCTCGCGGAAGACGTCGATGTCGTAGCCCGAAAGCATTGTCGCAAGGCGAATGTTCAAGCCGCCCTTACCAATGGCTTTCGACACCTCCGAGGGCTGCAGGTAGACTGCGGCACTCTTCTTGGCCTCGTCGATGGTGATGGTGCTGATCTTCGCGGGGTTGAGCGCACGCTGAATCAGAAGCGAGGTGTTGGCGGTCCAGTTCACAACGTCGATATTCTCGTTGCGGAGCTCCTTAACGATGGAGTAGATGCGCGAACCCTTCACGCCCACACACGAACCCACAGGGTCGATCCTATCGTCGTAGGACTCCACAGCAACCTTGGCCCTCACGCCGGGGATGCGGACAATCTTCTTGATGGTAATCAGGCCGTCGTAGATCTCGGGCACCTCCTGCTCAAAGAGCCTCTGGAGGAACTCGGGAGCGGTACGCGAGAGGATGATGACGGGGGTGTTGTTGCGCATCTCCACCTTCGAAACAATGGCTTTGATGTGGTCGCCCTTGCGGAAGAAGTCGTCGGGAATCTGCTCGCTCTTGGGGAGCACGAGCTCGTTGTTCTCGTCGTCGAGCACCAGGATCTCCTTCTTCCACACCTGGTAGACCTCACCGGTGATCACCTCACCCACCTTCTCGCTATACTTCTCGAAGAGGCTTGCCTTCTCGAGGTCGAGGATGCGGGAGGCCAAGTTCTGGCGGAGCGAGAGAACCGCGCGGCGACCAAAGGAGGCCATCTCAATCTGGTCGGCCACCTCCTCACCCACCTCATAGGTGGGGTCGAGCACGCGTGCCTCGCTGAGGGCAATCTGCTGGTTGGGATTCTCCACAGCGCCATCCTCCACGATGATGCGGTTGCGCCAAATCTCGAGGTCACCCTTCTCGGGGTTGATAATCACGTCAAAGTTCTCGTCGGTCTCGTAGGTCTTCTGGAGATGGTGACGAAATACATCCTCCAGCACACCAATCATTGTACTCTTGTCAATGTTCTTAAGCTCTTTGAACTCCGCAAAGTTGCTAATCAAATTCTCCATTGTTCTCTTGTTATTTAGTTTTCTATTTTTTTGTTTTGCTCTTCTTTTTTGTTGCGACATTCGTCGCTTTCTTTCTGCGACTTTTTATAAAAAGTCGCCCAAAAATTTTTGGCGAGATACTGCGTATCTCTTTATCGTGTCAGCCCTATTTTGGCTGAGCAAACTCTGCACTAAAAGTTTTTGGTGAAGCTTTTTACAAAAAGCTTCGAAGAAAAGTCGCCCAAAAAAATCCTACTTGAAGTCGAGGTACTCCTTCACCGTCTTAATCTGGTCGAAGGTGTAGCTCTCCACAACCTCCACCTCCACCTTGCGCTTCTTGCCCTCAACAGCCTTGCGCTCGGTGTAGCCGATGGTGATAGCCTCGGGCTCCACCTCCTTCAGCGTGGCGAGAATCTTCACGCCACTCATCAGCACCACCTCAACACTCTTGCCAACCAGCTTGTAGTACTGGCGCAGCAACTTCAAGGGCTGACCCACGCCTGCCGAAAATACGGAGAGTTCGAAATCCTCCACCTCCCTATCGAAGGCGGCCTCCACGGCGCGGCTCAGTTCCACACAAGCATCGAGGTCGACAGCGGTATCCGAGTCGACAACGATTTCTATTTCGTTTGCGGGGGAGCATTTAACCTCCACAATGAAGCGGTCCGTACCCTCGAGTGCGGCCTCTGCGGCCTGGCGAATCTTCAGAATATCCATACTCTCTTTTGGTTGTTCTTTTGGTTGGGAATCGTGATGTTGTTTGTGTGTCGAATCGCGGCGTGGCGCGGTGCCGAATGCTTGCGATTGTCCTATACTACGAAATTCGGGGACTCAATGTGGTCCCCGAATGATCGTTTCGATGGTGCAAATATATGGCAAAATGCTCTACTATGCAAGAGTTTTTGCAAGAAAAGGGCGCTCACACCATATTTTATTCGCGTGCGCCCGCGCCAAAGAGCCTCCCGAGGCGCAATTTGAGTGCCTCGATGGCCTCGGAAAACCGCTTGTCGCCCGTCACCACGGAGGCGTTCTCGAGGTAGCTCCAGAACTCCACTCCGCAGACAAAGCCGGTGAAGAGGTTGGCCAGACGCAACTCCACAAGGGGGAGCAGCAGCGAGTCCATCATCCAAGCCAGCAGGATGCCCGCCATCACAAAGGAGAGTTTGGTGATGGTGCGCCAAGCCTTGTGGCTCTCGAAGCGCCAGCGCTCGCCGCGGCTGCGGGCCCTACGCCTATCGGCCAATACGCCCGTGAGGAAGTCGACCCCCACAAAGGCCATAGCCATCATCAGCAGTGGCTCCACGGGAGCGAAGAAGGAGAGGAGGGAGGCAATGATTCCGGAAATGTATTTCATAATGAGTTTGTTGGGTTGTTAGTGGTTAGTAAACAAGAGGGTGGACTCGCCGTGGGCCTACACTCACCTATCCATCACCACCCCTCCTCCGAAGACCACGCGACGACGGATGTTGGCGGCGTGGTCGTAGTCGGGATACTGGTCGTGGTGGGCGAGCAGATAGTCGGTGGCGGCGTCGAGGAGTGCATCGGCGTCGTGACGCAGGCGAGCCACCACCCTGGCGAGTGTGGCCTCGTCGGCCTTTTCGAACCCCTCGCCCTCGAGTCTCACCACACCGAGCGAGCCTATGTGTGCCGCGAGTGAGGGGAGCAGGAGAGCCACAATGTGGAGTGCGAGTGGGGTTTTGAGTTGCTCGGCGAGGGCGACGATGTGTGGCGAGGGCGACTCCTCCTCGGAGGTGAGTTTGTCGAAGAGCTTGGAGCCGAGCATAGGTCGGAGCAGTCGATACTCGGCGGCGAGAATGGTGGAGAGTGGTATGTCGCGTTCGTTGAGCGTGTGGGAGGTGCCGAAGACGTGGGTGAGCACCTCGGCGGGGGTAAGCAGTGGTTTCATAATCGCGTGGGGGGGATGGGTGTTAGTCGATGTTTTTGAGTCCATATTTGGTGACCTGCGCCACATAGATTTGCTGCTCGGGGTCGGCGGGGTCGTAGTCGAGACCGTCGGCCTTGCGGGCCTCCCACACCTTCATATAGAGGGGTTTGGAGCGCGAGGGAGGTCGGTTGACCACAGCCAGCGAGGTGCCATCTTCGCCGAAGATGGAGGAGAGCAGCGCGCGGATGGGCTCGAGCAACTCCTCCTGCTCGCCGAGGATCACGGTGTTGAGAGCCACCTCCCACTCGTGGAGTATTCGCTCCGAGGAGAAGCCACCTCCATAGTCGAGACCACTGAGGGAGCGGAACCACGAGTGTGCAACGACGATGTCGCCTGTGGCTTGGTCGTGGAGTTCGCGCCAATCGCCTTCGTTGGAGGCGGTAATGGGGATGAATCGTGAGCTGTCGCCATCGTTGCACTCCTTGATCATAAACATCACCTGACCGGGCTTGCCTGCAAACTTACGCTGCGCGGTTCTCATCAACTCCTCGGCCTGCTCTTCGCTCTCGAGGCCTCCGTCGAGGAGCATCACTCCGGAGAGTTGGAAGGAGTTGTCGAGTCGTGAGATGTTCCAGGTGTCGGTTTTGTAGGCGATGGTGGAGACATTGAGGCCTGCGATGTAGGGGGGCACTCCGTAGTGGGAGAACATTGGTTCGTAGTCCTTGTAGTGGATGATGGAGTGGAGGTTGCCGTCGCTGCCCTCCTCGAAGTTGGGGTAGAGAGGTAGCGAGGCGGCCTCGGAGGGGACGTAGCGACTCCAATTGTGGTGGAGCACCACGTGGAGCCCATCTTTGGCCAAGCGACAGCGGGTGGCGTCCTGATGGAAGAGCGCGAGGAAGGAGTGGGCGCTGTCGGTGACCACCTCGAGGAAAGCGTTGCCGAAGAGAGCCTTGTCGAAAGCGAGTCGGTTGACCACCTGACGGAGCGTCTCACCCGAGGAGTTGGCAAGGTCGATGAGGGCACGACTGCGGAGCGCCTCATCGGCAATGGTAAAACCCTTGCCGGAGATGTAGTCGGCCTTGTCGTTGATTATTCGCCTGTGGGTGGTGGAGCGACGTGCGAGCAGGGAGAGAGCCTCGGGGAAGAGGTTGTCGGAGCCCCAACGCCAGATATCCCCGATGGGGGTGGAGGCCAAGGGTGCAGATTGAAAGAGGGAGGCCTCGGCGAGGAGTGGCGAGGAGGCCCTCGGGATGAATAGTTTTGTTCTCATTGGGGGGAGGTTTTGGGTGGGACAAAGAGGGTGCCTACTGCCTGCCATAGAGCGGCAAGGAGAGGCGCGAGTCGGAGGAGCGCAGTTCGACGGCGATGTGTGGCGTCTGGTCGTAGCGCTGCAGGGAGAGGCGCTGTAGGGAGTGGAGTCGGAGCGGCGCTTCGGCGCGGAGCTCGGGAGAGTAGCCCACCAGCAGGTGCTCACCCTCGGTGGCCACCAGGGCTACAACTCCGCCACGGAGGGCCGAGAGTAGCCTGTGGAGTCCTTCGGGGGCGACCCCGTCGAGGAGGAAACTGAGGCGATGGGCGACATTGCCGTGGTCGTCGATGCTCTCTTCGAGGGAGGCCTCCCCTTCTCGGAAGGTCACCCCGAGGGGCTCACACTCATCTCGGAGCGTGAGCCCACGGAGGGCTTTGGCCACGGGGTCGTAGGTGGCATCGAGGAGTGCCTCTGCGGGCAGGAGTTCTATGGACTCCACGCCGCCTACAGACTTGGCACAAAAGGAGTTACCTATGGTCATAGTCGTGTGTGGCTTGGGGATGTGTGACGGGGGTGATTAGAGCTCCACGAAGAAGTAGCCGCTGTGGTTGGTGTAGCCCACGATGGCCGCACGCGAGAAGCTCTGGGCCTGGAAGCTCTGTGTGAGGTCGCCATCCTCGAAGTCGATGGGCTTGTCGTCGACAACGACATTACCATCCTTGTCGTAGGCCACCAGGGAGCAATCGTGCATCCAGGTCTGTGCCACATCGCAGTTGCCGGAGAGAGTCAGATAGCCGCCCGCAAACTCCACCTTCACGTCGCTCAGGGGGAGTCCCACAGCACAGCTCACCAACTCGGGCAGGAGGTAGTCGCAACCCGCCATAAAGATGGCCCTCTGACGGTTCTCCATCAGGTCGGGGTTGTACCACATACGCACCTCGGTGCCGGGGAAGTCGCCCGTGTTGACCGCCAGCGCGAGGTTGCGACGGTCGGTGAGAATCACGAAGGAGTGGGGAAGGTTGTTGACGCTCTCGCGGTAGCCGCCGAGCTGCACATCCACCACGGGAATGCCGCGATAGAAGAGGCCGCTGCGACCATTCTGCTTGGCGAGGTAGGCCGACTCGAGAGCCACACTATCGAGTGCCTCCTCATAGGCGTTGTAGACGTCGGTGGAGACGAAGAAGGCGAGCTGACCCTCCGAGCGGAGACCCTTGAGTTCCTCGCCACTCTGATCCCACACCCTCTTGAGCAACTGCTCGGCCCACTCCACGCCACCTGTGCCGGGGATGTAGCCACTGATGGGGAGTTCGCCTGCGTTGCCGTCGGCAAAAATCTGCTTGACGAAGCCGTCGAAAGTGGAGAGTTCACCCTCGCGCTCGGTGTCGCCATACCACATTGTCGAACGGATGCTCTCGGCGATGGCGTTGCGGAAGAGCGCGGTCTCGGCCTCCTCGAGTGCGGTGCCGGAGAGGTCGTCGAGATTGACGTCGGAGCGACCGGCGATGAGTTCGTAGACGGTGGAGAAGTAGTCTTCGGCGGAGTAGCCCATCTCGGCCTTAACTTTGTGGAGGGGGAGAATCTTCTGGAACTTCTGGCTGGGCTCGCCACCGCTCCATCCGCTGGTGGTGTACTTGCGGAGGATGTCGCCCGAGCGCTTCCAGAAGTGGAGCGTGGTGGGCACGGGCATATTGTACATCACCTTGATGCCGAGCTGCTCGGCGTTGGCTCCGGAGAGCATAGGACGGAAGAAGATGTTGTCGAGAACCTGACCCTCATAGGTCTTGATGTTTTCAATTTTGCTCATAGTTGGGAATTGTTTTTGGGGTTGGTTTGTGTTTTGGGGTTAGATTGTTGGGCGGGGGTGAGGGGGGGCACTACTCACCCACACTCCTGGCCCTGAGGGCCATAGCGTCGGCTGCATAGGCACTCTCGTTGGGGGTGAGGGTGTGGCCACCGGTGGGTGCGGGGTCGTCGCACTCTCGCGTGAGCGTGGGGCGTGCGGTGTGGAGCCTCGAGGGGGGTGTTGGGGGTGTGCCGAGGGAGAAACGTTCCGCTGCGGAGGGTTGGGTGGAGGGTTCCTCCTCGGCGGAGCGGTGGGTGAGACCTGCCGTGGAGAGCATCTTGTTCCACGCCACCGAGACCCTCCTGCGCCACCCTCCCGAGGGGAGTGGGGTGAGTCCGAGCCGCGCCACCGAGCCGCTTGCATCGTCGGTGATGGGTGCGGCGGCGATGATGCGGTCTGCCAGACCTGCCTCCACCGCCTCGGAGGGGCTGAGCCAGATGCCTCGTCCCTCGTTGCGATTCATCAGCGCACGGTACTCCTCCACCCTGCGGCCCGAGGCGAGGGCATAGATTTCTGCCAGTCGTTCGTCGCTTTTGTCGAGGAGTTCTTTGGTGGCCGAGAGGGAGTGGGTGTTGCCCTCGACGGCGCTTTCGCAGCAGTGGATCAGGT
>JAFPBB010000003.1 GCA_017390585.1 Tidjanibacter sp. | reverse complement strand
GGAAACGGTGGCGCAGGCTCTACCCACATGAGGAGGGAGAAATATATTCCGAAGGGAGGTCCTGACGGAGGTGACGGAGGTCGTGGAGGACACATCATCCTCAGGGCGAATCCGCAGTTCTGGACGCTCATCCACCTGAAGTACCGCAAGCATATCATGGCAGAGCACGGTGGCGCAGGAAGCGGAAAGCTCATGAAGGGAAAGAACGGAGAGGACGTGTATCTTGACGTTCCGCTCGGAACCGTTGCAAAGGATGCCGAGACAGGAGAGATCCTCTTTGAACTCGTTGAGCCGTATGAGGAAAGAATCCTCGTGAAAGGCGGCCGCGGAGGTCTTGGAAACAACAACTTCAAGACAGCCCTCAATGGTGGCAGCCGTCTTTATCTCTCCGCTGTGGAAGTCGAGGCGTGCGATAGCCTCTGTGTACCACTCTTCGCTCTTGACGGTTGTGCCGGGGATGCTACATCCCTTGCGTGCAACCTCTTCGAGAGTGCCGATGGTGGCAAGTGCGGTGCGCCAAACTGTGCCATAGCGTCCTTGTGCAAACTCGCGTAGGAGAAGGTCTACATCCACATCGGGATTTTGGGCCACCTTACCGAGTGTGTAGAGGTTGACCTCATAGGTACCCCAATCGCCAGGCTCGCAGTAGATGGAGATACCACTTATGCCCTGTCCGATATACCACTTCACATCCTTCTGCATATAGTGGGGCAGGAGTATTGGGAGGCTGTGCCAAGCATACTTACGGTAGTAGGAGTAGATGCTTATCTCTCCCTCGAAACGTTCCTTCCATTCGGCCATTGCAGATGTGTAGGTGGGGTTGCTACCAAACGACTCGTAGATTTGTCCCTCGAAACTCTGATTTATGGGGCAGAAGTCCAAGAGTACATTAGGGGCGATGGTGTGTCGTTGCGAGGGGTTTTTGTAGTGCGAATAGCCGAGGCACTCGATTTTTAGGTCGGGACGCAGGGCGGCAATGCGTGTTGCCACCTTGCCCACCAGCAGGGCGTGTTTGTCGGAGTCGTTACCTATGGCCTGACACTTCTCGCACTCGCACCAACGGGCTCCGTCGGGTGGCCAGAAGTCGAAGATGTCAATCTCGGGGTGTGCTTCGATGTAGGCGAGTAGGTTGCTGGTCATATACTCCGTAGCTTCCTCCGAGGAGGTGCAGAACACCCTCTTTTGCTCCTTGCTGCGCTCGCCCTCGTGGAGTGCAAACCACTCTGGGTGCTCGTTCCACAAACGCCCATCTTCCATCGTGGCATTGAGGAAGTTCTGATAGCCGTGGCCACCCACTTCAATCACGATGCCTCGCTGGCGCAGGTGGGGAGTGAGCGTGTCCCTTACGGCATCCCATCTCACACGTCCTTTGCCTTGATAGTCAATTGGATATACAAGGGTGTTGTATTGCAGTTTGGCCATCCAGCGTATGAGCTCGACGGTGTTGGCAGGGGTGTGTGAATGGCCCTCTTCTATGTAGAGCTTACGATACTTCATCACAGGTTGTCCACCCGTGGGGCCCTCGGCGGTGTAGCGTAGGGTGGGGGTGTGGGGTACAACTTCGTGCTTTCCATTGGGGTAGAAATCGAAATCGGGCGCAAGCCAACGGCAACCCAACTGCTCCAAGAAGGTGTAGGTGGCATAGAGAAGTCCTCGTGGGCCACCGCCACTCAGGGTGATACCCCTGCGGTGGGGCTCTATGCGCCACTCCTCCTCATTCAGCCTTTTGTTGTATCGCACCACAATACGGCCCTTGTTGCTCTCGGGGGCCGAGAAATCGGCACCGCTGATAGCTCCGAGGTAGTGTTGCAACTCCTCCACGGCAAGCGCACTTGTCGTGTCATCCCCTCGGTCGATGATGC
>JAFPBB010000016.1 GCA_017390585.1 Tidjanibacter sp. | reverse complement strand
GTGCAGATTATCGAGGGGAATTTTTTGCCGACAAGAAAGGGCGAGTCCGCAGCTTACTTGACGTAAGTGAGGAACTCGCCCAACGTAGGCGGTGAAAAATTCACCCGCAACCACTGAAATAAAAAAGCGCATATCGCGAGGGGATTTCAAGGCGCACAAGAAAATCCCCTCCGCAGTTTACTCAACGTAAATGAGGAGGGGATTTATCGAAGTGCAACGCGGAAATCACCCGCGAGATGTGCTTTTTTTACTTCTTGGGCTTAGGAGCCAACATCATAGTCATCCTCTTACCCTCCAACTTGGGCATCATCTCCACCTTGCCATACTCCTCAAGGTCGGTGGCAAAGCGAAGCAACAATATCTGACCCTGCTCGCTGAAGACAATCGAACGACCACGGAAGAATACGTAGGCCTTCACCTTCGCGCCCTCCTGAAGGAAGTTCTGGGCGTGGCGCAACTTGAAGTTGTAGTCGTGGTCGTCGGTTTGGGGACCGAAACGAATCTCCTTGATCACAACCTTAGTCTGCTTTGCCTTGATCTCTTTAGCCTTCTTTTTCTGCTGGTAGAGGAACTTCTGGTAGTCGGCAATGCGACACACGGGGGGATCTGCCTTGGGCGAGATCTCAATAAGGTCCATCTCCATCTGGTCGGCCAACGCGATGGCGTCTTTGATTGCCATAACCTGTGCGCCCTCAATCTCGTCGCTCACGACCCTCACTTGGGGGGCAGTAATCTGCGAGTTGATGCGGTGCTCGCCCTGCTGCTGTTTGCCCTGAGGGCCCTGCTGTGGGCGGGGTTTGGGAGGATAGGTGGGTTTTGGTCTGTAAGGTACTGCCATTAAGATATTTGTGTTAGAAAATACTATTGATTGTCAATTTCCTCAGCCACGAGCTGTTTGATCATCTCGGCAAAGGCGGCGGTGGTCATCTGACCCTTGTCGCCCACGCCCTGCTGGCGCACAGATACGAGGCCCTCGCTCTCCTCCTTCTCGCCCACGATGAGCAGGAAGGGTACACGTTTGAGCTCGTTGTCGCGGATCTTGCGGCCAATCTTCTCGTTACGCAGGTCAATCTCACTGCGAATATCGCAATTATTTAGATATTTAGAAACTTTTTCTGCGTATTCGTTAAATTTTTCGCTGATGGGGAGTACCACACACTGTGCGGGGGAGAGCCACAAGGGGAACTTACCGCCGGTGTGCTCCAGCAACACAGCCACAAACCTCTCCATCGAGCCGAAGGGTGCGCGGTGGATCATAATGGGGCGATGGGGCTTGTCGTCGGCACCGGTGTAGGTTAGGTCGAACCTCTCGGGGAGGTTGTAGTCCACCTGGATGGTACCGAGCTGCCACTTGCGACCGATGGCGTCCTTAACCATAAAGTCCAACTTGGGACCATAGAAGGCTGCCTCGCCATACTCCACAACGGTCTTGAGGCCCTTGTCGGCTGCGGCTTTGATGATAGCCTGCTCGGCGCGCTCCCAATTCTCGTCGGTACCGATGTACTTCTCCTTATTGTTGGGGTCGCGGAGCGAAATCTGTGCGGTGAACTCGTCGAACTTCAGGGTCTTGAAGATGTAGAGCACGATGTCGATAACGTTCTCAAACTCCTCGAGCAGCTGGTCGGGGCGCACAAAGAGGTGTGCATCGTCCTGGGTGAAGCCCCTAACTCGGGTGAGACCGTGGAGCTCACCACTCTGCTCATAGCGGTAGACGGTGCCGAACTCTGCAAAACGCAGGGGGAGGTCCTTGTAGGAGCGGGGTTTGAACTTGTAGATCTCGCAGTGGTGGGGGCAGTTCATAGGTTTCAGCAGGAACTCCTCGCCCTCATAGGGGGTGTGGATGGGTTGGAACGAGTCTTTGCCATATTTTGCATAGTGGCCCGAGGTCACATAGAGGTCCTTCTGACCGATGTGGGGGGTGATAACCTGCTCGTAGCCATACTTCTTCTGCACGGCGCGGAGGAAGTTCTCGAGCCTACCACGCAGGTCGGCACCCTTAGGCAACCACAAGGGAAGACCCTGGCCTACCCTCTGCGAGAAGGTGAAGAGCTCCAGCTCCTTACCGAGTTTGCGGTGGTCCCTCTTCTTGGCCTCCTCGAGCATTGCGAGGTGCTCGTCGAGCATCGACTTCTTGGGGAACGACACGCCATAGATGCGGGTGAGCATCTTATTCTTCTCATCGCCACGCCAGTAGGCACCTGCGATGCTGGTGAGCTTGATAGCTTTGATGTAGCCGGTGTTGGGCAAGTGGGGACCGCGGCAGAGGTCGGTGAAGGCACCGTTGGAGTAGAAGCTGATGGAGCCATCCTCGAGAGCCTCGATGAGTTCCACTTTATACTGGTCGCCCTTGGCCTTGAAGGTCTCGAGTGCCTCGGCTTTGGGCACCTCGCGGCGCACCACGGGCTCCTTGGTGCGAGCCAACTCCTCCATCTTCTTCTCGATCTTCTGGAGGTCGGCCTCGGTGATGGGGGTGGGCGAGTCTACATCGTAGTAGAAACCACTCTCGATGCTGGGACCGATACCGAACTTAATGCCGGGATAGAGGCTCTCAAGTGCCTCAGCCAGCAGGTGCGACGAGGTGTGCCAGAAGGTGCGGCGAGCCTCCTCGTCCTCCCATTTGTGGAGTTTGATTGCGGCGTCCTCATTGATGGGAGCCAACAGGTCTACGACCTCTTCGTTTACAGTGGCAGCCAAAACCTCGCCTGCCAAACGCGAGCTGATGCTCTCGGCAATCTGCATCGCGGAGATTCCCTTGGCATACTCACGAACGCTGCCATCAGGGAAGGTGATTTTGATTTGTTCCATTTGTTTGTTGTTAATGTTTGTGGGGCGTGGCAATACGACCTGCCACCTACTGCCCCGATTATCTTTTTATATCGTATTTTGTTCTCTTCCTTGCGGTTGTGTTTGTTTTGTTGCGACTCGCGTCGCGGTTTCTTTCGAAGCTTTTTGTAAAAAGCTTCACCAAAAACTTTCAGTGTAGACCTTGCTTGGCCAAAATGTGGCTGACACTTATAAAGAGATACGCAGTATCTCGAGGAAAATTTTTGGGCGACTTTTTATAAAAAGTCGCATAGTTTCGAAGCTTTTTGTAAAAAGCTTCACCAAAAACTTTTAGTGCAGCCCTTGCTTAGCCTTTTTATCAATTTTGAATTTTGAATTTTGAATTTTGCATTCCTACTCCGTCTCTTTCAGCTCCTTGATGTCCTTCACGTTGGCATCCCTGCCGCCCCTCTCACGCTCATAGTGTTTCAGCGGGTTGGCAGCATACTCCTCCTCACGCTCGCGCGAGCGGAAAATGTCCAAAGCCATATAAATAGCATTTCGCATAGAGCTCTCATCGGCCACGCCGCGGCCCGCAATGTCGTATCCCGTGCCGTGGTCGGGCGAGGTCCTCACAACCGAGAGGTTGGTGGTCACATTCACACCGTTGGGGGTGAGGGTCTTGAAGGGTGCCAAGCCTTGGTCGTGGTACATAGCAAGCACTGCGTCGTACTTCTTGAAGGTGCCCGCAGCGAAAAATCCGTCGGCAGCAAAGGGACCAAAGGCCAAGATGCCTCCATCGTAGGACTCTCTGATGGCGGGAGCGATAATCTGCTGCTCCTCGTCGCCCAGCAGACCACCATCGCCGGCGTGGGGGTTGAGTGCCAACACCGCGATGCGGGGTTTGTGGACTCCGAAGTCCTCGCGCAAAGCCCTATCAAGCTGGGCTATACGTTTGGTTATGAGCTCCTTCGAGAGTGCCGCAGCCACCTCCGCAACGGGCAGGTGGATGGTTGCCAAGCCCACCTTCATAATCTCGCTACACATCAGCATCAGCGGCTCACCGCCAAACTCGCCTGCGAGAAACTCGGTGTGGCCCACGGCTCCGAAGCCGGCTTCGTCCATAGAGTTTTTATTTATAGGTGCCGTAACGAGCAGGTCTACATCGCCCTCCTTGACGTCGGCGGCAGCCCTGCGGAGCGACTCCACAGCCACTGCGCCATACTCTGCCGAGGGGCTTCCGGGGGTGATTTTCACGTCGCCCTTGCCGCACTCCACGAGGTTGAGTTTACCCTCCACGGCGTCGGCTGCCGAGCGCACCAGGGTGTAGTTCACGCTCTCGCCGTCCTCCACTTTCGACTTATAGTAGGCCAAGGCCTTCGAGGAGCCATAGAGCACGAAGGTTGCCATCTCGAGCATCCTCGGGTCGCGGAAAATCTTTATAATCGTCTCGGTGCCCACACCTGCGGGGTCGCCGAGAGTAATACCTATTGTTATGTTCATAAGTTCTCTATTGTCTGACGTGGTTAGGGGTTGGCACTATGCGTTGGCATCGGCCTTGGGGCGCAGTTCTTGGAGCCTCTCCTCGGCCTCCTCCGAGATATCCTCGAAAGCCCTCTTGCCACCCAGCGAGAAGCGGAGGTAGGTGATGGGCATTCCCTGAGCGAGGAACTTGCTCTCATAGGCGGTCTTGACCGAGAGGGTCTCGTCGGCATAGCCCGAGCCATAGATATCGTTGTTGGCCACCTCCACGGGGAGCTCGTTGAGTGCCACCACCTGCTTGGTGAACTCGTGGAGGAATTGGGAGTCGGTCTTGAGGTTGATCCATCCCTCGGTGGCCAGAATCTTGGCATAGCGGGCGAGGAAGAGCGGGCCTGTGAGGCGGTGTTTGGCTCTCTGCTTGGGCATCTGCGGGTCGGGGAAGGTGATCCAGATCTCGCTCACCTCGCCCTCGGCAAAGAGCGACGAGATAAACTCGATGCGCGTGCGAAGGAATCCCGCATTGGGGATTCCGCGCTCGGTGACGGTCTTGGCTCCGCGCCACATACGGGCACCCTTGATGTCCACACCGATGAAGTTCTTGTCGGGATTGCGCTCGGCCAGCGCCACCGTATACTCTCCTCGACCACAGCCCAGCTCGAGCACGATGGGGTTGTTGTTGCCGAAGAACTCGTGCCACTTTCCCTTCAGGGGGTGGTCCTTGTCGAAGACCTCCTCAAAGGCGGGTTGCACCATACACTTGAAGGTGAGGTTTTCGTTAAATCTGCGTATTTTGTCTTTTCCCATATCTCGTTTTTGTATTTTTCTTTCTCAACTCTGTATGCCACTGCACAGATGGAGCTCATTCGGGGCGGATGGTTATGCCCACCATCCACACGCCATCCAGAGGCTCCAAGGGTTCTATGGTGAAGATATAGTCGCCCTGCTCGGCAAACCTTGCGCCCTCAATCCAATCGCCCTCGATGCGGGTAAACGAACCTCCATTGCTGCGTCGTGCGGGACCCACTCGGAGGGTGTCGCCGAGGCTCACTCCCGAGGGGGAGGTGCAGCCTATGCGCAACTCTATGGGGCCATCCACGCTTTTGCTCTCCATCTGCAACACCACTCCTATGGTGTGGAGTGCAGTGGAGTCGGCACTGCAGAGCAGTTCCACGGGCTCACTCCAGCCACTGCGCGGAGTGTCGACCACGGTGGAGTCCACGGGCTTCACGGTGCAGGCCACAGCCACAAGCATCATTGCCACTGCCGCCGCCACTCTCACCACGCCACCTCGGCTCCTTTTGCCCCTCTCGGTGCGTTGCATCACTCTCTCAATGCCGTTCATTCGCATCCCTCTCTCCATTCCGGAGGCTACTCCTTGTTCTCTGCTGCGGGTTGCTTGGGCTGACGGCCTTCGCCCTTGTCGTTGGTGCGGCCTTCGCCCTTGTCGTTGGTGCGGCCTTCGCCACCCTCGCGTCGCTCACCGCGACCTCGGTTGTGTCCGCGACCTCTATTGTTGCGACCACGGCCCTCGCGGCCCTCGCCCCTGGGCTGACCCTCACGTTCGCCGTTGGGTTGCTGTTCGCGCTGACCCTCGGTGCGCTCCCCTTTGGGCTGCTGATCACCCTTGGGCTGTTGTTCACGCTCCCCTTTGGGTTGGCGCTCGGTGCGCTCTTTGGGCTGCTGTTCGCGCTGACCCTCGGTGCGTTCTTTGGGTTGCTGCTCGCCCTTGGGTTGGCCCTCATTATGCTGTTTGGCTCCGCGCTCACCCTTCTGGCGGCGCTCTCCCCTATTGGGCTGAGCCCCACCCTCACCTTTAGGCTGGCGCTCTGTGCGCTCCTTGGGTTGCTGGTCGCGCTGTCCCTCACGCTCCCCTTTGGGTTGCTGTTCGCCTTTGGGCTGTCCCTCACTGCGCTGTTTGGCTCCGCGCTCTCCTTTCGAGCGACCCTCACCGCCCTCGCGCTTCTCGTTCGAGCGGCCCTCACCCTTGGGCTGTCGTTCGCCCTTGGGCATCTCCTCACCTGCAGGCGAGGTCTTACCCTCGGCACTCTGCTCCTGCGAGCCTTTGTTGCGGTTCTTCTTGTTCTTGCGTTTCTTCTTCGACTTATCGAAGCGGGTGATACTATCCTCACCAATGACGTTGATGTAGGTGGGCTCCTCGGTGGTGGTGTCCACAATCGTATCCGAGGTAATCTTCTCGGGCTTCTTGCCCTCCGCATTGAGCCTCATAATCTCCTTCACCCTCGCAACCGATAGGGTCACAAGTCCTGCCATAGAGCCGGGCTGGGTGCTGAAGCTCATTGTGCGTGCCAGGATGTCGCTCTTGACGTGGAAGTAGTCGGCATCGAGCGACTGCAGGGGGCCGTTGATGCGGGGGAAGTCGCGTCGGGCATCGGTGTAGCAGTCGAGCTCATAGGAGAGGCAGCACTTGAGTTTGCTGCACTGACCCGCAAGTTTCTGGGGATTGAGCGACAACTCCTGCGTGCGCGCCGCACCCGTGGTGACCGAGTTGAAGGAGCTGATCCACGAAGCGCAGCAGAGCTGGCGTCCACAGGCTCCCAAGCCTCCAATGCGACCCGCCTCCTGACGAGCACCAATCTGCTTCATCTCGATGCGGATGCGGAATTGGTCGGCAAAGACCTTGATGAGTTCGCGGAAGTCGACCCTCTCGTCAGCAATGTAGTAGAAGATAGCCTTGATGCCGTCGCCCTGGAACTCCACATCGCCAATCTTCATATCGAGCTTCATATCGGCAGCAATCTGGCGCGAACGAATCATCACCTCGTGCTCCCTCGCCACCGCCTCGTGCCACTTCTCGATGTCGTAGTTGCGTGCCTTGCGGTAGACCTTGCGGAACTCGCCATTGTGGGGATTGAAGCCCACGCGGCGCATCTGCCTTGCCACCATATCACCCGTGAGGGAGACGATGCCGATGTCGTGACCGGGCGAAGCCTCCACAGCCACGATATCACCGATGGCCAGAGGGAGGTTGTTGACGTTGGCATAGTAGCTGCGGTGGGTATTTTTGAACCTCACCTCCACAATCTCGGTGGGGTTGTTGTCGGGGTAGTCGGCGAGCCAATCGGTCTCGTGGAGCTTGTAGCAACCGGGGCGTGCCTCGGCAGTGAGTTCGCCCTCCTTGTGGCAGAATTCGCATCCGTGACCGAGGGACAGTTCACACCTGCGGCTCTCGGGAACGAGGCTCTCGTCGAGCAGAAAGTTATTATTTTCGGGATTGATATTTTGTGTTTCCATAGGTAAAATCGCGTTATAACCTACAAAGGTAGTAAAAAGAGTTGAGATTTCGCCTATGGCGAGTGTAATTTTATAAAAAACGATGTTTTTTGTAAACAAGCACAGAGCAGGCGCTGAGTAAATGCAAAATTCAAAATGCAAAATTCAAAATTAACACACGCCCCCGCCCTACGGGCACCCCCTCTAACTTAGAGGGGGAATTTAGGGTGGTGCGTCTCCTTTAATTCAAAATGCAAAATTCAAAATTCAAAATTTTGTTGGCCTTCGGCGCTCTACCCCAATATACTTTCTCTATTATTCCCCCTCTAAGTTAGAGGGGGTGGCACGAAGTGCCGGGGGCGTGTGTCTTTGGTAATTCAAAAT
>JAFPBB010000015.1 GCA_017390585.1 Tidjanibacter sp. | reverse complement strand
TAACAGCCTGAGCCACTTTCTTCTGGTATTTCTGCGAAGTACCGGTCAAACGGCGGGGAAGAATCTTACCCTGCTCGTTGAGGAATTTCTTCAAGAATTCGCCATCTTTGTAGTCGATGTATTTGATACCGCTCTTTTTGAAACGGCAGTATTTTTTCTTTTTAACATCAACCGATACGGGGTTGAGGTAGCGGATTTCGCTATCGTTTTTTACAGGTGCTGCCATAGTTTATGCCTCCTCTACTGCTTCGGGTTCAACATTTGCCTCGGTCTCTACAACCTCAGCGTTTACTTTGCCTGCGAGTTTGTTGCGGCGTTTGATCGAGTACTCTACTGCGTGTTTGTCCTGACGGAACGAGAGGAAACGAATAACGCGCTCGTCGCGACGATACTGTTTTTCGAGTTTCTCGATGAGGTCGCCCTCGCCGGTGAACTCGATAAGGAAATAGTAACCGGTGGTCTTCTTCTGGATAGCATAAGCGAGTTTTTTCAAACCCCAAGCCTCTGCATTTACGATTTGACCGCCGTTCTCGGTGATAACACCTTGGAATTTGCCAAACAGCTCCTCAAGCTGAGCCTCCGAAAGAACGGGGGTGGCAATGAAAACGGTTTCGTAATTGTTCATAATTGTTTTGTTTAATTAGTTTATTGCATACCAAATGCGGGCGCAAAGATACAAATAAAATTCAAAATGCAAAATGCAAAATTCAAAATTTTTGTTTTTTGCTATAAGTCAGCAGGAAACCAAACCCAAAAGAGTGTAGACAGTCGACGGCTGACGACACAAATGACCAACATCCGCAAGCCAACCGCCGACAACTAAAAAAAAGCCGAGCTCAAGGCCCGGCTATATCAACTATCTATTGAGCTTGAAGTCCTGACCGAGGTAGACACGCCTTACCTCCTCGTCGTTGGCCAGATCCTCGGCACTACCCGCCTTGAGCACCTTGCCCTCAAAGAGCAGGTAGGTGCGGTCCGTAATCGAGAGGGTCTCGTGGACATTGTGGTCAGTGATGATCACACCAATATTTTTATCCTTCAACGTGCGCACGATACTCTGAATATCCTCCACCGCAATGGGGTCGACACCCGCAAAAGGCTCATCAAGCAGAATGAACTTGGGATTGATGGCCACAGCCCTCGCAATCTCCGTGCGCCTGCGCTCGCCACCCGAAAGCTGAATACCCATATTCTTCCTCACCTTCTGCAGTCGGAACTCCTCCAGCAGCTCCTCCACCCTCTGGCGTTGGTACTCCTTGGAGTAGCCGGTCATCTCAAGCACAGCCTTGAGGTTGTCCTCAACCGAGAGCTGACGGAACACCGAGGCCTCCTGTGCAAGGTAGCCCACACCCATTTGCGCTCGTTTATAGACGGGCATCTTGGTAATCTCGGTGGTGGTGCCATCTTCATCCTCGAGGAATATGCGGCCATCATTGGGCTTCACGAGTCCAACAATCATATAAAAGGTAGTGGTCTTACCCGCACCATTGGGGCCGAGCAGACCGACAATTTCGCCCTGCTTAACATCAATGGAGACGTGGTTTACAACCGTACGGCTCTTATATTTCTTCACTAAATCGGAGGTATACAACTTCATTTTTGCAAAAATTTTCGACAAAGTTAGTCCAATTTCCGAAAAAATCACTATCTTGTAGTTGCATTTTGCGAAAAGAGTGATTCGTATGGAGGAAATGAATATCAATAGTGACCTGCTTTTGAGCAAACTCAAGGAGTATTTTGGTTTCTCGTCGTTCAAAGGAAACCAGGAGAGTGTCATCCGCAACGTACTTGCCGGAGGCGACACTTTCGTGCTGATGCCCACAGGTGGAGGCAAGAGCCTCTGCTACCAGCTTCCGGCCCTTATGATGGAGGGTGTGGCCATCATCATCTCACCCCTCATCGCACTGATGAAAAATCAGGTGGATGCGATGAGAACCTTCAGTATGGAGGAGGGCATAGCCCACTTCCTCAACTCCTCGCTCAACAAAGCTGCCATCACACAAGTGAAAAACGACGTGTTGGCCGGCAAGACCAAACTACTCTACTTCGCTCCCGAGTCGCTCACCAAAGAGGAGAACATCGCATTCCTCCGCAAAATCAAAATTTCATTCTACGCCATCGACGAGGCACACTGCATCTCCGAGTGGGGCCACGATTTCCGCCCCGAGTATAGGCGCATACGCCCCATTGTGAACGACATCGGCAGGGCCCCCATCATTGCCCTCACCGCCACCGCCACCCCCAAGGTGCAGTTCGACATCCAGAAGAACCTCGGTATGATGGATGCCAAGGTGTTCAAGTCCTCCTTCAACCGTCCCAACCTCTACTACGAGATACGTCCCAAACACGATGTGAACAAGGACATCATCCGCTACATCAAGCAAAACCCCGGCAAGAGCGGCATCATCTACTGCCTCTCGCGCAAGAAGGTGGAGGAGCTGGCCGAGTTGCTCGTGGCCAACGGCATCCGAGCCCTCCCCTACCACGCAGGTATGGATGGCGTAACCCGTGCCAACAATCAGGATGCCTTCCTGATGGAGGAGGTGGACGTCATTGTGGCCACCATTGCTTTCGGTATGGGTATCGACAAGCCCGACGTGCGCTATGTGATCCACTACGACATCCCCAAGAGTCTGGAGGGCTACTATCAGGAGACGGGACGTGCGGGTCGAGATGGCGGCGAAGGACGTTGCATTACCTTTTATAGTTATAAGGACATCCAGAAGTTGGAGAAGTTTATGCAGGGTAAGCCTGTGGCCGAGCAGGAGATCGGCCGTCTGCTGCTGATGGAGACGGTGGTCTATGCGGAGAGCTCCGTGTGCCGTCGCAAGAACCTGCTCCACTACTTCGGCGAGGAGTACACCGAGGAGAACTGCGGCGCCTGCGACAACTGCATCAACCCCAAGCCCAAAATCAATGCACAGCAACAGATGGTCACCGCACTCGAGACGCTCGAGACCATAGGTCCCAAGTTCAAGGCCGACTACCTGGCCTCCGTGCTGGTGGGCCAGACCACCTCGATGGTCAAATCCTATGGCCACAACAAGCTCGAATGTTTCGGCATAGGAGCCAGCCACGACGACAAGTTCTGGGGCTCCATCGTGCGTAAGGGTCTCATCGAGGGCTTCATCGACAAGAATATCGAGAACTACGGCCTCCTCTCGCTCAGCGACAAGGGCCGCTCCTACCTCGAACACCCCTACCCCATCACCATCACCCTCGACCACAACTACAATGAGGAGTCCGATGAGGATGCACTCGCAGCCGCAGCCGGCAAGGGTGCCGTGGCCGACGAGGAGCTCTTCGCTATGCTCAAAGACCTCCGCAAGAAGGTGGCTTCACGCCACAACCTGCCCCCATTTGTCATCTTCCAAGACCCCTCACTGGAGGATATGTCCATCCAATACCCCATCACCATCGAGGAGTTGCAGAACATCAGCGGCGTGGGCGCCGGCAAGGCGAGGAAGTTCGGCGCGGAGTTCATCAAGCTCATTGCCGCCTATGTGGAGGAGAAGGAGATTGTGAGACCCCAAGATATGGTGGTGAAGAGTGTGGTCAACAAGAGTGGCAACAAGGTCTTCATCATCCAGAGCATCGATCGCAAGATGGACTTTGAGGATATCGCCCACGCAAAGAACCTCGAGATGGAGGATCTGCTGACGGAAATTGAGTCCATCGTAAACTCTGGTACCCGACTCGACATCAGCTACTACATCGGTCAGGTTGTGGACGACGACAAGGCGGAAGATATCTACCTCTACTTCAAGGAGGACGCCGAGACCGACAGCCTCGAGGAGGCAATGGAGGAACTTGGCGACGACTACACCGAAGAGGAGATTCGACTTGTCCGCATCAAGTTTATGTGCGAACAAGGCCACTAAAACGGTATCAACAGTCTCAAACTAAAGAGAGAATAATTGATGGCAACAAAAAGCTACAATAAAGCCCACTCACACAGGGGTGGGGGCAACAAGGGCTCCAGGGGCAGCCGAGCAATCGCCCCCCAGAATCCCGACTATGTGAGGCCCAAGAAGGCCCTCGGTCAGCACTTCCTCACCGATATGGGTGTGGCACGCAGCATTGCCGAGGCTATGAGCGAAGGTGGCAGGGTGCTCGAGGTGGGATGCGGCACGGGTGTCCTCACGCAGTTCTTGCTCGCACGTACCGACATTGAAACGTGGGGCGCAGAGGTCGACGGGGAGAGCGTGGAGTATCTCCACAACCACTACCCCGATTTCACCCCCCGACTCATCTACGGCGACTTCCTCAACCTCCCCCTCGGCGAGATGTTCCCCGGAGGTCTGAAGGTCATTGGCAACTTCCCCTACAACATCTCCTCTCAGATCTTCTTCAAGGTGCTCGACTACAAGGATCTCATCCCCGAAGTGGTCGGTATGGTGCAGAGGGAGGTTGCTCTCCGCATTGCCTCACCCGCGGGCAATAGGGACTACGGCATCTTGAGTGTGTTGATGCAGGCGTGGTACGACATAGAGTATCTCTTCACGGTGCACGAGGATGTATTCAACCCACCACCCAAGGTGAAGAGCGCAGTGGTGCGAATGAGGCGCAACAAGGTGAGCGACCTCGGGTGCAACGAAGCCCTCTTTGTGAAGGTTGTGAAGGCTGCATTCAGCCAGCGCCGCAAGATGCTCAAGACACCTCTCAAGGCCATATTTGGCGACCTCGGCGGCGAGGAACACCGCTTCTTCTCACTGCGAGCAGAGGCCCTTACGGTTGCCGACTACATAGAACTCACCAATTGGGTGGAAGAGAAAACGGGATGCAATTAGCATCCCGTTGCTATTTCATTTACCCACCGACAATGAGGAGTTGGGTGGCAAGTTATCGCGGAAAGGAAGATACTTTGACCGCCCACAACTTTACAGCAAAGTTAAACGAGCTGATAGAAGAACGGATGTAGACTACCACTACTCCCTCCGTCAGCCTACTGCCGAGGAGATGCCGACTTCCGAGCAAGGAAGCGCACTCTTGTGGAGGTAGACATCCCCGAGTTTGATGAGTCGCCCAAGCTCTCGCTCCGCGACCCCATTGAGCGACTCCGTGAGGAAAATGGTGTTGTGGCCAAGTCATTCAAGGTGGTAAAATCCTTTGATAGTCCCGACCAGGCGTATAGTTTCAACTTATGGGAGCATAAAAATTTCCGATTTGACTTTTCGAAATCGCGGTATTATCTTTGCAATACCAAACAAACAAGATCAATAACAACAAAAACTATACAACTATGGCAACCAGATTTTTCAAATGCAACCACTGTGGTAATGTTATCATCAAAGCCGTTGACGGCGGCGTAACCCCCTTCTGCTGCGGCGAGAAAATGACCGAACTCATCCCCGGCACCGTAGAGGCAAGCCAGGAGAAACACCTCCCCGTGGTGGAGAAGATTGACGACTGCAAAATCCGCATCAAAGTGGGCAGCGTGGAGCACCCTATGCTTCCCGAACACCACATCTCCTTCGTATACGTTGAGTTTGAGGATGGTGGCATCCGCATCGACCTCAAGGATAAGCCCGTAGCAGAGGTTTGCACCTGTGGCCGCAAGCCCATCGCAGTCTACGAGTACTGCAACCTCCACGGCCTCTGGAAGACCGAATTGTAGAGAGGACATTGCAACCACAACAATACAATAGAAATAGGGCTCGGTAATCTCCGAGCCCTATTTTTACCATCACATATCGCCACTCTGGATACTGTCACAAAAAAAGAGAAGTTCATCTCTGAACTTCTCTCCGGGTGACTGATGGGGCTCGAACCCACGACATTTGGAACCACAATCCAACGCTCTGCCAACTGAGCTACAGTCACCATATAAGGTTCGCTTCTCTATTCGAGTGCGAACCTATATCGCACATTACTACAAACCGTTAACGTGAACCTGCAAACCGCTCTTAAGGTTGGCTGCTTTGTTCTTGTGGATAACGTTTTTCTTAGCGAGTTTGTCCAACATTGCTGCTACTTTGGGAAGAAGAGCCTCTGCAGCTGCTTTGTCGGTGGTACCGCGCAATGCTTTCACAGCATTACGGGTAGTCCTGTGATAATACTTATTCGCCACCCTGTGTGCCTCGGTCTGGCGAATACGCTTTTTAGACGACTTGTGATTTGCCATAGTTATATATTTTTAATTTTTTTTTACATTTCTGCAGCCCATAGCAGAGTCGAACTGCTCTTTCAAGAATGAAAATCTTGCGTCCTAACCGATAGACGAATGGGCCTCGACTACTACCATAGGTAGCTTTTAAGCGGTGCAAAGGTAACTAAAAATTGGATAATTCCAAACTTTATTTGAAAAAAATCATCTTTTTAATCGAACATTTCCCTTTTCGCGGTCAAATTCTATCTGTGTATGCTCGAAAATGCGCTGCATATCGCCACTTTCGATGAGCATTTGGGCCGTGCCGTAGCGGAACTCACCTCCCTCAATCATCGCTATCGTGTCGCACAATTCGATGGCTATGGAGAGGTCGTGGGTGGAGAACAAGATGCACTTCCCCTCCTGGTGGGCAAGCCTGCGAAGTAGCAAGCAAATCTCATATTTGTTGGGCAGATCGAGGAAGGCTGTGGGCTCGTCGAGCAGAATGATGGGGGTATCCTGAGCAAGTGCTCGGGCAATCATCACCCTCTGTCGCTCGCCGTCGCTCAGGCTCTCCACCGAGCTATCGGCAAAAGCTGCCATACCCACCAACCTCAAAGACTCCTCCACCTTGGCCTTATCCTCGGCAGTGAGACGTCCCACCCAATTGGTGTAGGGAGCCCTACCGAGTGCTACAACATCGCGCACTCGCAGATTCTGCACCCTCACGTCGTCGGTCGAGACAAAAGATATCCTCTCGGCCACCTCCTTCATAGAGAGCGAAAACAGATCCTTACCCTCCACCGTGATTGTGCCACTGCGGGGACGGGAGAGCGCTGCGATGGTGCGGAGCAAGGTGCTCTTACCCGTACCGTTGCGACCAATGAGTGCGGTCAGCTCGCCCCAACCGAAACCCACACTCGCGTCGGCCATCAGCACCCTATCGCCATAGCCGAGGGTGACATCGTGAAGTTCAATCGTATATATGCGTTCCATTGCCTCCATACTACATCATCATTTTGCGGTTGCGGAGTATGACAACCACCACCACGGGGATACCCACCAAAGCCGAGACCGTGTTGATTGGCAGGGCTATATCGTTGGCAGGCAGCGAGGAGACGATGTCACAGAGCAACATCGTGGTGGTGCCCGTAAGCATCGTGGCCGGCACCAGCACTTTGTGGTCGGCCTCGCGGAAGAGCATCCTCGCAACGTGGGGCACAGCGAGTCCCACAAAGCCGATTGGGCCGCAATAGGCCGTAATCGTACCCGCAAGCAGCACGGTGGTGATGGTCACCATCAGTCGCGTGCGCTTGATATTGAGACCCATCGTGCGGGCATAGTTCTCACCCAGCAGGAGTATGTTCAGCGGCTTGATGAGCAGCACGGAGAGTACCAATCCCACAACAACAATGGGCACTATGATGCCGAGTTGCGCGAGGGTGACACCACCCAACGAACCCATAGTCCACACCACATAGCTCTTCAGTGCCCCCTCGGGCGAGAGGTATTGCATAATCTCCACCACTGCCGAGGCGGCGCTACCAAACATCATTCCGAGGATGAGCACCGTCATAATGTTCTTTATCCTCGCCGTCACAGCCATCACCACCACCATTATCGCCGCAGCGCCAATCCACGCAGCTCCCGCCACGCCAATATTCTGCACCACAGGATTGGCCACCGAGACGCCCAGCAGGGGCAATCCGAGCAACATAATCGACACGCCCAGACTTGCACCGGAGCTTACGCCCAACACATAGGGGCCTGCCAGGGGGTTGCGGAAGAGAGTCTGCATCTGCAATCCCACCGAGGAGAGCGAAGCACCTGCCAGCAGGGCCATAACAGCCTTGGGGAGTCGGAAATTTCTCACCACGAGTCGCAGCGGCTCTGCCACACTCTCGGGCGAGGAGTCCCACAATCCGCGCCACACCTCACCGAGCGGAATAGCCACACTACCCACAGCGAGATCCACGACAAAGAGTAGCATCGTGGCCGCAGCGAGGAGCACAAAGAGTATGGAAGTGCGAGTTGTCATCGTAGTTGTTCGTAGTAGTGGAGTTCGTAGCCATCCATCTCCTCGGGATGGAGAATCTTTATCATATCGGCCAACACAACATCGGCCCTGAGCGCACCGCTCTCCCAGAAGTCGCTTCCTCCTGCAGGGGTGGAGAGTGCCGTACAGTTGTAGACGCCCCTCTCCCTAACTACCCTCACATCGGCAAATTTGGGATTCTGCCCCACCAATTCTGCAATAGTGCGCGCAGAGTTGGGATGGAGCCAACGGTCGGCCTGCGAGAGGTAGAGATAGGCATTTTCGCCGCTTATGGGGCGAGAAATCCTGCGTTTATCACCCTTGCAGACATAGTCACCACCGGCATCCTCGATGAGTCGCACAACATAGCTATCGTCGGCAGGCACAAACCATATATCTTTATAAGGTGAATTGAGCATCACCTTGGGGCACCCCTCGAAGTCGAGAGCACGGAGTCGGAGCCCCTCATAGCGTTCGGCAATCCCCTCAAACAACTCCACAGCCTCGGCTCGGCAATCGAAAATCTCGCCGAAGGCCACCACCCACTCACTCTTGCCGAGGGGGGTAGTCTCCGTGTGGTCGGAGATATATACATAGGGTATGCCGAGTTCCTCGAGTTTGGAGGACATTGCACCATTCTCACCGGTTGTGCCATAGATAAACACCACGTCGGCACCCAGCGATGCGAGCACCTCGTAGTTGATATTGGCGTCGTAGCCCACCTCGCGCACAGCGCCTCTCTCCACACCCTCCACAATTGCGTGGTTGGAGATATAGGGCGAGCCACTAATGCCCACAATGGTCTCCACCGCCCCGAGAGCGTCGATGAAAGCAATATGGCTCGAGGACATCACCACCACCCGATCGGGAGAAGATTGGACAACCGTTCCATCGAACCCCTCGGGGGCCTTTTCGCCATCGCGTGCCACAAACACCTCTCTCACAACACCTTCGGAATCGGGCCAGGGGGAGAGAATGCGCAGCACGGTGGATGCGCCCTCGGTGGCCACAATCTCAAACCCCGTTGAGAAATGGGGTTCATAGAGACTCTCGCCCCACTCCACTGTGGAGCCGCCACCTGCGGGACATCCCACAAGTAGCAAGGAAGTTACAATCAAGAGTATGTGTCCAAAGATTCGCTGCATAGGCTGCAAAGATACTAAAGAATTCACAAATCAAAGTTCAAACACCAAAATTTCCACGCCCAGCAAGCAGCATTGACAACAGCCATCCCCTCGCCACCCATCATTTATTGTCCCCTTCTCAACAAAAAAATGGGTCGACGTTGCAAAATATCAAAAAAAATATTATAACTTTGAACTATGAATTTGTAATAGTTACAAACGTGGAATATAAAACAATTTACAACAAACAAACACTACAAAACAATGAAACGAACTTTATTCGCAATTCTGATTGCTGCCGCAGCATTTTTGGCAAGCTGTAACAACACTCCCGAGCCCAAGCCCGAGCCACAGGAGAAACCATTCGAGGGTGTCTATCTCGACAGGATCCAGATTACCAATCTCGGCGATATGGCAAACGACGGCAAGACCCATTTCATCGTGCAGATGTCGACCGTCGACGAGTACAACACCATCGTTCGCCTGATGTCGGCACAATTTGAGACCGACAAAGTAGGTGCCGACGGCACCATCCCCGAGGGTACCTACAACCTCGTCGAGGGCGACTACGGCGACACCGTCAGCGGCTCCACCTACATCTACACCACCGACAACAAGATTGTCTATGGCGTAATCTTCGATGGCACAATCAATATCAAACGCTCCGACCTCGGCTACTGCTTCACCGTCTTTGCCGAAGGCTTCAATGGTGTGGACGGCGACGCCATCCCCGAGATTCAGTGCCGCTACGATGGCCCCATTGGCGAGATCGAATCCAATAGGTATGAAATCACCTACATTTCGGCAGCTTATATGGGTATGGCCGACGGTGTGCCCTATTGGAATGTTCAGATGGCCACAGCCGACAACCGCATCATCCTCCTCTATTTCAACACCTTCGAGGACAACTTTGAGCTGGGCATCCCCACCTACGACTACAACATCCAGTCGCCCTACCCCTCGCCCAATCCCGGTACTGTAGACTGCACCTATGAGGGCTACGAGGGTTATGGCGGTTCGCTTGTCTATGTAGAGAACGAAGACGGCACCTACTCGCCCGAGCGTATGATAGCCTCCGGCCACGTGGCAGTCACCAACAAGGGTAACGACAACTACGACTTCACCATTGTCTTCTACGACAACACATTCATCCCCCGCGTGGCCACCTACTCTGGCCCTATCGAGTGCTTGGATTATAGCGTCAACGAGGAACTCGAAACCTTCGCATACCTCACCTACTACGGTAGCAACAAGTGGGTTGTGATGCTTGGCCACTCCATCGACGACCTCGCCCCCATCATCTACTGCTTCGGTCCCGAGGGTCTCACCTTCGAGGATGGCTTGGCAAGCGGCACCTACAAAGTGGGCAATTCGGCAAATTGGAATGTCACCACCGGTACCCCCTACACCATCGTTCCCGGCATCACGGAGAACAACAAGTACAAAGGAGGCTCCGTATTCTACACCTACGATTGGTCCCAGATTTGGGATATCGTAGGCTATGGCGAGATGGATGTGGTAAACCACGGCGACGGCACCTACGATTTCCAATTGGCATTGGGTGGTACAATGGGTAACGTATACACTGAGATGTTCTACAGTGGCGGCATCGACGAGATTGAGAACCTCGGTCCCAAGTCTGCACCTGCCAAGGCTGCCGTAAAACCCGCTCCCTTCAAGACCAACTTCGATCGCAAGGCAGAGCATAAATTCACAACTCCCGTTCTTCCTCTTCGTTAGGAGATAGAACTCTCATAAAACGCTCACCCCGCCGACTCCCTTGTCGGCGGGGTGATTCTTTTGTGCCATTCACCTCCCAATTTGCCGAAAAAACACTACCTTTGCCGCCACCTAAGAAACACCACACAATGTCGAAGACAATCTCCCTATCGGATCACTTCACCACCGCCAAGCTGCTACGCTACACGATGCCCACGATTGCGATGATGATATTCACCTCCATCTACAGCGTCGTGGATGGCATCTTCGTATCGAACTTCGCAGGTAAGACTCCCTTTGCCGCCATCAACCTCATCTACCCACTCTTTATGGTCATCGGCGCCATAGGTTTTATGACGGGCACGGGAGGTAGTGCACTCGTGGCGAAGATTTTGGGCGAGGGCGACCAGGCCAAAGCGCACAAGACCTTCTCCCTGATTGTCTACTTCACGCTCTCTCTCGGCATTGTGTGCAGCTCTCTCGGATTGATTTTCCTTGAGCCCATAGCCACGCTCCTCGGTGCCGAGGGCGACATTCTCGATTGTGCGATTCGCTACGGCAGGATTCTTCTCCTCTCGTTGCCATTTTTCCTGTTGCAGGGTATGTTCCAGCCCTTTATGGTGGCCGCCGACCGTCCCTCACTCGGGTTTCTCTTTTCGCTCATTGCGGGCCTTGCCAACATACTCCTCGACTACCTCTTCATCGTTCCACTCGGGATGGGACTCGAAGGAGCCGCGTGTGCCACGGCCGCAAGTCAATTTTTGGGCGGCACCATTCCTATGATCTATTTCCTCTCGCGCAACGGCAGTATGCTTCGACTCGGCGCAACCAGATGGGACGGTGCAGCCATCCGTCGCACCTGCGCCAACGGCTCCTCGGAGATGGCCACCAACATATCCATCTCCATTGTCGTGATGCTCTATAACAGCCAACTGCTGCACTACATCGGAGAGGATGGCGTGGCCGCATTTGGAGTCATCGGCTATCTGCAATTTGTCTTCATCGCCATCTTCCTCGGCTACTCCATAGGCTCCGCACCCATTGTCAGCTACAACTATGGGGCCGCTCGCAGAGATGAACTCAAGGGGGTTGTAGACCGCAGTCTGCGAATCGTGGCTCTCTTCTCGCTGTCGCTCACCCTCCTTGCCGAGTTGCTCTCGGCACCCCTATCGCGCCTTTTCGTGGGCTACGACGCCGCTCTTTATGAGCTCACCCGCAGGGCCTTGTCGATATACTCGGTCTCCTTCCTGCTGTGCGGTCTGAACATCTACGCATCCTCGCTCTTCACTGCGCTCAACAACGGGCTCATCTCGGCCCTCATATCCTTCTCGCGCACCCTCATCTTCGAATGCGGAGCCGTGCTACTCATTCCTCTCATCATAGGCATCGACGGCATCTGGTGGTCGGTGACGATTGCGGAGGCCGCAGCATTGGTTATGTGCACCGTCTGCTACTTCCGCTTCAAGGAGAGATACCACTACTAACAGCCGCCCAAGGGAAATGGATAAGATAGAACAAGTGCCCACCGCTCTCGCAGTGGGCACTTGCCATTTATTCCGATCTCGCCCCTAAAGGCGCATCATTCCAACTATTCGCTCAAGCCAGCGGGCATCCACATCGTCGAAAGTAGCAAGCTCTCTGCTGTCGATGTCGAGCACGCCAACCACCTCCTCACCTCGCCACAGCGGCACCACAATCTCGCTCCGCGAAAGCGAACTGCACGCAATGTGACCGGGAAATTGCTCCACATCCTCCACAACCACCGTGCGCCCCTCTTTCCACGCCGTGCCACACACACCACGCCCATAACCGATGCGACTGCAGGCCAACGGGCCTTGGAAGGGACCGAGAATCAACTCCCCCTCCACAACACGATAGAAGCCCGTCCACCAGAAATCAAAAGTGTGGTGAATCATTGCCGCCACGTTGGCCATATTGGCTACCACATCATCCTCACCCGCAAGCAGCGCCTCCACCTGCGCAGCGAGCACCTCATATCGTTCGACCTTGCCTCCCGAGGCTACAATGAGCTCTTCTGCCATAGTTCACTCCTCCCACATTCTACTACTCCTCATCATCGGCCTCTATCTCTTGAGGCAAACGTTTGGAGGTCTTGATACCGAGTTTCTTTATGCGCTCCACCTTGCCGAGGATGTTGCCTCGACCCGTGGAGAGTTTACTATAGGCGTTTTCATAGCAACTGCTCGCCTTGGAGAGTGACTTTCCGAGGTCCTCGAGGTCGCCCACGAAACCGCAAATCTTGTCATACAGTTTGCCCGTCTCCTCGGCAATGAGGAGAGCATTTTTGGTCTGCTTATCTCGAGTCCAGAGCTGATACATCAGTTTCAGCACCGAGATCAGATGTGTGGGGCTGATGATAACCACGTGCTGGTCATAGGCTCTCTGCCACAAGGTGGGGTCGCCATTCATCGCCGCCATATAGGCTCCTTCGTTGGGAATGAACATCAGCACAAAGTCGGCTGCGTCGGTCACATAGAGTTGATACTGCTTGGTGGTCAGCTCCTTGACGTGCATTGCAACGGATGCCAGGTGGCTCTCGAGGGCCGCAGTGCGCTCCGCCTCGTCGGTGGCATTCACATAGGCAACATAGTGCTTGATTGACACCTTCGAATCGATAACAATATTCTTACCCTCCGGCAGATGGAAGATAACATCTGGGCGCAGCAGGTTGTTCTCCTCGCCCACAATCTTCGTTCCGTCGGCATTTGTGGTGGCCTGCACCGTGAAATTCACACCCTCTTCGAGGCCCGACTTCTCGAGTATCTGCTTGAGTATCATCTCGCCCCAATCGCCCTGCACCTTGCTATTGCCCTTGAGAGCCTCGGTCAGTTCGCGCGCCTCACGCGAGATGGAGTAGTTGAGTTCGCTGAGCTCCTTGATACTCTTTTCGAGAGCTATGACATTACCCTTCTCATTGGCATAGTGTTCGTCGATTTTCTTCTGGAGACCCTCCACATTTTCGCGGAAAGGACGGAGGATTTCGCCCAATCGCTCCTCGTTGGACTGCTTGAAAGTGCGCGACTTCTCGTCCATAATGGCACTCGCCAACTCGCGAAAACTCTTCTCGCTCTCCTCACGGAGAGTCTTGCGCTGCTCACCCTCCTGGCGGATTCGCTCCTCGAGTCCAGCCTTCTCGCTCTCGAGCACCACCACGCGCTCCCTCAGAGCCTTGAGTTCTTCGGCATCTTTCTCGCAGCCTCTCACGCGCTCCTCCAGACGAGCATTCTCGGAGGCGAGGGTGCCACACTCTCGCTGCGACTCGTGGAGCATAATTTGACTCTCCGAGAGCTTGGTGTTCACCTCCGCCAACTTGGCCTCGCGTTCGCGCAGTGCGTGGCGATTGGGGTGGAGATAGAGTGCAAGGACCACTCCGAGCATCAGGGCAAAAATAACTATCGCTACAATCAATACGGGGTTCATAACATCTGTGTGTTTGGGGTTTATCCGTGTAAAGGTACGAATAATTTGTGGGATTGCTACTCTTGCAGCAAAAAATCACACAAAAAAGCCACCCCCACAGAGTGTGGAGGCGGCCCATTTGCTATTGCGTCGGAATCCCCTTAGAAGGAGAACACAAGACGGCTCTGGAGGGTGTGGAAGTTCTTGTCCATAGCATACTTGTCACGGCTGAAGTGGCTGTAGGTGTAGTCTACAAGCATATGGACATTGTTGTTGAACGAGTAGTTCACACCAATGGTGGCAGCGTGGAGTGCACCACCACCAACGCTGGTGGAGGTTACGGGATAGTCGGAGAGGATACCGTTGTCGATATACTTATCCTGTGCTACGAAGTAGTATGCACCGTCTACGATATCGTTGAGGTTGGTGTAGTTGTAGCGAGCAACAACCTCGAGCGAACGACCTTTCATACCGCCCAGCAGAGCCTCGCGACCATTGTAGCTATAGGGCTCACCAAAGATGAGGTAGCCTGCCTCAACATAACCGCCATTGAACTTGGTAGCCTCGAGGGGGTTACCTGCCTGCCACGACTCGAGCGAAGCCCACGACCAGAGGGTACCGAGCTGTGCTTTGTAGAGAGTCTCGTCGTCGCGCTCTTTGCCGATGTATTTGTAGATATACTCACCGCGAACAAACATCTTCTCGTTGCGATAGAGGAACTCTGCGCCAACATTGATCTCGTCCGAAGCCCAGAGAACCTGTGCATTCATAAACTGAGTGGTGGGATCCACGTAGGTCTCAATGGGGGTAGTAATCGAGAGATTGGTCTGAACAGTGCCATTGAAAGCAACGCCCGAGTTGATCTTTGCATAGCGTGCCGAGATACCAACGTGGAGAGTCTCATTCTTCTCGTTGATGGGCAGATAGAGCCAACGACCACCGAGAGTGAAGCCCTGATAGCCTGCATTCTGGTTGTTGTAGAGGTTCTCGGCGAAGAGACCCTGGCTTGCAAAGATGTTCTCGTTGATGTACTTGTAGGTCACACCAAGCTGACGACCGGGAGCAAGAGCCCTTGCAGTTGCGGGACGCGAGATGAAGTGATAGGAACCAAGCGAGGTGTTGTTGGCCATCGACGAGGGGTCGTTGTAGTAGCCTGCGCGGAGAGTCTGATTCTCATCGAGCGAGTACTGGAGGAAGAGGTTTTTCTGTTTGAAAGCGCCCTTCGAGAAGTCGAAATCGGCGTAGAAATACCAATCACCTTTCTCCATCGAGGTGCGGATGCGCGCATCGGTCAGAGCAGCACCCGAACGCATAGGGGTAAACTGAGTGTTGTAGTAGGCCACATCGGTCATCATACGAGCACCGATGGTGAAG
Source organism: Tidjanibacter sp. (assembly GCA_017390585.1). GTDB lineage: Bacteria > Bacteroidota > Bacteroidia > Bacteroidales > Rikenellaceae > Tidjanibacter. The sequence goes on along the minus strand of JAFPBB010000015.1, from coordinate 90,489 downwards.
CGTGCATCATTTTTCTCCACACTGAGAGAGGGAGTTGTGTCGAAATCCTGTGCCAAAGCGCCAAAGGAGACTACGGCAGCAGCCAACATCAAAATATATCGTTTCATATCTCTATTTGTCAATTAAATAAGTGAGTTAATAGGGAATTTGTTTTCTTTCGATTGAGTCTCAATAATTATGTCCGTACATTAGTAGCCAAGACGCTCGAGAACCTCAACGGGATTGGGCACTGTCTGAGCAGCATTCTTATCCCTCACACCTTTGTCGATGAAGTACTGGAGGGTAATCTCCGTGCGGTTGGTGAAAGCACCGTCCATATAGGGAGCCTCGAAGTCGCTATCGCCGTAGTGGTATGCACCGAAGTAGACGTTCATCTGCTCGAGAGTGTCGAACGAATAGGGGTGGTTGAGCATACCTGCCCTACGAATCATACCGTGCATCCAGGGCGAGTTCATCTCGAAATAGTTATTGGGGGCACCTGCAATGCTGGGGCCGATGATGTGAGCCTTGAACTCGAGACCCATATTGATGTAGCCTGCATACTGTGCGGGAGTAATCTGGTCGTGCCACAGGAGGAAACACATAGGAATCTTACCCTCATATTTCTCTGCGGTGCGGCGGAGACTCTCGAAGGAGAATGTCTGGAGGATAACCTTACCATTGGTGTTACCAACGTTCACCTTGCCATCTACCCAGAAGGGGGTATTCTCGGGCTCGGGCTCTTCAATGATGTTCCAACCAAGGCGTTTAAGTTCGTTGTAAACCATCTCCTCGAAGTTGCTGGGGTTGAGCCACGACTCTTTGAACTCCAAGTAGATACCGGGACGGTGACCTGCGTCTACATCATCTTTAACATACTTAAACTCATAGGTGAGGCAAGTGTGAGGATTTGCGGGATCCCAAACACCTTTAATCTCAAATTTACGCTCTCCAAAGACATCGCGATCGAGTTTGTAACCCTCTGCATATTTAATAAGGTCTTCGAGGGGCGACACATACTGCTGAATCTTCGAGAAGTTCTCGCGAGCCTGCTCGGGCATACTCTCCTCGTTGAACCAGGTACCTGCGTCGAGCTGTGCAAGCTCGTGGTAGAAGTACTGGTTGGTATAGTAGGGATTGAACGAAGCGCGATCCTTCTTCATCTGCTCCTGTGCAGCCTCAAGCGACATACCGCCACCCACGGGCGACATATAGAACTCCAGACGGCTCTCGGGCACGGTCTCACCAAATACATTCTCGATGTTGGTGGTACGACGGAGGTTGTCGTCGTGGTTTGCGAGAATCACACCATCTTTGGAGCACTGAAGGTCGGCCTCAAGATAGTCGGCGCCCATCTCACGAGCCCAACGCCAAGCGGCCTCGGTCTCCTCGGGTACCCAATAAACCGAGCCACGGTGGGCAATCACTGCCATATCGGGCACATAGTCGCGTACTTTTGCCATATCCTCCGAGATATAGCCGAGTTCAATGCGAGCTGCATCACGATCGGTATTGGTCACATCCTGACTCTCACAGGAGTTGAATCCTGCGAGCACCACGAACGACAACGCAGCTGTCTTAATCAAATTTGTCATCTTAGTAGTTTTCATACACTTACTTGAAATTTGGTTAATAATTGTGGTTTATATAAATGATTGTTTTGTTGGTTTCGTTCCAATATTGGTTACGTCCACTATTTCTTGGCCAAGAGTTTCTTCTCCTCCTTGTTGGTCATTGCCATCAGCACTACCGACAGCAGACACGCCGCAATCAGAAGTACGAAGGTCCAATCCCAGCCGGCGTTCTCGGCAACGTAACCGATAACGATGTTGGCCAAGATGGCAGTACCGAAGAAGTAGCCGAAGAAGCCCGTCAGACCTGCTGCAGTGCCTGCCGCATTCTTGGGAGCAAGGTCGAGAGCCTGAACACCAATGAGCATAACGGGACCATAGATGAAGAAACCGATGGCAATGAGCGAAATAGTAACGATAGTTACATTTGCCGAGAACTGCCAATAGAGGTAGATAAACACGGCCACAATGGCCATAAAGATGATGGTAGGCATAGCCCTGCGGCCCTTGAACACCTTGTCGCTCAACCAACCACATACGAGTGTGCCGGGGATGGCCGCAAACTCATAGAGGAAGTAGGCCCAACCGGCCTGCTTGATATCGTAGCCGGCGCTCTCCTTGAGATAGGTGGGAGCCCAATCGAGGCATCCGTAGCGTACCATATATACAAATGCATTAGCAATTGCAATGTACCAGAGGAGTTTGTTGTTGAGAACGTGTTTGAAGAAAATCTCTTTGGTCGAGAGCACCTCTTCGTGTTTCTCGCTATAGTTCTTGGGATAGTCGTTGCGCCATTTCTCAACCGAGGGCAGACCACACGACTGAGGGGTGTCGCGGATGAGAATGTAAGCCAAAATCGCAATGAAAATAGCTACAACAGCGGGGAAAACGTAGGTGCCAATGAGGAAGTAGAGTTCGGTCTGCTGGCCATAGAACCACGAGCCAAACCACATTGCGCCATAGACTGCCATAGGACCAACCAAAGCGCCACCCACATTGTGGGCACAGTTCCAAATGGACATCATTGTACCACGCTCGCTCTGCGAGAACCAGTGGGTCATAACCCTTCCGCAAGGAGGCCAGCCCATTCCATTGAACCAACCTACCAGGAAGTTCAAAATTGCCATTACTGCAATTGCCAAACCCTTCTGCTCGGGACCAAATGCCACAACGGGTACAATCATAAACATCATAGCAATAGATGCCAAAACAAGACCCAATGGCAGGAAACGACGAGCATTGCTACGATCGGATACGCTACCCATCAAGAATTTCGACAAAGCGTAGGCGATGGCATTCATCGAAAGTACGATACTCAGTTCGCCTTTCTCGAAGCCAAACTCACCAAGGAAAGGAATTGCCATCGAAAAGTTCTTGCGGACAATGTAGAAACCCGCATAGCCAATGAAGATTCCGATGAATACCTGCCAGCGCAGACGTCTGTAGTCTTTGTCGGCCTCTGAGCCCGTGCGTTCGGGCTTAAATGGAGGAGGTGTCAAAAATCCCATAAATGTTAAAGTTTTGTGATTAGTTAAAAAAGTTTATTATAGGTCAATAACATTATTCAATTCTCGGGTTTTCTCCACGTCGATGGCCTCAGCCAAGATGGAAATGGGGTTCAGGACCTTGGCCGATGTAGACATCTCAATCTGCCATTTACAGGTCTCGCAGTCGGTGGCAACAATCTCCACTCCCAGCTCCTCTATGCGGTCGAACAGCGGACGGCCTATGGCCTGCGAGTAGTCGTAGTTCTCTTTCTTGAAGCCAAACGTGCCCGCAATACCGCAACACTGTGAGGGGAGCATAATCAGCTCCATCCCGGGAATCATCTTCAGCAACGAGGTGGAGTAGATTCCCCAACCGAGCTTTTCGATGTGGCAGGCAGAGTGGTAGGCAGCTCTCATCCGGAAATCCTCACGGAAGGCAAGGCGGATTTCTCCACTCTCCACAAGGCGGAAGAGGAATCGGGTGGCAAGCGACACCGAGTCACGCACATCGCCGTTTTCGAGTCCGAGAACGTGGTCATACTCGTCGCGCAGCGTGAATGTACAACTCGACGATGTGGCCACAATCTCCATTCCCTCTGCCACAGCCTTTCGCATCTCGGAGAGGTTTCGGCGCGCATCTCGGGTGGCGTCGCCAATCAAGCCGCTGGCAATCTTGGCTACACCGCAGCACCTCTCGCCCTCCATCAGGCGGACACCGTAGCCCACAGCATTGAGCACCTTGACGAGGTCTTTGCCAAGCTGGGGGTAGTTGTAGTTTGCATAGCAGCCGTGGAAGTAGCACACCTGCTTCGCAAACTCCTTCTGGCTCTCGGCCATATTCCTACGGAACCAAGTGGTGAACTTCTCGGAGGCATATTTGGGGAAGGTGCGACGATGGTCGATGGCCATCGTTGCATCCATCACTCTCTTAACGGGTCGTAGGCCGAGCGTAGTATTCACCACGGGGGCAACCACGGTTGCCACGGAGCCAACAAAGTCGGTATTGGCCAACATCACATCCCTCAATTTGGGCACCTTGCGGCCATTCTTCGCCTTGGCCAGAGCGATAATGTCGCCAATACGCACACCCGAAGGGCAAGCCACCTCGCAACGCTTACAATTGAGGCAGTATTTGAGGCCCATATCGTAGTACTTGGGCTCCTTGAGACGGTAGCGCTCACCATCGGGACCCGACTGTTTGGGGCCGGGATAGAGGGGATTGACCTCCAGCATCGGGCAGTAGACGGTGCAAATGGTACACTTGGTGCACTGGTCGAAGTTGTTGGCGCTCACATTGCTATCTTCATATTTTTTCATCACTCTCTCCTCCTCACTCTAATTCATTTCTTTCACGTCGAGTTCCTTGCCGAGAATCTGCTCGGCAGCCATCAGAGCTGTGGCTACAACCACACCGGCACCACATCCCTCCTTGACTGCATCGGCACCGGCCACAATGGAGCCGACGGCGTAGAGATTCTCCACAACACTGCCATCAATCTCCACCCTCAGGTTGCCATCCACCCTCACTCCATAGCGCTGGAAAGGCTGGGCCTCAAGGATGCGTTCGGCGCACCAAGCCTCCCTCTTCTCCGCGCACACGACAGCCGCACCAAATGTGGGCTCATATATCTCTTCGGGGGTTGCCACCAAACCGCGACTGAAGAAGCTGCCCATGGCGAGGATGAAATCCTTGGCCACAAACTCCACATCTCCGTGGTTGTGGCTCCTCACTCCCACAACGCGCCCATCTTCAATGCGGCACGAAACGACCTTATCGCCAAGAATGTAGGTGCCACCCAGGCCTCTAAACTCCTCCACCAACTTCTTCTGTGCCCTTACGCCTGCCACGGAGATAGAAGCTGTGGGAGCAACTCGCACGGGGCAACCCACCACACGCTCGATACGCTGGCGGCCATCCACATCTCCAAGTCCGAAGACAGCGGGCATAATAACCATTTGAGCACCATGAACCAAAGGAGCCATCTGATGCGCCAAGCGTTCCACTGCATCGCCCTTGAGAAGTCGCGAGATACCCACCGACCTCATTTCGGTAGCGCTCTCGCGGAGTCGTTCCAATTCGGGCAGGCTGACGGATGCCACATCACACTCCACCCCCTTGCGGCGCAAGCCGTCGGCAATAAAGTCGGGATAGAAATCGAGGTAGCCGTCGATGCCAACTACCACCACCCCACCCCCATCGGTCATCTTTGGGTCGAACACAAAGTAGTCGTCGAAGGTGAGCCACGCAGGTTTAAGCACTCCCACAGGGCTGATTCGCAAGTGGTTGCAACCATATTCGCCCTTGAGTTGCTCGCCTGCCGAGGCAAAAATATCTTTTGTAATTCGGGAATATCTATCGAGGTGCTGAGTGCCCACAATGGCATAGGGATGGTTCGCCGCCACAGAATTGAGCGCCCCCTCCGCATCGTTCCACATCTCCAGCGAACCCGAGGAGAAATGGAGCGCACTGTCACCAAAGGAGATAATGGCCACACTTCGTCCCTCTCTTGCCAGAGCAATACCGCTCATCAATCCGGCCAAACCGCCGCCTGCAATCACAACATCGTATTTCATTACTTCTCCTCCGATTGATTAGTTTTCTGTCTGTCGAGTTCCGAGAGTCCACACACGCCGTCGTAGAACCATTGGGTAAACTGCGCCTCCACGAGAGCATCGCCCCACGCCACGGGCTTCACGCCACGCCAACGCTCCTGGATGAACGATGCAGCCTCGTCGAGCACATCGGTGCTATTCACATTATTTTCGGCCAGCACACCCGCAGCCCTCATCACACAAATGTGACCCTGACAGGTACCCATTCCGAGGCGTGTGCGACGTCGCAAGTCGACGAGTTTGGTGGCATTGAGGCTCTGGATGGCATAGCGCAGCTCGGCCACAGAGACCTGCTCGCACTCACATACAAGAGCCGCATCGCGACTATTGGCAAACCCAATCTCATCAGCCTTGTCGCCGTGACGACCCACAGCGCCCTTCTCACCCACTCCCAACGAGATGAACTCCTTGCGACTCTTGGCCCTTGAGGGTACATCCTTCGAGCCGGGCAGAGGAGTCGACGCCGTGGTACAACCCACGCTAACTCCGAGCTTGCGGCACACGAGGTCGGTGACCCACTCCGCCATAAGGCGATAGGTCATCAGTTTACCACCCGTAATGGTCACAAATCCCTCCAAGCCATCGCGCTCGGCGTGGTCGAGGCACACAATACCGCGACTAATGCTACGACCCGAGGGGTCATTATCGGCAGCCACGAGTGGACGCACACCCGAATAGGCCCTCAGGATGCGTGTGGTGGCAAGCGTAGGAGCCAGCTTGGCACCCTCGCGCAAAAGCACATCCACCTCCTCGGGGGTGACGACATTCTTGTCCACCTCCTCAAAGGGGATTCGCAACGAAGTGGTACCAATGAGAGAAATGGTGTCGCCGGGAACAAGAATATCCGCATCGGCGGGTTTGCGACACCTATTTATAACAACATTATTGATGCGATGACCAAAGACAAGCAACGACCCCTTGGCAGGGAACATATTGAGCTTCACACCTGCAAGCTCGGCAATTTTTGCGCCCCAGATGCCAGCGGCATTCACAACCACACGCGAGCGCACCTGCATCGACTCACCCGTAGTGAGATTTCGCAACTCCACACCCACAATGCGATCCTGCTCCCTCAGCAGCGACTCCACCTGATGGTAGTTGAGCACCTCTGCTCCGTGGAGCCTTGCGTCGAGTACATTGGCCGACACGAGTCGAAATGGATCCACAGCACCATCGGGCACCTTCACCGCACCAATCAACGTCGGATTGACCGAAGGCTCAAGTCGGAGTGCCTCGCGGGGATCGATAGCCTCAGCCTTGATTCCTGCCCTCCTACACGACTCAATAAACAAGGACTGATAGGAGAGGTCATCTTCTGGAAGGGTGATAAAGAGACCCTCTGTCTCCTCCACACAGTGGCGCGCCACACGCCTGAGAATCATATTCTCGGCAATGCACTCTGCCGCCGACTCACCGTCGGTCACTGCATAGCGCGCTCCGCTATGAAGCAAACCGTGGTTGCGTCCCGTGGCACCCGTGGCAAAATCCTTTCGTTCCACAAGCAACACTTTGAGTCCACGAAGAGCACAATCACGCGCTGTTCCGGCACCGGTGGCACCTCCACCTATGATAATTACATCATACTCTTTGCTGAATTTTGCAGCCATTTTGTGGTTCATTTTATCGAGTAGCGTTTTATTTCGAAACAAAAGTATGCAACATTTTATTTATTTCAAAATTTTTTCGCTTCTTTTTTGGAACTTTCAATTATTTATTTATATCTTTGTAACAAGAAAATGATTTCGAAACGAAATTACCAAGATTCGTATGACAAGGGAAGAGAGACACGAGACAATAATGGCCGAGCTCATCAAGCACGGTTCCATTGGCGTAATAGAATTGGCAACGCTGCTCGAGGTTTCCTCGGTGACAATCCGCAAGGACCTCAACGAACTCGAGCAAGAAAACCGACTCTATCGCAGCCACGGCAAAGCGATTCTCACCAATCCCTACATCAACAACCGCTCCGTGAACGAGAAGGAAAAACTCGCCACAGAGGAGAAGATGGCCATCGGACACGCCGCAGCAGAGATGATCACAAAGGACGACTCCATCATCATCGCCTCGGGAACAACCGTACACGCATTGGCACACAGCATCCGACCCATCCATAAGTTGACGGTAATCTCAGCCTCGCTCCGAGTGTCGGAGATACTCGCCGCCGAAGAGGCTATCGATATCATCCAACTCGGAGGCATTATGCGCCATAGCAGTTGCTCGGTTGTGGGCAAGTATGCAGAGTCCACGCTCCAGAACTTCTGTTGCAGCAAGCTCTTCCTCGGAGTTGACGGCATTGACCTCGACCACGGAGGTCTCACCACAACCGATGTGCGCGAAGCGGAGTTAAACCGCGAGATGATGAAGATTGCACAGAAGACAGTGGTCTTGGCCGACGCCTCGAAGTTCCGCCGCAGGGGCTTCAGCAAGATTTGCAACATCGAGGATGTGGACGTGATAGTCACCGACTCTGGCATTCCCGCAGGCATTGCCGATCACATCCGCGAGTTGGGCATCGAATTGGTGATAGCCAAAAAAGTTTGACACAGAAACACAGATAACGAAATAGAATTTTTTTCAGGTAATAGTTAGTTAATAGTAAGGTGAATCCCGGATAGAATCGGCAAGGAGCCGTGGCGACACTCCTCCCATTGACCGACCTATCCACACAAAATGGGGCGCAGCAGTGATGCTTTGCCCCATTTCTTTTCTACTGCCCTCACAAGAGAGCAAAATCCACCATAGAGACTCTACTTGCCAAGCGCTTCAAGAAGTTTGGGTCGAAGCACGGAGGCCCAAATGCGGTAGCCCTCACGATTAACGTGGAGACGGTCGGCCTCGAACATCGCATCGTCGATGGAGCCGTCGGGAGCAAGAATGGGGGTGTTTACATCCACAAACTCAACTCCCTCTGTGTGAGCCGCATAATCTGCCATAATGGCATTGAAGAGACGATGATCCTCGAGCTTGGCAATGCGGTTGTTGTTGAACTTGATGGAGAGGAAGAAGATGGGCTTACCGGGGTAGTCGGCCTGGAGTCGCTCCACCAGGAGACGATAGAGGTCGAAGAGCTCGGTGGGGTGCAAATCGCGGGGGAATCCACCGAGGTCGTTGTCGCAATAGAAGACAAAAGCCTCGGGGGCATAGTCGGCCAATACGGTATGGTAGTTGTAGTGGAGGTCGCGCATCATCGCGCCACCATAGCCACGATTGACCACCTTGAGGGGAGCCATATCCTCCTCGAGGCTCTTCCACAGACGGATGGAGGAGCTGCCGAAGAAGAGCACGTCGCAGGCTTTTTCTTCGGTGAGGGCCCGCTGACGCAGAGCCTCCACATCGTTGTCATCGTAGCGCAACACCCACTCCATATCCTCGGAGTAGTCAATGGGGAGCGTGGTCTGAATGTGATAGACCTGCGCGTCGCCACACTGCTCAACGGCGCCCACGGACTTGGTGGCACCGCCGCAGCAGGAGGTCAGAAGCAGCGCAAAAAGGGGAATAAAAATAGGGGTAGTTTTCATAGCTAAAAGGGTTTGGAAATAACGTTCCACAAAGATAGCTTTTCTCATCGGGAAATACAACAACCCGCAAGACTACGATGGCACATTGGTGAAAATCCCAACAAGAGATTTGTTAAATAAGGAAAAAGAGTTATATTTGTGGCTAATTGCGTGCGCATACCCGCGTATACGCGGGGGAAATGCGGGGGCAAAACACGCCACCTCAATACGTCGCAAAACATTGTTATTCATAAGATTACAAGAGAGAGAGAGAGAGAGGAAAAAAAACGTCGAAATGGGGCCGTCGGAATGGCATAAATTGCCGCAAAGATGGTCATTTTTTCCGTCGCGCGCATAGGCACATACGCGTGCGAGAGGGAGGAGATCCCAAGACACAAAAAAAAATTACAAAAAAATATACAATCCAAATCAATTAATTAACCGATATTATTAACAACTTTTTCGTATGAAAAAACTTTTCGTTTCAATGTTTGCAATCGCAGCAGCTGTGTTTGCAACATCGTGTACAAACGAGGTTCTTCCCGAGAGTTTCTTGGGTGACGAAGCTGTGGTTTCGTTTACCGTGAACACTCCTGAGGTGGCTACCCGCGCCGAGTTCGGTGATGGAACCAAAGCCAACGACCTCTACTACGCCGTTTACCTGAGGAACACCAAAACCGGCGCAGACGAAATCGTGGAGATTTCGAGAATCAACAAAAACAATCCCGACCGCATCGAGATTGAGACTACCGTTGAGTTCAAACTCGTGAACGGCAACACCTACAGCTTCCTCTTCTGGGCTGAGAATGGCGAGAACACCGCTACTTACATTGACTGGGAGAGCAAAACTATGAACTTCAACCCCGCCAAAGCAAACGTTGAGGGTTACGACGCATTCTATGCATACGTTGAGCCTTTCAAGGTTACCGGTCGTATCTCTGACGACATCGACCTCTACCGCCCCTTCGCACAGGTGAACGTGGGTACCGCAGACTACGAGGACGCAAAGGCAGCTGGTACTACCATCGTTAACGCAGGTATCGAGATTGATGCTTACACCACCCTCGACTTCGTTAGCGGCGCTGTTGCGAACCCCGTAACCGCAGTTTACGAGCCCACCGCTCTTCCCGCAGATAGCGAGAAATTCCCCGTGGCAGGTTACAAGTACCTCTCTATGAACTACGTTCTCGTTGGCGCTGACAAGCACCTCGTAAACGTGAAGTTCAACTACAACGACGGTGAGAACAAATATGCTGACGGCTACCAGCGCGAGTATGCTAACGTTCCCGTACGTCGTAACTACCGCACCAACATCTACGGCGACATCATCACTGACGCTGCTAACTACACCATCACCATCAAACCCAGCTTCCTCGAGGAGCCCGGTTATGAGGTAAATACTTGGGATGGCGGCGAGGTTACTGAGCCCGCTGTTGACGCAACTGCCAACACCATCACCGTTAGCACCGCTTCCGAGCTTGCTTGGGTTGCTGCCAGCGTAAACGAGGGTAACACCTACAAGGGTTGGACCATCGAGCTTGCAAACGACATCAACCTCGACGGCTTCAACTGGACCCCCATCGGCTATTGGACCACCTTCGAGGGCGTGTTCGACGGCAAGGGTTACTCCATCTACGACCTCAAACACCACGGTACCGAGGCAGACTGCTACATCGGTTTGTTCGGTTGCACCAACAATGCTACCATCAAGAACGTTACCATCAAAGACGTTGACATCAAACTCGTGGGTGACAACTCGTGGGCAGGTGGCCACGCAGGTGCTCTCGTAGGCTATCCCGATGGTACCACCGTTATTGAGAACGTTACCGTTAGCGGCCTCGTGAAGATTGAGGGCGACTATACCAAGAAAGGCGCACAGCGCATCGGTGCTGTTGTCGGCGGTTTCAACTGCAAGGCTATCACTCTGAACAACGTCAAGGTTGACGCAGAGGCAGGCAGCTACGTTAAAGGTAACCTCTACATCGGTGGTGTTGCAGGTGCCCCCCTTGGTACTATGGTTATGACCAATGTTGAGTCGAACATCGACGTATTTGCACAGGACGGCGTTGTTGGCGGTATCGTTGGTTTCGCAACCGTTGGTGCAGAGTTCACCAACTGCTCGGCAAGCGGTAATGTAACCCGCATCGAGACTGCTGCAACCGCTACCGAGAACCAGTATATGCGTATCGGTGGTATCGCAGGTTCTTGGAGTACTCTCCTCACCCTCACCGGTTGCGAGTACACCGGCACCTTGAGCGCAAAAGACAACGCAGGTAATGCAATCACCAACTTCGACAACTTCGGTCTCGTTGGTAGGATTAACAGCAAGGATGGTGTTGCCACTACCGGCAAACTCATCATCGACGGCGTTGAGTACTAATTTCGACTACACCCCTGTGGGCTGCGACCCAAAGTGTCGTAGCCCACGGGTATAACAAAGGAATAAACCCAATCAATTAATTAACCAATTTTATTAACAACTTTTTCGTATGAAAAAACTTTTCGTTTCTTTGTTTGCAATCGCAGCAGCTGTGTTTGCAACATCGTGTACAAACGAGGTTCTTCCCGAGGCTCAGCTCGGCGATGAGGCAACTGTTTCGTACACTGTCAACGCTCCCGAGGTGGCTACCCGTGTATTCGGCGACGGTACCCAGGCAACCAACCTCTACTATGCAGTTTACCTGTGGGACAAGAATGGTGACTACACCCTTCTCGATGCCATCTCGGTAACCCACGATGGTACCAACAACACCCCCGAGGTGATCAACATCAACACCACCGTTGAGTTCAAACTCGTGAACGGCAACACCTACAGCTTCCTTTTCTGGGCTGAGAACGACGCTACCGTAGCAGACATCAACTGGAATGCTATGACTATGCAGTTCAACCCCGCCAAGGCTAACGTAGAGGGCTACGATGCATTCTATGCATACGTTGATCCTTTCAAAGTTGAGGGCCGCATCGACGACCAGATCGACCTCTTCCGTCCCTTCGCACAGGTGAACGTTGGTACTGCCGACTATCAGGCTGCTGTTGATGCAGGTACCACCATCACCAACGCAGGTATCGAGATCGAGGCCTTCACCACCCTCAACTTCGCCAATGGTGAGGTTAAAGACAAGACCACCGCTGTGTACGCTCCCGAGGCTATCCCCACCGAGGCGTTCCCCGTTGCTGGCTACAAGTACCTCACTATGAACTACGTTCTCGTGGGCGCCGACAAGCACCTCGTAGACGTTAAGTTCAACTACAACGATGGCGCAAATGAGTACAACCGCGAGTACACCAACGTACCCGTACGTCGTAACTACCGCACCAACATCTTCGGCAACATCCTTACCGAGGACGCTAACTACACCATCGAGATCAAACCCGACTTCTTCGAGGATCCCGCTGCTCACGATGTATTCCACGCTTTCGAGCACGGTGGCGAGGCTACTCTCACCCAGGATATTGAGATCGAGCACCCCCTCGTTGTTAAGGCTGGCGTGAAGGCTGTTCTCAACCTCAATGGCTTCAGCATCAAGAACAACGTGAACAACACCGACACCGACGTTATCATCGTTGAGGAGGGCGCTGAGCTCACCATCAATGGCGAGGGTACCATCGAGGCTGTTAGCGGCAACGACGGCTACGCAGTTATCGCAGAGGGTACTGTTATCATCAACGGTGGTACCTTCAAAGCTGGCGTAGACGCCAATGGCGAGGCAAACGCTGTTGTTTACGCTCGTGGCAACGGTAAGGTTATTGTAAATGGTGGTACCTTCCCCAATGAGAACAACAGCACATTCGTTCTCAACAAGAGGGATGCCGACCGCGCTACTGCAGTTATCGAGGCTCGTGGTGGTCGCTACTACAAATTCAACCCCGCAAACAACGCTGCTGAGAACGCTGGTACCAACTTCTGCCCCGAGGGCTACAACGTTATCGTTGATGGCGACTGGTATGAGGTTGTAACTATGGCTATTGTTGAGACCGTAGAGGAGTTCAAGGCTGCTGCTGCCAACAAGAACATCGCCTACATCAGCATCGCTGCCGACCTCAACTTCGGTACCGCAAGTGCATTCGTTTCCTCCAACAAGATCATCCTTGGTAATGGTCACAAATTCACCGCAGGTGGTAACACTACCAAAAACTATGGTCTCCAGATCAACAGTGCATACAACGTAACCGTAAACGACATCGTTATGAACAAATGCGGCGGTATCTATGTTACTAACGGTGCTAAAGTTGTTGTAAACAACGTAACTATGAACACCCGCTACTCCGCTTCGGGTCGCAATATGTTCTACGTATACGATGCAGAGCTTACCGTAAACAGCGGTGACTACCGTGTTGACAACACCGGTATCAAGTATTTTGCTGCTGCTGACGGCGCAACAATCACCGTTAACGGTGGTAAATACCACGGTACAAAGGCTACAAACGCCGTCACCGTATACGAGGGTGGCACCGGTTCCGTAACTATCTACGGTGGTCAGTACTATGTATACTCGACTCGTAAGTTCGATCCTACCCCCTACCTCGCAGCTGGCTACAAGACCGTTAGCATTGCTACCGACTGGGTTGAGGTTGTAGCTGAGTAAGGCTCAAACTGAACAACAGTTCAACTAAAACACAACGACTGCGCCCTTCATTACGAAGGGCGCAGTTATTTTTATGAGGAGTCGGAAAGAGAAAAATCGAGTGAGAAAATGGAGTGAGGGAGAGTGATAGGCAAAGGCACAAGAGAGAGCACCTCCGATGATACCTATATATTATAGTAGCACACCGCGCATCGCAATGTCCCTATTTCTTCGAGCGCGAGGTGCGGGAGAGTTGCCAGCTATTGATGAGATTCTGCCACACAATGTAGGCCGCAGGAGCCACAGACGACAGCGGATGGAGGTAGCTCTGGGCAAGCAGAATGGCAAGCAGGGTGTTCTTCTGTCCCACCGATTGGCCTCCCGCAATCTTGTCGCCACATCGCCTACCCCACCATCTACCAAGCGCAAATTGACCCACACACAAAACCCCCGCCAACACCGCCATAGCTACCTCAAGGCCCACATATTCACGCGGTTGGGAGAGGATGAAAGTGGTGGTGGAGCCCATCAGAATGGTGAGCGACGCAAGCCACAGGTAGAACGACCACGTCTGGTGGTCGCGCACATAGTCGAACCCCTTGGGCCACACCTTACCAAGCACCTGCGACACCACAAAAGGCAACACCACAAGCAGCAGCAAGCGACGAAAAACAAGCCAAAAAGAGGTGAGAAATGGCAACTCCGTATGGCTGCCCACAAAGGAAAATATCACGGGGGCAACGAGAGCCACCGAGAGGTTGGATAGGAGCGTGAAAGTGGTCATCGTGGTGACGTTGGCACCCAGCATTCCGCCCACCACAACAGAGGCCATAGCCGTGGGTATGAAAACGCATATCAGGGCCCCCTGACAGATAATCTCGTTCACCCCACACAACCTCAATAGGAAGTAGACCACAAGGCTGCCAACAAGCTGAATGGCAAGCTGTCCGATGTGGATGCGCTCAAGGCGCAATTCCGAGGCACGCACCCTCGTGAAGGTGACAAAAAGCATAGCGCCGATGAGCCAAGGCGAGAGGACGTCGAGCCTGCCGATGGTGTTGTGGAACAAAGCTCCCACAAGCATCGCTATAGGCATAGAATATGTTCGAACTTTGGGGTGCATAGAAATCCTATTGTTGATACTTATCTTCTATCTCGCCACAAATGTAGCAAATATTTCCATCGCCACAAAGAAGTGTCGAGTCCGCAACCCACTCTCCGTAAGTGGGTGGGAATGTCCATCAACTAAACTTTGGGGCCGGAAGCACACGCAAGGAGCGCGAGCGGCGAGTAGCAGATTGTGGAGGGATTTTGGTGCCAAAAGAAGGAGCGAGTCCGCAACCTACTCTCTGTAAGTGAGGAACTCGCTCTCTGAATTTTGGTGCCCAAAGCACCCGCAAGATGCGCTCGCCTATTTCTGGCGGAAATATATCTGCATAGGCACACCGCAGAAATCCCAATGCTCGCGAATCTTATTCTCCAGGAAACGGCGATAGTGGTCGCGGATGTACTGGGGAAGATTCACAAAGAAGGCAAACGAGGGAGTGACGGTGGGAAGCTGAGTCACATATTTGATGCGAATATACTTGCCTTTGGTCATAGGAGGAGGAGTCTCCTCAATGATGGGCAGCAAGTACTCGTTCAACTCGCTGGTCGAAATGCGACGAGTGCGCGCCTCATAGACCTTCACCGCAGTCTGCAACACCTCCATAATGCGCTGCTTGTTGATCACCGAGGTGAAAATGATGGGCACATCATTGAAGGGAGCCAACTTGGCAAGCAACGCCTCGCGCCACTCCTTCATAGTGTTGTTGCCCTTCTCGATGAGGTCCCACTTATTGACCACAATCACGCAGCCCTTCTTATTACGCACAATGAGCGAGAAGATGTTCATATCCTGCGACTCGATACCCTGTCGAGCGTCGAGCATAAGCACACACACGTCGGAGTTCTCAATGGCCCTAATGGAACGCATAACCGAGTAGAACTCAAGGTCTTCGGTCACCTTGCCCTTCTTACGCAGACCAGCCGTGTCGACCAAATAGAAGTCGAGTCCATACTTGTTGTAGCGGGTGTTGATGCTATCGCGAGTGGTGCCTGCAATGTTGGTCACAATGTTCCTCTCGGTGCCGAGAAGTGCATTGGTGAGCGACGATTTACCCACGTTGGGGCGGCCCACAATGGTGATGCGGGGCAGGTTCTCCTCCACCTCGGGCTTATCCTCGGGCAACATCTCCACAATCTTATCCATAAGGTCACCAGTGCCACTACCACTCATAGAACTGATGCAGTAGGGATCGCCAAGACCAAGTGCATAAAACTCATTGGAGCCGTAGATAAGGTCGTAGTTATCGACCTTATTCACCACCAACAGCGCAGGCTTCTTGCTGCGACGCAACACATCTGCCACCATCTGGTCGAGGTCGGTGATGCCCGTCGACACCTCCACCATAAAGAGAATCAGATCGGCCTCATCGATTGCGAGGTGTACCTGTTTGCGAATCTCCTCCTCAAAGGCATCGTCGCTACCAACCGAGTATCCACCCGTATCGATGAGCGAAAACTCCCTGCCGTTCCAATCGGTCTTGCCGTAATGACGGTCACGGGTAGTGCCTGCTGTGGAGTCCACAATCGCCTGACGCATACCTACAAGGCGATTGAAAAATGTGCTTTTGCCCACGTTGGGGCGGCCAACTATTGCGACTAAACTCATAATGATTCAATTAAAATTCTCCGCAAAGATAAGGAACTTTGAGAAAAAAAAGGAGTTTTGCACCATTTTTGAATATAATATGTTATCTTTGCGGCATAATAATATAGGTATTAATCAATAACATTCCACAAAATATTATGAAAAAATTTGTTCTGACTGCCCTCGCCGTGCTCTCGACACTCGTGGCAGCCAATGCACACAACAACATTCTCGGCATCCTCAACGTGGGCGCACGCATCGGTATCATCTCCTCCAGCGAGCACATTCCCACAAGTAGTGAGGAGATCACCGACGCCATCAAAGCGGAGGGAACGGGTTGGACCGGCACCGTGTTTGCACGCCTTAACATCCCCCGCCTCCCCCTCTACATCCAGCCCGAGTTGCAGTACACCAACACCACCATCAAACTCCCAAGTATGGACCTCGGCGCCATCCTCGGCAAGGAAGAAGAGGATGTGGCTGAGACACACACCTACATCGACCTCCCCGTTTTGCTCGGCTTTGAGTTTGGCTTGGGCAGCCTCGCCAATGTGCGAATCAATGCTGGCCCCGTCTTTGCCATCGCCTCCGAGAAGGGTTTCAAGGACCTCACCGAGAATGACTTCATCGGCGCATATAAGGAACCTAAGGTAAGCTGGACCGCAGGTCTGGGTGTGAAAGTTCTCTCGCTCATCGGCGAGATTCGCTACAACGGCAACTTCGGCAACGAGCCCTTGGATGCCCAGAATCTGGCAGGTGCCATCGACACCAATCGCACAAGCTGGAACCTCAGCATCGGCGTAATGTTCTAAAGAGCCATATTTGGCGTACAAAATCGACACGGAAATCATTTAATAGAGCAAAAAGTTCTTTATTTGCAAATAATTACTATATTTGTGCGTCGATTCACCTGAAAGAAGAAATAACATAAAAAAGTAATACAACTAATACCAAAAAACAAAAGTTATGAAGAGAGTAATTATGATGGTAGCTGTTGCACTTCTTGCAATTTCTACCGTAAACGCACAGAGCCACAAATGGTTCTGGCTTGGTGCAAAGGCCGGTCTGACCTCCACCGCCAGCGGTGTTGAGATGGATAGCGAGAGCCTCCAGGGCGTATTTGATGGCGCTATGGGTTACAACGCAGGTCTTATGTTCCGCTTCAATGTGCCCATCTCCATCTTCTCCATCAACCTCACTCCCGAGGTTATGTACAACTGGCAGAAGGGTGATTTGAAAAATGAGGCTGGTGAGATCGAGATTAAAGACGTATCACTCAATGAGCTCAGCATCCCTGTAATGGCAGGTATCGGTATGGACCTCGGTTTGTTCAATGCTCGCGCTCAGGCTGGTCCCGTTATCACCTTCAACTCCAACGCTTCGCTCACCGGTCCCAACGCCAACACCGCAGGTATCAACTGGCAGGATGTAAGCTACACTTGGGCTGCAGGTGCAGGTATCGACCTCTTCAACTTCATTATGGTTGATTTCCGTCTGCTCGGTGGTTGGAAAGCGGGTTGCGAGCCCCAGACCATTGCTGACCTCTTTAACTTCGACAACATCAACGGCGAGACCAATACTTGGTATGTATCGCTCGGTATTATGTTCTAAAGAGTGAACAGCCGAATTTAATGGCAGAGAAGAGCATATCTATTGACGGTATTGAGCTTCTCGACTTCTATGGGGTCGCAAATTCTAATTTCAACAGGATTTGCGACCTTTTTCCTAAACTCAAACTCGTGGCCAGAGGCAACGCCATCAAGGCCATAGGCAGCGACCAAGAGATAGAGAAACTGGAGGAGAAGCTCGAGCAACTCGCGCTGTACTACAACAAGTACGGCCATATCTCTGTGAGCGTTGTCAACCAAATCTGCCAAGGCGGACTCCCCTCGGCAGACAACCAACCCGCAGATGCAGACGTAATCGTCTACGGAAATAACGGACTTATTGTCAAAGCCCGTACTAAAAACCAACAAAAATTCGTTGAACTATACAAAAGCAACGACCTCCTGATGGCCATAGGTCCCGCAGGTAGCGGCAAAACCTACACAGCCATCGCTCTGGCAGTGGGTGCGCTCAAAAACCGCGAGGTTAAGCGCATCATCCTCACTCGTCCCGCCGTGGAGGCAGGCGAGAGACTCGGATTTCTCCCCGGCGACCTCAAGGAGAAACTCGACCCCTATCTGCAACCACTCTACGACGCACTGAACGATATGATTCCGCCGGCCAAGTTGCAGAAATTCCTCGAGGAGGGAGTGGTGCAAATTGCCCCGCTCGCCTATATGAGGGGTAGGACCCTCGACAATGCTTTCGTCATCCTCGACGAGGCGCAAAATACCACGTTGCCACAGATTAAGATGTTCCTCACCCGTATGGGCCGCAATGCGAAGTTCATCGTCACGGGCGACCTCACACAGATCGACCTCCCCAAGAAGAGCGACTCCGGATTGGCCAAGGCGGTGGAAATGTTGCGAAAGATTGAGGGCATAGGCATCGTGGAGTTCGACAACAAGGACATCATCCGCCACTCGCTCGTGAGTCGCATCGTGCGCGCCTTCGATGGAGGCTCCGACTCGGACGAGGAGGCAAGCAACTCCACCGAAATGGAGGAGTAACGAAACGGAAAACTAATGCTCCAAAGCGACACAATAACACACTAAAACTAAATTATACTATGGACAAAAATCTGTCAAAACTCGCTCCTGCAGCGGTTTGGAAAAACTTTGAAGGCCTGACCAAGTGCCCCCGCCCCTCGCACAACGAAGAGGCTGCACGCAACTACATCATCGACTTTGTAAAGGGTCTGGGTCTGGAGTATAGCATCGACGAGGCAACCAACATCCTCGTTCGCAAGCCCGCAACTCCCGGTATGGAGAACCGCAAGACCATCGTTATCCAAGCCCACGTAGATATGGTACCCCAGAAGAACTCCGACAAAGAGTTCAACTTCGACACCGACGCCATCGAGGCCTATATCGACGGTGAGTGGGTGACCGCAAATGGCACCACCCTCGGCGCCGACAACGGCATCGGCATTGCCGCTATGATGGCTATCCTCGAGGATAAAAACCTCAAACACGGCCCCATCGAGGCTCTCTTCACCGCCACCGAGGAGACCGGTATGGACGGCGCATTTGGCCTGAAACCCGGTATGCTCAAGGGTGAGATCCTCCTCAACCTCGACTCCGAGACCGAGGGTGAGTTGTACGTTGGTTGCGCCGGTGGTTTGGACTTCAACGCCACCCTACGCTATGGCACAGGTCGCATTATCAAGAGCGACTTCAGCGGCTATCGCCTCGAGATCAAAGGTCTCAAAGGTGGCCACTCCGGTATGGAGATTATCCTCCAGAGGGCAAACTCCAACAAACTCCTCTGCCGCTTCCTCAAGACCTTTATGGATAAATTCGGCATCCTGCTCTGCGACATCAATGGCGGCGGTTTGAGGAACGCTATCCCCAGAGAGGCATTTGCCACCGTGGCAGTTTTGAAACAGTATGAGAAGAAATTCCTCGCAGCCGTTAAGCGCTTCGAGAAACTCTATCAGACCGAATACAAAGGCATTGAGGACAGCATCAGCTTCAAGGCTATCCCCGTGAAGTGCCCCTCGAAGTGCATCGACATTTTCGACACTCAGGACCTCATCGATGCAGTGGTTGGTCTGCCCAACGGCATCGCCAAGATGAGCACCACTATGCCCGGCCTCGTACAGACCTCCACCAACTTGGCAAGGGTCGTATCGGAGAAGGGTAAATTCACCATCCTCTGCCTCCTCCGCAGCTCCGTACGCAGCGAGAAAGAGGAGCTTGCACAGCAGATGAAAACCATTTGCGAGATGGCAGGTGCCACTGTGAAACTCTCCGGTGCCTACGACGGTTGGAATCCCAATCCCGAGTCGCCCATTCTCCACACTATGAAGGAGGGCTACAAGGCTCTCTACGGCAAGGAGCCCAAGGTGATGGCAATCCACGCCGGTCTGGAGTGTGGTATCATCGGTGGTGTATATCCCAAAATGGATATGATCTCCTGCGGTCCTACCATCTGCTATCCCCACTCGCCCGACGAGAAGGTGAACATCGCCTCGGTAGAGAAGTTCTACAACTACCTCTGCTACACTCTCGAGCACGCTCCCGAGAAATAAGTCGGGAGGCCAAAGGACTAAAAGAGAACAACAATGCGTCGGCGACACCCGCCCAAGTGGGTGTCGCCGATGTGTAGTGGACAACTATTTGGGACTCATCACTCCTCCAAACTCAAATAAGGAATGAATACGAAAAACAACAGATGGCTTGCCATTGTGAACCTCTTGTCGGGTAGCGGACGATGCGGACGCGATTGGGAACATATCGCCCGTATGCTCTACGCCAAAGGCATCGACTTCGACACTGTATTTACGGGCCACCGCTATCACGCAATTGAACTCGCCCGCAGGTCGATTGTCGAGGACGGCTACCGCAATCTCATCGCCATAGGCGGCGACGGTACACTCCACGAAGTGGCCAACGGCATTCTCCTTCAGCAGGAGGTTCCATCGACGGAGATTCGTTTGGGAGTAATTCCCGTGGGTACGGGCAACGACTGGATCCGCTCATTTGGAATCCCCAGGGACTACCTGAAGGCGGTGGACATCATCGCTGCTGGCAATGAGTTTGTGCAGGATGTTGCCAAGGTGACCTACATAAATCGCAACGGAGAGGAGCAGAGTCGCTACTGCATCAACGTGAGTGGTGTGGGTCTCGACGCTGCCGTCAACCTCAAGGTGTGCCAGATGAAGGATAAGGGCAAGAACGGCAAGGCCGCCTATATGAGTCAGTTGGTCAAATCGGTACTCTCCTACCGTTCGTGCAGGATGGCGGTGAGAGTAGACGGCGAGAATGAGGCCAAGGGTCTGATTATGAGCGTATCGGTGGGCATTGGCTGCTACAATGGCAGCGGTATGCATCAGCTCCCCGAATCCATTGCCGACGACGGCCTTCTGGATGTCACTGTGATTGAAACAATGTCCGTGCCTCGCATTGCGATGGTGGTGGGTCGACTCTTCGACGGCAAGATATACTCGGTCAAGAGGGTCCACAACTACAAAGGGCGCGAGATTGAAATCACCTCCGACGAGATACGCGAGGTGGAGATTGATGGCGAGGCTCTCGGCACAACAACCGTGAGATTCTCCATTGAGGACAAACGTCTCAAAGTGCTTGTTCCGTAGTTGCTTATCTCCAAGCGACGAACAAAACAATAGCGCGGACTTCGGCATTTCGAAGTCCGCGCTATTATCATATAGGCCTAAGTTCCTTGCTACTGCATCTTCTCAATGCCGAGGATTCCATTGCGGGTCATCACCACTCGGAAACGGCGATACGACACGTCGCTGCCATCCACAAGTTGCATAACCATATTGATGTAGTAGATCTTCTGCACCCTGACCGTAGTCACACGTCCCTGCTCATCGAGCATATCCACGGGCACCTCCGGATTGTCCATCTTCTGCGAAAAACGGTTCATATGTATTCGCAGAATCTCGTTGATGCCCTTCACGGGATAGACACTCACAGCCCCAAGTCGCTCGCTATCAATCACCACCCTCTTCCTATAGAGCAGGATTTTCTCCTCGAAAATCTGATTTTCGGCCTCCATAAGGGAGGAACGACCACGAATATCCATCACCTCGGCAGGTGTTTTGGTCTCACTAATGAAGTCCACACCCTCGCGCAGTTGGCCCACACGATTGTCGTGGATGCGGATTTCAGCCTTATTATCGTAGTACTTATTGCCCAAGCGGTGCGCGAAATAGTAGCGCATAAGGTCCTTAATACGGTCCTTGAGCATATAGCTCACCACAAGCACAACAAACAGTGGGCCTGTGATGTTGCCATACTTGAGCTGGGCAAACCACGCCACCGCCGTTGCAAAAATCATCGCAAGTCCGGCTGCAAGACTATAGTAGATCTGCTCAATGGCAAATCCGTCGCGCTTCTTATTGAGTTTGATGTAGAGGTCGCTCTCAATATATTTCTTCAACATTCCATAGCGGAATACAAGCCCCCTATTTCCTGCCTCGGCACCGAGCTCCACCGTCTCATAGCCCTGCACACGCTTATATGCCTGCTCATCCATCAACAGCGCCACCAAACTCCTACGAGCCTCAGCCAACATAGGGGAGTCGAGCGAATCGATATGCTTGAGAATGCGGACACTCTGCACATCGATGATGTGGCTGATAAACTCATCACCGAAGAGGAAGTAGTTGCGCAGTTTGTCGGAGAGGGCGGGAGCGCAGAGAATCTTGTATAGCGCCCTATATTCCCCCATCAACTTACTCACATCGGCCACAAAAACCACCACCTTGCGAGCCAACTCCCCGAGCTCGACACACTTGCGTGCGCCAACCGAGTAGTCGCGTAGGGAGCTCTTCACTATGGCTGCAAACATCTTGATTTGCGACTCATAGTTCTCCACATTGGCAGCCACAGGCGACGCCACCAATCTATTGAGCGCCGACCTCAGGTTCACAAACGGAAGCGACTCCCGATTGGCAAGTTCGCCCAAGGGGTAGACAGGCGTAATGAGCCTGACGTTGGATTTAATATCCCTATAGAATTGGTCCTTACCGTAGGTCTGAGGGTTGATATCAAGGCTATTGGGGACAAAGATCCAGCTATTGACAACAAACTCGTGGTCTTTGGCATCGAGGTTACCCTCAAAACCAAATTTGAACTCCACCGAGAAGTTGTCGTGCTTCTTCGCCTGAATCGTAATCATCCCACAACGGCATTTACATTAGAACAAACCAGGGGTATAGCCAGCCCACTGCAGCACGGTCTCGCCCCAGAGCAGAATCATCACCCAAGCAATCAGCATCATAATGATACCAAACTTGAAGGTATCGCTCCAGCTATAGTGGTTGGTTGTGTAGAGCAGAGCCGCGGGCTTGCTATTGAAGGGCAGCACATATACGTGCTCGATAAGCAGGGCCATAGGGAATGCAAAGCTCATAACGGGGTAGCCGAAACGCTGTGCCACACCAATAGCGATGGGGATGAAGATGAGCGCACGCATAGTCTTCGACTGGAAAACAAGACCACTGAAGAGCATCAAGCCCGTAAGTATCACATAAAGTACGATGAAGGGGGTATTCTGCGATATTCCCAGAGCATCGAAACCTGCATTTACAGCCAAAGCAGGCAGGTCGGTAGCATTGAGTCCTGAGCCGAGGGTATATGCACCGGCCGAGAAGAGCATCAGGTGCCAAGGAATATCCACGTCGTTCCACTTCACCACACCCACACCGGGCATAAGTGCCAACACAGCACCGATGAAAGCCACAGTGGTCGCGTCGATGGAGTGGAGGCCCTTGCCCTCATCACCGCCGGTAACCCACAAGAAGAGCACCAAGAGGAAGATGCCGATGGCCTTATACTCCTCAAAAGTCATCTTGCCCATTGCATCATACTCCTTGCGCAAGGTCTCCATACCACCCTGAATCTGAGGCTGCTGCTCGCTCTTATTCATAGGGAAGACAAGTTTGGTGCCGACCAACCATCCCAAGATGAGCAGGATCATCGCCAAGGGGAAACCCACTACAAACCAATCCTTCCAAACCATACTACCGCCAGCACCCAAAATAAGCGATACGGCCAGCAGGTTGGCACCCGAGCCCGTCATAAAGGCACTTGCACCGATGTTTACCTGGAAGAGGTTCTGCAATACGATATTCCTACCGAAGTTATTGCGGTCGCCATTGCTTGCACCATAGATGGCTGCCACAACCATAAAGATAGGCAACAGAATGGTGGCCTTCACGGTAGTAGCCGAGATGAAGAGCGAAAGAATGACATTGATGATGATGAAGCTGATGAAAATGCCCGTTGCATTCTTACCAAACTTCAGCACAAACCACAAAGCCAAGCGCTTGGCAACACGAGTCTTGACCAGCATACTCGCCAACACAAACGACAAAATATTGAGCCACATCACAGGGTGGCCGAGTTGTGCGAACGCCTCTTTCTGTGTGGTCACACCCGTCAGCACAATGGCAAGGATTACGAGCAGCGAGGTCATATAGCTTGGCACAGCCTCGGTAACCCACAGAATCATCGAGGCGCAGAAGATTGCCAACATTGCATAGCAAATGCGGATAAATGGCGAGTTATCTCTTGGATTATCGTTCCTAATGACCTTTGCTTCATCCTGCGCATCCACCATTCTTGTAGCGTCGGGCATACTGAAAGCCTCCACGGAGTTGGCTGCAACTACCTCCTGGACATTCTCGATAATATCCGCCTCGGCAGCCTTCACCTCCTTATTAATCGCAACAACAGCAGGAGCCTCGGGGCAGAGTGTTTCGTAGCGAGCTTTTGCCTTCTTGTCGAGTGCCAAGGGATCCAAGTTGTCGATAAATGGGATGTCTACAACCCAATAAAGCAAAACAAAGACCACAGCGGCAAGGGGACCACCCAGGCGGGCCATCCACTTCTCAAAGCCGCTTTTCTTCATCTTCGGCAGTTTCTCGACCTTGTAGTTGTTCATATCCAGCGGGTCGAACCTCTGCTCTTCGGGATTCACATTAGTAGTTTCAGCCATAGCAATATAGTGTTAAGATTAATTTCGGTTTTGGTGGGCGGCCTCGGTGAGTCGCGCCATAGGTGGGCGGAGTCTCGGGCTACCAATGGTGGGCAAATTCTAATGGGCGCCCTCCCCCACTTTGACACCTCTCGGGGCACACAAGCCCCGAGAGTGTGTGTCAGAGTGAAAAATTACGGAATCCTACCAATTCTTGTAGGGGTTTTTCATCAGCATAGAGTTGTAGTACTTCACGTCGCCGGTGACCTCCTCGCCCAACCACTCGGGTTTGACGAAGTTCTCATCCTCCGATGCAAGCTCCACCTCTGCAACTACCAAGCCCTCGTTGTCGCCGTAGAACTCATCCACCTCATAGGTGTGCTCGCCAGCCTCCACGAGGTAGCGGGTTTTGTCGATAACGCCGGGCTCGCAAATCTTCAGCAGCTCCTCAACCTCTGCGGTGGGAATCTCTTTCTCCCACTCGTAGCGGCTTGCGCCACTTGCCGAGCCGATACCTTTGATAGTAATGAAGCCTTTCTCGCCTTTGATCCTCACGCGCACGGTGCGCTCGGGTACCGACGAAAGGTAGCCCTGGGTGATGCGGGTTGCCTTCTTGGCCAGCGACTTGAACTCGCCTGCAACCAAAAATTTCCTCTCAATTTCCTGTGCCATAATTCTCAGAAGTATTACTCGTTAGCAAGGGGTTTGTTGGTCATACCGATCACGCGTTTGATAGCCTGGAGGTAGTTGATGTTCTCCACACCCTCCAATTTGCAGTCGGCGATGGTCTTCTTGATATCCTCAATCTCGGTGGACTCGGAGTTGATGGTCACAACCTTTGCGCCGTTGATGAGCACATTACCCACCTCGCAGATGGTGTCGTTGACCATATAGCCAAACCTCTCTTTGTGTACCCTCACAGCGGCGAGGTCACGGTTGGCCTCAACCATTGCGAGGAACTCCTCGAAGGTGTAGGTATCTTTGTCCAGAGCGGGCATCTCCACCATAAATGCGGGGAACACCTCATTCTCGAGCACCTCACGCGAGATGGGGAACTCGCCCTTCATCAGGGGATTCCACTGCTCGAGGCCATCTACGGTCTGAACATAGGTTTTGATATCCATCTTGCCGTCGCGGATTTTGGTGTTGTTGATATCGTTTGCGCGGCTGATGATGTAGATCTCATCGCTGGTGCGGCGCCATACTTTCTCGGGCACGGGAACCGAGAGGCGAGCCATACGAGCGTGTGCCTCCTCGAAGTTCTGACCGAAGGAGCGGAACTCAAAACGGGGTTTCGAGATTGCGCCAATCTCCATTTTCTCTTTCGACATATTCAAATTATTATTTGAGTGTTAGACTTTTGCGGAGCCCCACCCCATCGATATGGAGTGGGGCTCGCCAAATTAATTACATTACAAATATCGTCCCAAAATTACATCTCGGGGGTCTGCTCGATGTCAGCAACCTTTGCGCCGTTAGCTGCGCCCTTGGTAGGATCTGCGTAAACGAACTCACCGGTACCATCGGGTACACGCGAGAAGGTGTGCTTCTTGTCGTTGTTGAAGCCGCCAACCTGGTTCCAACCTGCACCCTCGTCGCCACGTTTGAACTCGCTGAGTTTCTCATCTTTGGCGTTGTAGAGCTCGATGAACACGTTCTTCTTGCCCGAGAGACCACCTTTGAAGATGTGGTACTCACTCTCATATGCATAGTTCTCATCGCCATCCTCTGCGGGGTCTGCGAGGTCGGAGCTCTCGAGTACTACGAAGCCTTTGGGCTGAATCATAATGCTACCCTTGCCGGTCCAAGTGGTGCTCTTGCCACCCTCTTTCGAGCTGTCGTATTTCACGAGGTAGAGACCATCGAGGTTGATAGCCTCGTCGGTGGTGTTGTAGAGCTCGATGAACTTGTCGGCACCCGAAAGCTCGTTGAGAACTACGCCGCTAACGCTGTTGTCGCCACCGTTGTTGTTGGGGCCATCCTCGCCCTGAATGTCGTTGTTGTTGCAAGCTACCATTGCAACGCTTGCCAATACTACAAAAAGTTTTTTCATAATTGTTTTGTTTGTTTAAGTTATTAAATAGTAGAAAAATTATTGTTGTCTGATTAGAATGCAACCTGGAAGCGGCACGAAATCATATGGAAGTCGATACCTTTACCGTGTGCGCCATCCTTACCCTTGCTGATTGCGAAGGGATATTTGCAGATGCTATTGTCGGCATTGTAACCGGTGCTATAAGGCTTCTTGGCGGTAGCATCGGTACCATCCTGCTCACCCTTACCGTTGGCAAATACGTCGTTGTCAGCAAACTGGTAGTTGATCATAAACTTCACGTTCTCGGTGGGATAGTAGTTCAGACCGAGTGCATACTGCATAGCCGAACCACCCATAAAATACTTATTGAGGTTCAGGTCGAGCTGGTCTACGCGAACAGCCAACTCCAGATCGCCCCAATCTTTACCGCGAGTGCAACGGGTGTATTTAGCACCACCTGCATCGTAGTTCTGACGGCCACCAAAGAGCATATAACCAGCCTGAACATACCAACCACTTGCGGGACGGAGGAACCACTCCTCATTATTTGCCAAAGCCGCTTTCATCTGGGGATTCTTCTCGGGATCGAGATATGCCTGACGCGAGATGTAGGCAGCCTCATAGCGCAACGAATTGTAGTGACCTGCGAGCTCAACGGTCCAGAGGAACTCGTGGTCGAGACCTTTGATAGCGTCGGTGTCGAGGAATTTCTTGCGGTTGATGCTGGTGGAGTTACGAGTGCTATAACGGATAGCGTTGTAACCATCAGTAGAGCTCACCTTAGGCTCACGATAGGAGAATGCGGCACCAATGTGGAGCGACTGGTTGGTCTTCTTGTGCAAAGGCCTCCAAACAAGTTTACCGGTGTAGGAAAGACCAGCATCCAGACCGTAGTCTTTGTTGCCATCCTCCATAAAGGTCTGCTCCTCGGCACCCTTAATCTCGGGACCAAATACGCCGAACGAAGCCCACAGAGCGGGAGTGTTGTAGCGGAAGTTCACACCCATATGGCGCGAAGGAGCCAAGTAGGTAACCATAGCACGCTCCATAAAGAGGAGGTAGCGGCTGGTGGAGTTGCGCTGAATCGAGAAGTTCTCCTTGAAGTTACCCATCTTAATCTGCAAGTTCTCAATACCGTCGTACTGAAGAATAGCGTCTTTGAGCTCTACAATACCGCTCGACCAGTCGGTATCCAACTCTGCGTACCAGTTCTCGTCGATCTGAGTCTTCACGGCAAAACGGGTACGGCGGAAGCTCATACCGTTACCAATCTGAGTGAGATTCTTGTCGTAGCCGAAGTAAACGGCAGCGTCACCCTGAACGCGAACGTCGAACCACATCTTGTAGCCGGCCTCTTTGTTCTGGAACACCAAAATACCATCCTGCACGGTGGGCTGGATTGGAATAGAGGTAACCTTCTGACCATACTGATTCACCTCAGCGGTCTGTGCCTGTGCGCCCACAATGGATGCGAGTGCCACAGCAGCAACGAGTAAAAGTTTTTTCATAAGTGTGTTTGTTTTAGGTTTGAAATTAGTTATATGATTGATATTTCCGATTTTACGCAATCGCAAGCAGGCTTCAAAGCGTGCTCAATATGGGTTAAAATAGGTGGTGAATCATTCCAAACACGCAAATATACGAAAAAAATAGTCACATTCCACAATTTCCAACAATAAATAAATAGGTATACAACCACAACCCACCAGCCGACACCACCGAGCACAAAAGAAAATGCCCCTCCATTGGGGGCATTTCACACATTCATATTTCGTAGCGGCTACTCCAATCCATAGACCTTCTTGGCCCAAGATGTCTGCAAATAGCACTCCAGCGTCTTGGGCGACTTGCGGCGAGGAATGTAGGTGCTCACACCACAGATGTCAAACTTCCCATCCACGAGGTACTCCAGAAAGTCGTAGTCGTAGTACTGACCCACCGAAAAGATGTTGGCCGTGTGTACATTGGCCACCACCGCCGCATCGAGGGCAGCATAGAACCTATTGAGCAACTCATCGTCGTCTGTCAAGCACTGCACAAAATCCTCAAGGTCGTTGAAAGCTGCAGGCATCATCCTATCCAGAGGCTGCACATTCTCCCAATTGGCCGTAGTGCGCCCATCCAACACCAGCGGTTGCAGGAGGCTCTCCACCATCTCCACGCAATTCTCAATGCCCGTGGAGGCCACAACATCGCGCACCGCATCGGCAAGTGCATCGAGTTTGGAGCAATCAATAGTGGCAAGTGCCAACGACTTGACTCTCGAGAAATTATCGTCCCTCATATAGACATCATAGACCACGTCGCCTATGGAGGCCACATTGTGGTCGCGGCTCATAAGGTTGCTCACAATCTCCTTGTAGGCCAAGCCACAAGCCATAATCTCCACAGGCGAGGCCACAATGTAGTCCGCAGCACTACGCACCTCATAGAGGAACTCCACGGAGGACATAAAGCAAGCGTCGAAGATGATGTAGTCGAAGTGGATGGGCGAGAGGCCCTCGACAATCTCTGCAGCGTTCGCAAAGCTCTTCTCATTGTCGATAGTGCCGGAGCCATCCTCATTATAGACAGTGTCGTAGCCCAAATAGCGAGTCTGACCCATCTGCATATAGGGCAGGAAATCATACTCCTTACCAACTCCGTCGATGGGTGCCACCTTCTGGTCGTTGTACTTCACGCCCGCACTTGGCTTGGGGAACCATCCCGAGCCGTGGCCCGCCATCACAAGTCCGTAGCTCAAACTCGGAGCCAGCTCCTTGATATCTTCCAGCACGCTCTTCATCACCTCCGGAGTGGTGGAAATTTGATTGGGGTAGCTCTTGAGCTCCTTGCAGTAGCGAACGTGGTTGTTGGCGCCATAGGAGAGGTAGTAGACCTCATAGAGTCGTGTATCCTTGGCCGTGTCGAGATAGACAATCAGGCGGGTCGAAGGCATCGCTCCAATCATACCCTGCTCCGCATCCTCCGCATTGCGGTAGATACTCGACGAGAGGTTATTGTCGGCATTGAGATACATAATCAGGGTATGCTCCACCTGATTATCGGGGAGCTGCACCACATTCTCCGGCTTCTCCACATCGGGTCCACAACCCACAAGAGTAACCATTGCAAAGATGGCCAGCAACAATTTAACATATATATTTCTTTTCATATCCAAAAACAATCGTCCTTGCTCGCCAACTATTTGAGTGGCAAATTATTGATAGTCCAACCACGCTCCTCACGGGGAGGCTCATAGTCCGAGCGGACCATATAGACCCTCGAGAAATCGAAGTAGTATCCGAGGTTGCCATCGGCCTCCTTGACCGGAAGGTAGATAAACTCCGTGGTGCGCGACACCACCTCTCGGCTCTTGATCTCCAAGCCCCTGGCATAGAGGTAGTCCGAGGCGTGGGAGAACATCAACACGTGCATCGGGCTCTTCTCCTTCCTACCCGTACCGGAGTTGCCAATGGTTTTCAGCACCCCCTCGAGGCGCTCAAAGCAGTGTCGCTGATTGAGACTATCGCCGAGGGAGCCATAGGTAAAGGCAAGAAAGTTGAGATTCTTGGGACTGAACGGATCGCGCTCCATAACCTCCATTGCACTATCGATCAAACGCCTCATTCGCTCCTCCGTGGGCTCCGTCATAATCTCCTCCACCACAGCAAGCACCCTATCCTCCGCAGCAATGGGTTCGAGCGGACGGTAGAGTTCACTGTAGGCATATCCGTAGTAGAGATAGTAGTACTCCTCCTCGGAGAGCGACTCCTCGGCAGAGAAATATTTGGCCAGGAGCCTATCGAGAAAATAGGGCGACTCGACGTCGATAGTGCGAGCGAGAATATCCTCATTATCGGGCACACGGAGAGGTTGGGCCGCCGCATCGGTGCAAACCGCCACAAGGGGCAACAGCACCGCAAAAAGCCTCCACACAACTCCGCACCTCAGATTCACTCGCATCATTAACCTCCCGATTACAAGCCCATTACATCTATCTCGCTAACAGAACTCGCCCTCTGTAATGGACTTCTCGAGACGGCCATAGAGGTCGTCGCTCACAGCCACCAAGGGGAGGCGCAAATGGTTGCCCACAACCCCCTTCATTGCAAGCGCAGCCTTCACGCCCGGAGGATTACCCTCCTCAAAGAGCATCTTAACAGTGGGTCGGATGGCCTCAAAGAGGGCGTCATTTTCTTCACTACCACCCTCGGCCTGCGTTGCGATAAGCCTATGGAAATACACGGGGAATGCATTGGCAGCCACGGAGATAACACCCACACCTCCTGCCTTCATCACGGGAAGTGCAAGCGAGTCGTCACCCGAGATCACCAAGAATCCCTCGGGCGCACCCTCAATCACCTCCTTAATCTGCTCGATGTTGCCGCTGGCCTCTTTGATAGCCACCACATTGGGGCACTCGCGCGCAATGCGGAGAGTGGTTGCAGCCTCCATATTCACACCCGTGCGGCCCGGCACATTATAGAGAATGATGGGTCGGGGCGAGCGGTTAGATATATACTTGTAGTGTTCAAACAAACCGCGTTGCGAAGGTTTATTATAGAAAGGTGTGACGCTCAGGATTGCATCCACACCGTCGAGATTGGTCTGGTCGATGAGCTCCACAACCCTTGCGGTGTCGTTGCTACCAACACCCACAACCAAAGGAAGACGCCCCGCATTACGAGCCTTCACAGCCCTCAGCACAGCCACCCTCTCGGGGAGCGTCAGCGTGGGCGTCTCGCCCGTAGTTCCCATAACCACGAGGTAGTCCACTCCACCCTCAATAACATAGTCGACCAAACGGTCCAGAGCAGCATAATCCACCTCACCCGTCGCCGTAAAGGGGGTGACAATGGCTACGCCCAAGCCCTTAATCTTCGATAAAATATCTCGTTCTTTCACTTTATTCATTGGTTTAGCCTGCAAAAATACACAATTCTATCAAAATAACTCGCCCTGCACAGCAATCTTTTCACTCTTCCGAGGAGTTTGTTCCTCCTGCGGATTCTCGGTAGACTCTCGAGGAGCATCCTCAATCATCCTCTCAAAGTCGCTCTCCGAGATAATCTTCACACCCAACTTGGTGGCTTTCTGCAATTTAGCAGGGCCTATTTTATCTCCTGCAAGAAGGTAGTCCGTGGCACCCGACACGGCCGCCAGATTTTTTCCTCCGTGGAGTTCGATGAGTCTTTTGAGTTCGTCTCTCGAGTGGCGCTCGAAGCTACCCGATATAACCACCGAGACCCCCTCGAGGAGCGAGGAGAGCCTGCTCTGCTCACACTCGGCAAACTGCAACCCCACCTCTTTCAGTCGGTTGATGATGGCAACGTTCTTCTCATTCTCAAAGTAGCTGCGGATGCTCAAGGCAATCTTCTCGCCCACCTCGTCGGCCTCGGCCAACTCGACCTCCGAGGCAGACATCAGTCTATCCAAAGAACGGAAATGGGAGGCCAAATATTTTGCCGTGGTCTCTCCAACAAAGCGGATTCCCAGGGCAAAAAGCACCCTCGAGAAGGGCACCTCACGCGAAGCCTCCAACTCCCTGAGAATCTTCTCGGCACTCTTAACGCCCATCCTCGGCAACGACGCAATCTGCACAGCCTGAAGAGCATAGAGGTCGGCAACATTCTCCACAAGGCCACTGCGATAGAGCAGTTCGGCCGTCTCCTCACCAATTCCCTCAATGTTCATCGCCTTGCGAGAGATGAAGTGGATGATGCGCCCCACAATCTGCGGTGGGCACCCCTCCGAATTGGGGCAATAGTGCTTGGCCTCGCCCTCAATTCTCACGAGCTCACTTCCGCACTCGGGGCAATGGGTGACATACTCGAGCGGCACACACTCTTCTCGGCGCTGCTCGACGTCCACGCCCACAATCTTAGGGATAATCTCTCCACCCTTCTCAACGTAGACCATATCGCCCACTCGCACATCGAGCAGAGCGATCTGGTCGGCATTATGAAGCGAGGCGCGCTTAACCACCGTACCCGCCAGCTGCACGGGATTGAGGTTGGCTACGGGGGTAATGGCTCCCGTGCGCCCCACCTGGAAATCTACCGACAGAAGCTGGGTGAGAGCCTGCTCGGCCTTGAACTTATAGGCCACAGCCCAACGAGGCGACTTTGCCGTGGAGCCAAGGCGACGCTGAGTGCCATAGTCGTTGACCTTGATTACTGCTCCATCTGTGTCGTAGGGGAACTCCGCGCGCTCCACATCCGTGCGAGTAATAAACTCTTCTATCTCCTTCCAAGTGTGGCACTTAACCATCTTGTCGGAAATCTTCAATCCCCAACTGCGGGCCACGCAAAGGTTGTCCCAATGGTTATCGTAGGGGAGATTGTCGCCCACCATATGATAGAGGTAGCAATCCAAACCACGTCGTGCCACCTCCGCCGAATTGAGCAACTTAATTGTGCCGGCCGCCGCATTGCGAGGATTGGCAAAAGGGGCTTCGCCAGCACTCTCTCGCTCGGCATTGAGACGCCTGAAAGATGCGTGGGGCATAATAACCTCACCTCGCATCTCCACATAGTCTGGAATGCCCTCGCCCCTCAACACCAGAGGCACCGAGCGGATGGTGCGGATGTTGGCCGTAACATCGTCGCCTCGGGAGCCGTCACCACGAGTCACCGCCCTTGTCAATCGTCCCTTTTCATAGATAATCGAGATGGCCGTGCCGTCGAACTTCAGCTCACACACAAACTCCGTCTTTCCCACCTCGCGCTCGATGCGACCAACGAACTCACCCAACTCCCCAAGCGAATATGTATTTGAAAGTGAGAGCATTGGGAATCTGTGGGCCACAGACTCGAAGCCGGAAGCCAGGTCGCTACCCACGCGTTTGGTGGGCGAGTTGGGGTCGTCAAACTCGGGATGGAGAGCCTCCAGATCCTGCAATTCCTTGAGCAACATATCATACTCAAAGTCGCTCACCTCCGGCTTCGCCTCGACGTAGTATTTGTAATTGAGGAGGTTGAGTCGCTCCCTCAGGGCCTCTATTTTTTGTTTCATAGGTGCGTGGTTTGTGCGTTGTTGAAGACGACGTAAAGGTACGAAAAAAGGGAGAGAAAAGATTGGGGGCCGAGGGCGTTTTTGATAAAATTTCGGAAAAAGTTATCAACAAGTGTAGCGAATATGAAATTTTGCCTTATAATTGCAGAAAATTTTGAGAACACTTAATTGAGATATGAGTACACAGAAAGTTGCAAAGAGACGCTCCGTAGTGAGCTTCGCCAACCTTGCTCCCGAGCTTCAGGAGGAGGTGAAAAAACTCTACCCCGCAGGCTACAATGAGGCTATGATGCGTATCGAGAAACCCAATGGTGAGTTTTTCTATGCTGTGCCTTTCGAGACCGAGGAGGTGAGCTATCTCGTGAAAGTCGTTGTTAAAATCGACGACCACATTGAGGAAGAGGAGGATAGGGACTACTACACCGACGACCTCAAAGGTGCCGACGAGTTCGCCGACCAGAACGACGAGGACGAGGATATCGACAACCTCCGCGACGAGATCTAATCGGCCCACGGATTGGAGAAAACATTCACCCCGAGACAGACGTCTCGGGGTCTTTTGTTGGTTATGAGGGAGTTGAAAAATCCTCCGAAAATTGTGACGCGGGAAAATACTCACAAAAAAAATGGCAAAATTGCATATTAATTATTGGTGTGGGGTGGATAATTATTGGAAAGTTTTTATACCTTTGCGCGGTTTTTCACCCCCACGCACACACGCGAGCAGGCAGGCACAACGTGTGGGCGCACAATTTGCGTCGGATAATTGATTGACTGACAAATATATACATTAAATCAACTATATAACATTCACACATCAAACAACTAAATTAATTCTATGTCCAAACGTATTTACACAGAGCCCACCATCTCTATCGACGACGTAATGGTAGAGAGCGGTATCGCATCGAGTATCTACTCCAACACTATCGATCCTTGGACCGAAGAGGAAGAGGGATTGGATTTCTAAAATGTTAAACCCAAAAAAGAGAAAAGAAACTATGAAAAAAATTATGCTTTCGTTGGGTTTGATGTTTGCTGCACTTACCCTCACCAACTGCTCCAACGACATCGTTGAGAACATTACCCCCGCCGAGAAAGGCGAAGCCCTCACCATCGTTGCTAACACCCCCGACACCAGGACCGTAGCTGATGGTCTCAACACCACTTGGGCTGCCAACGACAAGTTGTCCGTATTCCACGTTGACGGCACCACCACCAAACACGACGGTGCTTTTGCCAACTCGGCAGACGCACTCAACATCTTCAGCGGCAACACCACTGCAGACTTCACCGTGGCCAACACTTGGTATGCACTCTATCCCTACAACAGCTACAACACCAACAGCGTTACCAAGACTGCCTATGACAACGTAGGTTATGCTACCACCACCCAGAAGGGTAACAACAGCCTTGCTCACGTTGCAGGTGACTTCGCTCCCCTCTATGGCATCACCACCACCGAGGCAGGCAACAGCACTGTTAGCTTCACTATGCACCACCTCACTTCGTTGATTAAGTTTGCCGTAGCCAACAAGGGTACCGAGGCTTTCACCGTGAAGAGCATCAACATCTCCAACCCCCAACACGACTTCGTGGGTACCTACCACCTCAACCTCACCGGTGAGAAAGTGGAGTACATCTCCAGCGGCGCTCAGTATGTTTCCAGCGCTGCTACCCTCAACGTAGAGAATGGCGAGGCTATTGCTGCCAATGGCGAGGCTTTCTTCTACCTGCCCATCAAGCCCTACACCGCAGCTGCAGGTGAGACCATCACCGTGACCGTGACTACCGACAAGGGCGACTACTCCAAGGCTCTCACCCTCTCCAACGAGGTTGAGTTCAAGGCTGGTAGCATCAAGCCCCTCAACATCAATGTTCCCGCATTTGAGGTAACCAACGACATCACCGCTTCCATCGTATTCAAGAACTGCGGTTATACCAACGGTGCATCCGTAAACAACAAGGTTATCGCCGTAGACGAGAATATCGACATCGTATTCGCACAGGGTAAAGCAGGTACTGCACCCGCATACTACACCTCCGGCGAGGCTATCCGTATGTACCAGGGTGGTGCTACTCTCAAGGTGACCGCCAAAAACGGCAAGACCATCAACAAAATCAAGATGACCTTTGCTCAGAATCACTACTACCTCAAAGCTGACTGCGGCGAACTCTCCGCTGAGGGTGGAATCCGTACTTGGACCGGCGAGGCTGGCGAGATTCTCTTCACCTCCACCGGCACCGACAAGAACCACCGCGCATACATCTCCGCACTGGACATCACCTACGCAGGTGACACCACCACCGAGCCTGAGCCTGAGGAGCCCGAGGAGCCCGAGGAGCCCGAAGTACCCGAGCCCGACGACAACAAACTTACCGTAGCTGAGTTCTTGAAGGCTACCGTTGACGCAAATGTATGGTATGAGCTCACCGGTGAGATCACCAACATCGTAAATACCTCCTATGGTAACTTCGACCTCACCGACGAGACCGGCACCGTATATGTATACGGTTTGACCGAGACCAAGGTTAGCAGCAACAACCAGTCGTTCTCGAAACTCGGTTTGCACGTTGGCGACATCGTTACCATTATGGGTACTCGCGCCGAGTACAATAGTAGTGTTCAGGTAGGTGGCCCCGCATACTATGTTTCCGCCATCAAATTCATCCAGAGGGATCTGAAATTCTCCTCCAACTTGGTGACTTTGGCCCTCGGCGATGAGTTCACCGCCCCCACTCTGACCGGTAGCAAGATCGACGATGTTACCTACACCTCCAGCGACACCGCTGTTGCAGAGGTGGAGGCTTCGACCGGTGCTGTAACCATCGTAGGTGTCGGCGACGCAGTCATCACCGCAACTGCTCCCAAAACTGCCGAGTATGCAGCAGGTAGCGCATCCTACAACATCACCGTAAGCGAGGCTGGTAGCGACGTGGTAGCAGGTGGTCGCGATGACTTCAACACCGTAGCAACCAACAACCAATACGGTTCGCGCAAAACCACTTCGGGCTGGAGCGCAACCAACACCGCAGTTATCTCCGGTGGTTCGAGCGACAGCAACCCTGTATTCAAGAGCCTCCTTGGCACCAGCACCAGCACTCGCGCATTCGTGATTAATGGTAAGACCTCTGCCAAAGGTACCATCACCTCGCCCACCCTCACCACCGGTTGCGGCACCCTCTCGCTCAACTACGGCTATGTCTTCAGCGAGGGCAAGGCTGCTAAGTTCAAAGTGGAGATCAAGCAGAATGGTGCAGTGGTTGAGACCTACACCGTAACTGGTCCCAACACCACCAAATTCAAAGTGAACACCTGGACTCAGGAGGTGAATGTTGCCGGTGACTTCCAGATTGTCATCACCAACCTTAGCCCCTCGAGCAGCACCAGCAACAAAGACCGTACCGCTATCTGGGACGTAATTTGGACCGGTTATAACGGCTGAAATTCCCCCGGCGGTGACGTCGGTGGAAGCGATTCCGACAACAATCAGGATGATACGGGCGGCACAACAACGCCGCCCGTGAATCCGGCCTTAGGGCAGGAGTGGCTCGAGATGCCAGCAGAAATGGAGGGGTACAGCAACCTCTATCTGAACACCATCACCAGCGGCGGCGAAAGGAACTACACCATAGCCTACGACAAGAGCAAATACACCACCTATTGGGTGGCCTATCCTCTCAATAGCAAGCATATGGGTAGCCTATCAAGGCCTGATAGCTGGAGTTTCGACCCCAATTTCGACTCGAAATATCAAGTTGACCTCTGTGGTGCATCCTACACCACTTATAATAATG
Source organism: Tidjanibacter sp. (assembly GCA_017390585.1). Classification (GTDB taxonomy): domain Bacteria; phylum Bacteroidota; class Bacteroidia; order Bacteroidales; family Rikenellaceae; genus Tidjanibacter. Next base: position 52,700 of record JAFPBB010000015.1, on the reverse strand, counting down.
GAGCAGGACACGCAAGAGGTCACCTCATCCCCAATGCCTCGCGCAACGGCATCAAGGATATGCAGCTCCAAACGTTCTATGTAACCAACTCGGCTCCACAGATTCAAAACTCCTTCAACGACGGTATATGGTCGGCGCTCGAAGCCGCACTCCAGTCCATCGCAAAAAAGGAGGAGATCTACATCGTGAGTGGCACAGCACTCCAAAGCGTTGGTGGCAATGAGACCATCACCTACACCAAAGCCAAGAACGACACCAAAAGTGTCCCCGTGCCAAACTACTTCTATAAGGTAGTTCTCAAGGTGGAGAAGAGTGGCTCGACCGTCACCTCGGCCAAAGCCATCGGCTTTTGGTTCGAGAACAAGGCCTACTCCAACACTACCTACTCCACATACGGAGTGAGTGTGGATGAGATTGAGAAGAAAACCGGAATGGATTTCTTTGTCAATCTGCCCGATGCGATTGAAAATGTTGCGGAAAGCAACTCGAGTTGGAGTTCGTTCCAAAGTTTCTAAGGCACACAGCCCAATAAAAAAAAGTACCTCTGCGAAGAGGTACTTTTTTTGTTTTATCGAGGCTTGCCCATTACATTACGCATAGGCGCCACCCAAGTGGTAGGCACTCATCAGTTGTGGGCAGAGCATTTGTAGGCAGTGATTGCCACATAGGAGCCCTTGTCGTAGCCCTCGCAGGGGTCCTCCACCACCAGATGGGAGTAGTGGGGTGAGGTGGTGAGGGTCTGTGAGAACGACAAGTTACTGAAACCCGCCTCCTCAATAACTCCTATCTTCTCTGCCGTAGTACGCCAATTGGCCTGCTTCACCAACTCGATGGGATAGGGCATCTGGGGCACACATCCCTCCAACAAAGGATGATCCCACGTGCCAACCGAAAGTGCAAGGTTATATATCAGTCCATAGGGGCTCTCCTTCGGCACATCGATTACCACAACTCGCCCTCCCTCTCTCAACGCCGCATAGGCCTTACGCAGTGCAAGCGCGAGGTCCTGCATATAGCAGGGGCAGCCGTTGAACAATATGGTGTCGTAGCAGCCCACGCCATAGTCGGCCTCCTCGCCCGTGGCAATGGTCACCACCATCCCTCGCTTGATGGCAATCTCAGCCATTGCGGCAGAGGGTTCAATGCCTTTGCGGACGATGATGCCATAGTCGTCTGCAAGAATTTTCTCAAATAGTCCGCTGCCACAACCGATGGAGAGCACCTCGCCCGCATCCTTCAAACACGATGCAACGAGTTTAACTTCACTCTCGAGCACATTGCTATTCTCAATAAACCAAGAGTCGTACTGCGATGCATACTCGTCGAAACTTTTATATCCCATAGTACACAAATAAAAAAATCCGCATCCCCTCAATTAGTTTTCGGGAATACGGCTCAAAACACGTCTAAATTCCTGCCTCGAGATTGCCCTCCTGGCGGAGGCTCGAAACATAATATATTCAACCGTTTCCCTGCGCTGTCATTATACATATCAGGTTCGGAGGGTATCATCTCAGCCAGCCTCGCGGAGAAGGCTTGGCACCCCTAACAGCGCCACAAAGGTAGATATAAAATTGGAAAATGGAAATTGACGGTGGAAAATATTTTTAACGACAGCACCTCCCCCTCAGCAGCTGAGGAGGAGGTGCGTAGTCTTATGCCCAAGGTGGGATTAGTTGTGCAAACCAACTACGGGGGGCTAATCGGCAAACTTATACTCAATGGAGCCCACGGTGAAGTTGCCAAAACGTGCCGTTGCGGAGTCGGAGTTGCTGCCACTGCTGACCGCAACGCCAATACACACCTCCGAGGGTAGCGGGCTTGCAAAACTATCGCTCTTGATGCTCTGCCAACTCACTCCTCCATCGGCCGAGTAGCTCGCCTCCACTCTATCGCCCTCGCGCTCCAAACGCAGCAACAATTCACCCTCGGCACTCCTCGCTCCACCCGACTTCTTGCTCGAATTGGAGCCTGCGGCGAGTCGGTAGTGGCTATAATACTCCGACATCGTCACTCCCGACGTGAGGTAGAGCATCGACGTTGCACTCTGTGTGGGGTCGACACAGAGCATCAGCGATGCTGCACTTTGGTTGCCATCCTTTGGGGAACTGTAGCCATTGAGTTGCACCGTGGCGGTGAAATCTCCGCTCACCCTACGCCACACATAGCCAAACTTCTGGGCGCCACTCTCAAACTTACCCGTGGCAGTGAGCGAGAGGAGACCATCGGCACCCACACTGCAGGTTGCAGCCGAGTCGTTGATGGCGCTCAGAGTCCATCCGCCACCGATGTCGCTACCCGTGGGTGTGTCGGGATTGGTGGTGCCACCATCATCCGAGCCATCCGTGTTGCCACCACTGCCCGAGTCACCGCCTGTGGTTCCGCCGGATGTGCCTCCACCCTGGCCTCCGTTATCCACCTCCACGGGTGCAGAGGCATAGCCCGAAAGGCGACCCACGCCCGCGCCGCTCTTCACAATCTCGGCAACGCGACTCTGGTCGTCGACAACATAGTCATAGGTGGGTTTGAAGTCGTTGTAGGTGAGAGGAGTGGCCAACTTCTCGCCACCATATTTCTTATACTCCACATTGGTAAAAGGATAGGGATCCGAGGCATCGGCGGGGATGTTGGTGTACTCATTTGCATCGGCATAGAGGTATCCCGCAACGCTACCCGTGAGGTTGGACACCCAGCTACTACCGCTCTTCTTGGCGGGGAAAGTGCAGATGTCGGTGGGGAGTCTCACGCCATCGAAAGCATTGTACTCCACCAAGACTTTGGCACCATAGGCACTACCCACACCATAGGTGGTGACGTTGTCGTAGAAGTTGTTGAAGACGTGGGCTCGACCAAACCTCACCCTCGGGTGGCGAGAGGAGGAGCCATCGAACCAATTGTGGTGCATAGTGATGGTGATTTGCTCGTCGGCCGAGGCACTGTTGGAGTGTCCCACGAGGGTGCTCTTTTGAGTCTTGATGTAGTGGCACCACGAGATGGTCACGCCATAGGTCTGGTGGGTCACATCGCAGGAGCCATCCTCGTAGTCCTTGGTTTGGTTGACACTCTCGAAGGTGCAGTGGTCCACCCACACATTGCGGCTCTCCTGCATAGAGATGCCGTCGGCACCATTATCGGCCTTGGGCTGAACGATGTAGACGTTGCGAATGATGATGTTGGAGGCCTCATTGAGGAAGAATCCCACATTCTGCATACGGAACGAGTCGGTGCCGTAGATGGTGATGTTGGAAGTGCGCTTGATATCGAACCAAGGGCTACCCGTATCGCGGCCATCGGCGGCAGTGAAAGTGCCGCTGAGCCACACCACTGCCGGCTCCGTGCTCTTATTTTTCTCGCGGAGTTTGAGCCAATCGCGGAAGGCTGTGCCACTATTGAAGTGGTGAATCCTACCACCCTCACCGCCTGTTGTATTCTCCGCATAGCCAACGAGTTTGTCGAGGGGCACATTGCCCACAACGGGCGGATTGGTCGGCTCGGAAGGCTCCACAGGCTCTTCGGGGTCCTCAGGATCGGGGTTTTCGGGATTCTCGGGATCGGGCTTTTCAGGATCCTCGGGGTCGTCTGGATTGGGTTTCTCTGGATCTTCGGGCTCGGGCTTCTCGGGATCTTCGGGCTCGGGCTTCTCGGGATCTTCGGGGTCGGGCTCGGGGTCGGCGAGAGTCCTCACAGAGAGATACTCGGCCCAATCACTCACCGACTCGCCCTTGGTGGCCCTCACAGTGAGTTGATACTCCGTATCGGGCGTGAGATTCCCAATCGAGCCCTCGCACCCCTCCACGGTCTGGGAGGTGTATCCCCCCTCATACTTACACCGCCACTCATAGCCCATTGCGCCCTCAACTGCCTTCCACTCAAAGACTAAACCGGTGGCCGTAACCTCCTTTACGGTCAAGCCCTCGGGAACACCGAGAGGTTCGGGTGTAGGTTCGGGCGTTTCATTACACCCAATGCACAAGATGGCCACAACAAGGGCCACATAGAAAACAACTCTCTTCATAGCATAGAAATATTTAGTCACCCGCGACAGTAGTACTCTCCCACTCCCGAGGCAAAATTGACAAAAATTTGGCGAATCCGTTAGTCTCGAGGCCACACCACACGAGGTAGAATTCCCTGCAGGTGGGCGATAGCAATGCCATAATTGGTCATCGGCACCCCTTGTTCCTCGGCGCGCGCGAGACGCTCGATAACGTGGCGACGAGTGAACATACAAGCTCCGCAGTGGATAATCAGGTCATAGGGAGTGAGGTCTTCGGGGAAATCGTTACCCCCAACAACCGTCACATCAAGTCCCTGGCCCACCCTACGGCGCAACATCATCGGCAGTTTCACCCTGCCTATATCCTCCGTAGCAGGGGCGTGGCTACAAGCCTCCGCAATGAGCACTCGCGAGCTCTCCGTGAGCCTGTCGATGGTTGCCGCACCCGCCATAAACACCTCTGCATCACCCTTATAGCAAGCCATAAGCACAGAGAATGAGGTGAGCATACTGCCCTGAGGAACGCGCTCGGCCACATAGCCGAAGACCTGCGAATCGGTAATTATCAACTTGGGCGCCGACTTGAGGCCCGCGAGCAATCCCTCCAACTCCTCGGGTTGGCAGCAGAGGGCCACACATCTCTTGTCGAGCAATTCGCGCAGTGTCTGCACTTGGGGGAGGATAATCCTACCCTTGGGGGCACTCGAATCCTGGGGCATCACCATAACCACCACATCGCCAGCCTCGACAAGTCCGCCCGTGATGGTAAACCTATCGTCGCCTCGCTCTCGCAGTCGCTCCACCATAGTCTCTACAAGTTGGTCAACGCCCTCCTTTTGGGAGGCACTCACAAGCAGAGGGCGGCGTCCGAGTTGCTGCTCCACATTCGTAGCTCGAGCCTCGGGGTCGATGAGCATATCGACCTTACCCAGCACAGCGACCACAGGCACACCGCGTTTCTCGAATCGTTCAATCCACTCTTTCTCAACACTATAGTCATCCGTAGCGCCACACACCACAACGGCCAAATCGCACTTCTGCGCGGCCCTACGGCTCTGTTCCCTACGTTTCTCACCCAGGGGGCTGACGTCGTCAAAACCTGCCGTATCGATCAGCACACAAGGGCCGATGGGGCCTATCTCCATATTCTTGACCACAGCGTCTGTGGTCGTGCCGGCAATCTCGCTAACGATGGCTATTTCCTGTCCACAGAGTGCATTGATAAGCGACGACTTGCCCACATTGCAGCGGCCAAAGAAGCCTATGTGGACACGCATTCCGCGAGGCGTCGATTGAGTTGACATAGTCGTATCGGATTGATGATAAACAATTTACTAAAACCTAAAATCGCGCTCACCCTGCTCAATGCGGGAGAGATTTTCGGTGGCAATGCGTCGTACGTTGGGATGAGGCACCCTTGTGAGTTCCTCGGCAATAACCTTCAGGCCCAAGCGAAGGGTCTCGGGCGAAGCGTAGTCCATCAGATACTCCTTGAGAGTCATTAGTGCATTGGGTTGGCAGCAGTTGGCAATCTGCCCATTTTTCACAAGGGTCATAAAGCGGTCACCCGTACGTCCCTCACGATAGCAAGCCGTGCAGAAGCTCGGCACATAGCCCAAGCGCAGCAACCACGCCACCACCTCATCGAGAGTGCGTGTGTCGCTCACGTCAAATTGGGCCGTCTGGGCATTCTGCTCCTCCTCGCCATCGACATAGCCACCCACACCCGTATGTGAGCCGCCGCTGAGCTGCGAAACACCGAGTTCCAACACGCGCTCCCTCGAAGCCTGACTCTCGCGCGTGGAGATAATCATACCCGTATAGGGAACTGCAATGCGGATGACAGCCACCATCTTGTGGAAAATCTCGTCGGGCACAGCATCCTCAAAATCGGCAACATCGATGTCGTCGGCGGGACAAATGCGGGGGACACTAATGGTGTGGGGGCCCACGCCAAAGGCAGCCTCGAGGTGCTCGGCGTGCATCATAAGTCCCACAAAGTCATATCTGTAGCCCTCCAATCCAAACAACACGCCGATACCCACATCGTCGATACCGCCCTCCATAGCCCTATCCATAGCCTCCGTATGCCAAGCATAGTTACTCTTGGGACCTCGGGGGTGGAGACGCTCGTAGCGCTCTTTGTGGTAGGTCTCCTGGAAGAGGATATAGGTGCCAATGCCGGCATCCTTGAGTTTGCGATAGTTCTCCACCGTGGTGGCCGCAATGTTGACATTCACCCTACGGATGGCACCATTCTTATGTTTTACCGAATAGATTGTTTTGATGCTCTCGAGAATATACTCCAAGGGGTTGTGGATGGGGTCCTCACCCGCCTCAAGGGCAAGTCGCTTGTGGCCCATATCCTGAAGAGCCATCACCTCCGCCTCAATCTCCTTTTGGGTGAGTTTCTTGCGAGGGATGGTTTTATTGGCGATATGATAGGGGCAGTAGGTGCAGCTATTGATGCAGTAGTTTGACAGGTATAGGGGTGCAAACATCACGATACGATTGCCATAGAGGCGCTGTTTGATCTCCTTGGCGAGTTCGAACATCCTCTGGTTCAGATCCTCTTGGTCGCACTCGAGCAACACCGCAGCCTCCCTATGGCTGAGTCCCTTGCAGTCGGCGGCTCGCTCAATAAGGCTCTCTATCAACTCTCTATTACTGCGATTGGCAGCTGCATACTCCATTGTGGCAACAATCTCCTCGTGGGAGATAAACTCCTCTGCCACTCTCGATTTTGGGTTATATTGCATAGCTAAAATTATATTTCTTCAATTATTTATTCTATTCATAGTCTGGGTGGTCACCTCTTGTCATTCGGGCCTCATAGCCCACTCGGGCCAACTCCTCCGTCAGCAATGCCACGCCTTCGCCCGATTCGCTACCGAAGCTCTTCTTGCCGTCGTAGATGGCATAGTCACCACGCACTCGCGCAGGAGTTATATTGGGCATCACCACATTGGCTCCTGCCAACACACCCCTCACGGTGCCTGCCTCATCCGACGAGGCGAGCGCCGTAGTGGCGGGTATCAAAGCCTTGGGCAGAGTGAGTCGCACAAGCGAAATCATCAGCAGTGTCCTCTCCACGCTCCCTCTCTCCTGCTTGGCAAAAGGGGTTGCACTCTGGGGTACAAACGGGCCTATGCCCACCATCTCGGGTCTCAACCTGCCGAGGAAATCTATCTCCTGAGCCAAGTGGTGTACGGTCTGTCCAGGGGAACCAACCATAAATCCTGCACCCCTCTGGTAGCCGAGGCGATGGAGCACTTCCAAGCACTCGAGCCTACTCTCATAGCTCATCCACGAGGGATGGAGCATAGCATAGTGGTCGGGCGAGGCCGTTTCGTGGCGCAGCAGATAGCGGTCGGCACCAGCCTCGCGCCAAGCCCTATAGGTAGCCTCGCTCTGCTCTCCGAGCGAGAGGGTCAGCGCCGCATCCGCCATAGTGCTCTTGAGTCGGCGCGTGAGGTGGGCAATCCCCTGCTCAATATTGTGGAGTTCGCCACCCTGGAGTACAAAGCTGCGAAATCCCAACTCATAGCCTTCCTCACAAGCTGCCACAATCTCCTCTTCCTCAAGAGTATAGCGTCTCACGGCGTCATTTTCTGCCCGAAGTCCACAGTAGTAGCAGCCGCGAGAGCAGCGATTGGATATCTCCACCAGACCGCGCAGAAACACCCCTTTACCGAAGTGTTGTTCCGCGACCTCGCGTGCCAAGCCAGCAGCATACTCTCTCACCCGTTCCTCGGCAGGGCCAATGAGCTCGGCCAACACCGCGCCATCCACCCTCACACCCGAGGCCAAGTTGTCGATTATCCTTCTATAGTTTGCCATAGGTCACATCTGCGGCCACACTGCACGCTCTACAAATATAATATTTCTACACGAAAAATGCAACAATTCCCACCGCCGCAATTGCCAAGCCAACGAGTTGCACCCTCGAGAGTCGCTCACCAAAGAGCACCACACCAATCGTGGCAACAAGAGCCACGATGCCAACGTGGTAGATGGGGAAAAAGACTCCGCTGGGCAGCATCTCGAGTCCGAGAATCATAAAATAGGTGGTGAAGAAGTTGGCCACACCGAGGGCCACACCACCTCCGAGGGCCACCCACGAAAACTTTCTCTTCTTGCTCACCATCAAGTAGTAGGCACATCCCGAGAGGGCCGCAAAGGCAAATATCGCTGCCGAGAGTTGTGCCGCGGCACCGGGTGCATCGAGTCCACTACGCGCCCAATTGAGGCAGAAGTTGTTGGCGCCGAAAAGCAGAAACACCAACGCAGGAAGCAGAATCGTTCCCAGCGTACCCGCCCTCTTCGACTCGCCCTTTGCCCCTTGATTCGGCTGCCAAATCACCAGCACAAGGGCAACAATAATCACAGCAATAGCCCCCCAACGAGGTGCCACGCTCTGCTCAATGAAGAGGTAGCTCAAAACAACGGGAATGATAAGTGCCACTCGAGCGGCCACAGTGGTGACAGCCACGCCCGAGACAGCCGTGCTCCGTGCCATCAGCACAAAGGCCACCATAAACATCACTCCCATAATGGCCGAAAGTCCCCACTCTCTCCATCCCAACACCAAGCCTCCACTCATATCGCCGAGGCTCAATAAAACACCCAACAAAGTGGCTGTGAGATAATTAAAAGCAATCGCTTGCAGAGAATCTACATCTCTGCAAGCGAATAGTTTGAACAGGATCGAATAGGTCGATGCACAAATTACTGCAAGGAATAGGTATAACATCTGCGTCTCTTGTGATTACGGTGTTCGTAGTGCTTCCACTGGCTCTGGACCTCAATATTATTCTCGAGTTCCGGACCCGTTTCCGCAATTTTCATTCCATTCTTGATGGCTCCCCTGAAGCCCTCGCGCAGCAGCACAGCATTCACACCCTTGTTCTGATACTCGGGTTTCACACCAATGCTATACAGGTCGAGAGTTTTGCTCCTCTTCAGGTCCCTCAGGATGCGGAAAATTCCGCAGGGGAACAACCTTCCCTTCGACTCCCTCACGGCCTTACTAATCGAGGGGGCCATAAAGCTGTAGCCAATGATGTTGTCGTTTTTGTCCTGCACAACCGAGACATAGTCGGGGTTGCCAACAAGCATTATCAACTTGGAGAAGTCGATGAGCTGTTTGTCGCTCAACCACACGGTGCCAAACAATTTCTCGAAGGCCTCATTGAGAATCTGCAATGCGGGAACAATGTAGGGCTTAATTTCGGAGATCTTATTGAATCTCAGCACCTTGTAGCCATATCTCTGGATGGCCATATCGGCAATGCGGTCGAGTCGCTCGTTCACCTTCTCGGGGATGGTGATCTGATACTCCACCCAATCGACCTTTTTGGTCAGCCCGAGGCGCTCAAAGTGGGTGACATAGTAGGGATAGTTATAGGGGGTGACATACATATCCTCCTCCTCAAAGCCCTCAATAACAAGGCCTTGTTTATCCAAATCGGAGAAGCCGATGGGACCGATAATCTCATTCATTCCCTTCTCCTTGGCATACTCCACCACCTTGGCAAAGAGTGCATCCACAACCTCGGCGTCGTCCACAAAATCGAAGCGAGTGAAACGCATCTGCTTCACGCTCATCTTCTCATTGTAGGCCTTATTGAGTACACCAGCGGCGCGGCCAACGACCTTTCCGTCCCTCTCGGCCAACCACATTTTGCACTCCGCATAGGCGAAAGCGCCATTCTGCTTGGGGTCAAATTCGCTCTGCTCATCGACATAGAGCGCAGGCACAAACCAAGGGCAGTCCTTGTAGAGCCTCACGGGGAAGTTGAAAAACTTACGCCTATCTCTCTTTGTTACTATCTCCCTAACTACCAACATATTTATCTCCTTAACTTAGTTAGACTTACACATTTTGCCCAACGCCATCCGGCCCCACGGGCAAATTCTATTTTTCGCCAATGAGCGACTTGATATTCTCAATCAACATCGACACTGCCACCGAATTGAAACCTCCCTCGGGAATAATCACGTCGGCATACTTCTTCGAAGGCTCAACGAACTCCTCGTGCATAGGTTTCACCGTGGTGGTGTATTGGCTGATGACCGACTCCATCGAGCGGCCCCTTTCCTTCACGTCTCTCAAAATCCTTCGCGAGAGGCGAATATCTGCGTCGGTGTCGACAAAAACCTTGATGTCCATCAAATCGCGCAACTCTCGATTCTCAAAGATGAGGATGCCATCCACAATTATCACCCTCGAGGGTTTCACGGGCACCTTTTCATCCGTGCGGTTGTGCTCCACAAACGAGTATACAGGGTGCTCAATTGCCACGCCACTCTTGAGAGCCTTGATGTGTTCCACCATCATATCGGTATCAAATGCCGCGGGATGGTCGTAGTTGAGTTTACAGCGCTCCTCATAGGTCAGATTGGGGAACGACTTGTAGTAGTAGTCGTGGCAGATTGTTGCCACCTTATCACCTGCGAAAGCCTCCTGCAATCGCTTTACAAGCGTACTCTTGCCACTGCCGGTGCCGCCTGCAACTCCAATGATGGTTACTTCCATATTATTCAAAGTTCAAGTTTCAAAACACAAATTTGCTCCTGGCTTCATCGACGCCTCGTCTCACTTATGCGTCGATGTTTGCATACTTCGCGTGCTTCTCAATGAACTCACGACGAGGACCCACCTCATCGCCCATAAGCATCGAGAAAATCCTGTCTGCCTCGGCAGCATTGTCGATGGTCACCTGCTTGAGAGTGCGAGTCTCGGGATCCATAGTTGTCTCCCACAGCTGGTGCTCATTCATCTCACCGAGACCTTTGTAGCGCTGCACGGTCACACCCTTCGTACCCAGCTCGGCCGTAATCCTCGCCCTCTCCTCGTCGGTCCAGCAGTAGTGCTTCGCATTGCCCTTCTTCACAAGGTAGAGAGGGGGCATAGCAATGTATACGTGGCCATTCTCAATCAGCTCTTTCATCTTGCGGAAGAAGAAGGTGAGCATAAGGGTTGCAATGTGGCTACCATCGACGTCGGCATCGGTCATAATGATGATCTTATTGTAGCGCAACTTCTCCATATTGAGTGCGTTGCTATCCTCCTCTGTACCGATGGAGACGCCAAGCGCAGTGAAAATATTCTTAATCTCCTGATTCTCCCACATACGGTGCTCCTGCACCTTCTCAATATTGAGAATCTTACCCCTCAGGGGCATAATTGCCTGGAACTCCCTATTGCGGCCCAACTTCGCAGTACCACCTGCCGAATCACCCTCGACGAAGAAAATCTCCGCCTTCGAGCGATCGCGAGTGGCACAATCCGACAATTTGCCGGGAAGGCCCGAACCTGAAAGCACCGTCTTGCGCTGAACAAGCTCCCTTGCGTGGCGAGCAGCGTGGCGCGCAGTTGCTGCCAGCACCACCTTATCCACAATAGCCTTGGCATCCTTGGGGTGCTCCTCGAGGTAGTTGGTAAGAGCCTGCGAGATGGCACCATCCACTGCAGCCGACACCTCGTCGTTGCCGAGTTTGGTCTTGGTCTGACCCTCAAACTGAGGCTCAGCAACCTTCACCGAAACCACAGCTGTGAGGCCCTCGCGGAAGTCGTCGCCGGAGATGTCGAACTTCACCTTGGTGAGCAAGCCATTCTCCTCGGCATACTTCTTCATAGTGCGGGTGAGTGCCCTGCGGAAACCAGTGAGGTGGGTACCGCCCTCGATGGTGTTGATATTGTTGACATAGGAGTGAACGTTCTCCGAGAAGCTATCGTTATACTGCATAGCCACCTCCACAGGGGTGCCGTTACGCTCGGTGTCGATGTAGATAATCTCGTCGATAATCTTCTGGCCGCGGCTCTCATCGAGGTACTCCACAAAACCCTTCAGACCGGTCTCGGAGTAGAAGTGCTCGTGGATGAAGTTGCCCTCCTCATCCTTCTCCCTACGGTCGGTGAGGTCGAGATTCACACCCTTATTGAGGAACGAGAGCTCCCTCAATCGTGCAGCCAGAATCTCATAGCGATACTCGGTGGCAGTGAAGATGTCGCCATCGGGCTTGAACTGGATGGTGGTACCTGTGCGATCGGTAGTGCCAATAATCTTCAGCTCCGAAGTAGCAGCGCCACGGCTGAAAGTCATCTGGTGGATCTTACCATCGCGGTGTACGGTGGCAATCAGCTGGGTCGAGAGTGCATTCACACACGACACACCCACACCGTGGAGACCACCCGACACCTTGTAGGAGTTCTTGGAGAACTTACCACCAGCGTGAAGAATGGTGAGCACCACCTCGAGAGCCGATTTACCCTCCTGCTCGTGGATACCCACAGGAATACCACGGCCATTATCCTCCACGGTGATGGAGTTATCCTCATTAATCACCACCTTGATGTCGGTACAGAAACCGGCCAGCGCCTCGTCAATAGAGTTGTCCACAACCTCATAAACAAGGTGGTGGAGACCACGCTCACCGATGTCACCAATATACATTGCAGGGCGTTTACGCACTGCCTCAAGACCCTCAAGCACCTGAATACTCGAGGCCGAGTACTCCTCTTGCTGTGGAGCCACATTCTGCTGTTCCAAATTTTCCATCGTCTTGAATTTTATTTATTTCGTTTATCTTTCTCTTTTTTCACACGGCAGGTAACCTCCTCTGCGCCACCCGCCACTTCGGCCACTACTTCTTCAACTCAGCCCGAACATCCATCTCCTCCACGCGCCCCTTGCGGAACATCAGTGTGCGTGCGGGAAATGCACCCACCAGCTGGATGTTGTGAGTAGCCATCACAACCGAGCACCCCTGCGACACAATCCTACAGAACAACTCCATAACATCGTTGGCCGATTTGGGGTCGAGATTACCCGTGGGCTCATCGGCAAGGATAATCTCCGGATTATTCGCCAGGGCCCTGGCAATAACGAGCCTCTGCTGCTCACCACCGGAGAGTTCGTGGGGCATTTTGTACTCCTTATTTCGCAATCCCACTATGCCCATCAGCTCTTCCACACGCGCAGCGATATCGGCCTCACTCTTCCAGCCCGTCGCCTTCAGCACAAAGCGAATATTCTCCCACGCATTGCGGTCGCGGAGCAACCTATAGTCCTGAAAGACCACCCCAACCTTGCGACGCAACATTGGGATGTCCCTACGGCGCAGAGTAGCAAGATCGAACCCTGCAATACTACCCTCACCCTCCACAAGCGGAAGCTCGGCATAGAGAGTCTTGAGCAACGACGACTTTCCACTGCCGACCCTGCCAATGAAGTAGACCATCTCTCCACTACCAATCGAGAGATTAACATCGGCAAGAACCTGCTGAGCATTCCTATAACTAAGCCTACCACCCTCATCTTCAGGCTGGTAGACATTCACTCCACGAAGCTCTATAACACTCTTTTTGGTCATCGTAAATAGCGCCTTAAAAACAAACAAAAATAGGTATTTTATTCCGAAATTCCAATTTTCACCCCCACTTTTCCCACTCTCCCCACCACATTTTTCAACTTTTTTAGCGCATCAGGCTCTGTCGAAATATTGGGATATTTTCATTTTCGGAAACTTTGCATTATCTTTGCACACACTTTCCGACGGGGTTGACCGGTTTTGACAGCAGGATATGCAGGTCGGTAAGCACGCCGAGCTTTGTGTGGGGGCTCGTTAATCTCAACGCTCAAACAATTAAATGGCAATAATAGCTACGCACTCGCTGCCTAATTAACCGAGTTAATTGGCTTAATCCACGCGCCCAAGGCTGGTGTGAGGACGAGTACTCCGCAAGGGTGACCCGCTTCTTGTCGCCTCTACCTATGGAGTATCATCAATGAGAAGATAGCCCGCGGGATGTCCCGACCGTTTGGGCGAAAATTTAGGGACTGGGACTGCGGTTTGGTTGCCACTCACCGGGCTGTAGTAGGAGGATTAAGCGGTGGCTAAGCGTGTAGAAAGCTTTCAGGCAGACTGTTTGGACGGGGGTTCGACTCCCCCCAGCTCCACGAAAAAAGGGACATCAGAAATGATGTCCCTTTTTTCGTGGAGTAGCACTCCGTTTTAGTCGATATTCACAAGCTCATAGGTGCGAGAGCCGAGGCCGATTTTCTCGGCGTGCTCGATGATGTGGATGCCGTGGCGAGAGTTGATGCGCTCAATAAGCGCAGCCGCGTCGTCACCCTCGGTCGAAGGATACTCGAAAACCAAATCAACACAAGCCTGATCGAGAGCAACAGGGTCGGTAGAAGCCAAAATACCGATGTCACCCATCTCGGGGTCGGCAGGGTGAGCATTGCAGTCGCAATCCACCGAGAGGTTGTTCATCACATTGATATAGACCATCTTACCGCCATAGTACTCGTGGATCGACTGTGCGGCAGCTGCCATAGCCTCGAGGAAGTGTATCTGCTCGGTCTGGCCGATGCCAGCCCAGAGTTCCTCCTTGGTGGTTACCTTGCCTGCGGAGTGGATGTAGGCCTTACCATTGGACGAAGCAACGCCAATCGACTGATTCTTCAGCACGCCACCAAAGCCGCCCATTGCGTGGCCTTTGAAGTGGGCAAGGTTAATCATCCAATCGTAGTTGGCAATGTGGTCGCCAACAATGTTGAACTTGAGGTGTGTGGTGTCCTGCACGGGGATGCGCACCTCACCAAATTCGTCCATAATATCGCAGGGAGCGATGTCATAGAATCCGTGGTATTTGATGGTGTTCCAATGCTCCTCATTGGAGTAGCGAGCACCAGGGTAGGCAACGTTGCACTCAACAATAGTTCCATCCACCTTCTGCACCAAATCTTTGATAAGCTCGGGCTTCAGGAAGTTGTGACCACCACGCTCGCCAGTGGAGATTTTCACAGCCACCTTGCCATCATACTGCACACCCAGTGCCTCAAACACCTTCACCAAACCTTCGGCGGAGATATCGGTGGTCATATACACCTTGGGAGTTGTGGGCTCTTTTGCGGTGCAGCTCACTGCCAATACCGATGCGGCAATTAATAAAATTTTTACAAACTTTTTCATAATATCCTAAAATAATTTAACAAATACCCCACCTCATTCGGGCAGGGTATTCATTTGTCGATACTAATGGTTGTGACCGGCGTGGTCGTGGTTGTGGTCGTGGCTATGATTGTGGTCGTGATTGTGGTCGCCACCGCAGCAAGCATCCTGCTTGGTGTGCTCACCCACACAGAGACCTGCACACTCGCCCTTGCACTCCTCGGGCTTAACCACGTGAACATCAATCTTATTCAGCTCTGCCTCGAGCTTTGCAGCATCGGTCTTGCGGGGGTCGAAAGTAACCTTCACGCTCTTGGTGGGAACATCAACAACGCAATCCTTCACGCCCTTCTTGAAGGGGATGACGTTCAGGATTTTCTTGGCGCAATTCTCGCAGTCGAGATCGGTCTTAAACTCCACGGTCTCGGTCTTTTTGGCCTTCTTCTCCTGAGCCGACACAGCACCCACACCGATGGTGAGAGCCAACAACATAACGATAAGTTTTTTCATAATTGTACGGTTTATTTGTTAGTATTATTTTGATTTCTAATAGAGATTAAACCTCGCACCAATGTAGAATTTGCGACCCATCAGGGGGCCCCACACAACCGACGAGTTGAAGTCGGGACCAAAGGGTGCATCGGCACCGATGATGGGGTTGTGTTGCATATAGTTGAGGATATTCTCGCAGCCCACATAGATGTCCCACTGGCCCACTCGGTGGCTCACCTGACCGTAGAACATAGGATAGATGGGCGAATACTCCGCAGCGGCAATATTGCCATCCAATGCGGGCAGCCTCATCGGACCATTGAGCTGTGCGGTGAAGTCGAACACCCAGCGGCGGAACTTGGTGGCATACTGCACATTAACAAGGCCCTTGAACTTGCCTACAAGGGGCCTGTCAACCAACATACGCTCACCCCCATTCTCCGAGGCGGCCATACGCTGATAGGCAGGTTTTGAGTATTCGCGAGCCTCGTGCGTAATGCGCGAATCGGTGTAGCGGAATGTGGTGAAAATATCGAGTCCCTCGGCGGGGGTCCACTGTACATCGAGCTGATAGTTGTTGGCCCAAGCGGGAAGGTCGGTGGAGTAAATCCTGATGCGACCATCTCCATACTCCTGATCGGCATAAACGGTATTGGAGAACTGGGTGCGGAAGAAATCGAGGCTCACAGTGAGGTCGTTGTAGCCCACAAGGCTCAGGGTATGACTCAGGCTACCGCCAAAGGTGGCCGCCTGCTCCAAATCTTTGCCGGGCTCAACGAGGTTCTCTATTACTCTATTCGTAGCCAGCATCCAGATGTTATCTGTGAAGGGCATCACCCTCCTCGAACCCAGACCTGCCGAAGCCCTCAATACGGTCTGGTCGGTAAAATTGTAACGGAGGTGCATACGAGGGGTCACAATAGCCCTGTAATTCTTCAGGCCATCGGCAGTGATGAAGTCGACCAAATCGCCCCTCAAACCGGCCACAATGGAGAGTTTATCCTTGATGGCATAGGTGTATTCGGCAAACAGACCCGGCTCGGTCATCTCCATTCCACCATTGATAGGGATATTACACTGCACAACTTTCTCCTCGATATTGCGCACCCACAAGGAGCCACCTGTCACCAACGACGAGCGACCCGAGAAGTAGTGCTGATAGAAGAGGTTGGCCCAGAAAGATTGGTCAACACCCTCGTAGGAATTAAGGCCAAAATAGGAGTCCATCCTGAAGTTGTCCATATCCATCACGAAGGCCACGCTGGAGCGTTTTTCCTCATCGTTCTCCTCGTCCCACACGGCCGAGCCGATGGGTTTACCCACCTTAAAATAGGCATTGAGGCCCATATTCTTAATCTCCGAACCGTAAACCTGTTTCTCGCTCACCATCTGGTCATACCTTGCGGGCTCATACTCCATCTGGCCACCGACACGGTTCTCATTTACAAATCGCCAACCCCAGCGCCACTGTGTACCATCATTGGCCTGATAGAGCCAACGGTTGGCCACATTAATCTGGCGTGCCATGGGGAGGTCCCTGAAACCGTCGCCATTGTGGTCCAAGGGCTGCGTATCACCCGAGTAGTGAAGCAACAGATTGGTTGTCAACTTTTTATCCTTGTCAAAGGCAAAGGGGATGGCAATATTGACCTCGGGCTTCAACTCATTATCGAAGTAGATGTTGAGAAAGAATTTCTCCTCGTCAGTAGGTTTACGATACTCGAGGTTGATCTGGCCTGTGATAGCCTCATGGCCAGCGGTAACAGAAGCGATACCCTTGGAGACCTGGATGGAGTTGAGCCACATACCGGGCGTGTAGTTCAAACCATAGGGCGAACCAATACCCCTCATAATGGGCCTATTCTCGTCCAAAATCTGGGTGTAGGTACCCGCCAAACCGAGCATCTTAATCTGTCGGCTGCCACTCACGGCGTCACTATAACCAACCGTAACAGCTGCCGAGTTCTCGAAGCTCTCGGCCAAGTTACAGCAAGCCATCTTACACAAGCCGGCAAAGCTGATATTCTCACCCGCCATAATGCTACTCTGGCGAATCTTGTTGTCGGCGCCACCCTGAATGACAATCTCTTCGATACCAACGCCATCCGAGAGGGTGAAATCCACCACCTCCATATCGCGGCTCACCTCCACAACGGAGTCCACATAGCCGATGTAGGCCGCCACAAGTTTGGTGTGGTCCTTAACCCTATAGAGTTCATAGCTACCATCTACGCCGGTAGCCGTACCGATGGTCGTACCCTCCCAATAGACACTCGCGCCTATCAGAACCTCGCCATTGGTATCCCTCACCACGCCACGGACATTCTGAGCCTCAACAACAGCAATGCACATCAGCGCACAAAATAAACCAATAATTTTTCTCATATTCAGTACTAATCAATGTTTAGTTTTCACACATTTACTTGTTTGCAGCGCAATCGGTGTTGCTCTACAAGTTCTCCAAGCAGTATTCCACCATCTTCTCTCGCACGTTAGTCGAACCATAGGGGAGCATCGAGTGGTTATCGTCGGTGTAGATCATCATATCGATCTGCTTGCCTGCCCTGACGAACTCGTGGACCATAGCATAGGCATTCTGAACGTGTACATTGTCGTCGGCAGTGCCGTGCATCAGCAGCAGTTTGCCCTTCAGGTTGGCCGCGTAGCCGATGGGCGAAGGCTCGTCGTAGCCCTCGGCATTGGTCTGGGGCAGGCCATTAACACGCTCGGTGTAGACCGAGTCGTAGTAGCGCCACGAGGTCACGGGAGCCACCGAGATGGCCATCTTGAAGGTATCGGCACCCTTGAGGATGCAGTTCAGGGCCATAAAGCCGCCATAGCTCCAGCCGTAGACGCCCACTCTCTCTGCGTCGACATAGGGAAGGGTCTTGACATACTCGGCAAAGGCAATCTGGTCCTCGGTCTCGAGACGACCCATAATGCCGTAGGTGCTCTTCTTGAACTCCGCCGAGCGGAAGCCCGTACCCCTGGGGTCGCAGTCCACCACAATGTAGCCGTGCTGCACCAACACATCCTCCCAATCGATGGTCCACCTGTCGCGCACATCCTGCGAGCCGGGGCCGCTATATTGGGTGAGCAAGACGGGATATTTCTTCGAGGGGTCGAAGTCGGCAGGTTTCTTGATGTAGGCATTCAGCACATCTCCGCGGGGAGTGGTGAAGGTGAAGAACTCCTTGACGGGGAGCTTAATCTCCTCGACATACTCTCTCAACTTCGCATTATCCTCCAGAGTGTCAATGAGTTTACCATTACCCTTATGGAGAGTGACAATATTGGGAGTGGTGGCATTGGAGAAGTAGGAGATGTAGTAGCGGCAACCTGCGCTGGGCGAGATCGAATAGGTGCCCTCGGTGGTGGAGAGGCGCTTTTTGTTCTTGCCACTGAGGTCGATGCGATAGAGCTCCCTGCGGAGGGGCGAGCCCTCGGTGGAGAGATACCAAATCTGCTTATCGGTGGTGGAGACCACCTCGGTAACATTCCACTCGCCGGCGGTGATAGCCTTGAGGCCACCCTTCGAGAGAGAAGAGAGGTAGAGGTGGGCATAGCCATCCCTCTCGCTGCGAACGATGAACCTATCCGAGTCGGAGAGGAAAGTGATGGTGCCATTCGAGATGCCGTCGATATACTTTTCGTCCCTCTCGGAATAGATCACCCTCTGGCCATCCTCCTCAATGAGTTTCACATCCAGCTCATTCTGGAGGCGGTTGATGACAAAGTAGTAGAGCCTGCCATCTGGAGTCCAGTCAAAGAAGGGGATGTAGAGATCGCCGACGTGGTCGGTGCTGACATTGGTAGTCGTGCCCTCCAACACATCGTAGACGTGGAGCGACACGGAGGAGTTCTCCTCTCCAGCCTTGGGGTATTTATACTTGAACAACTCGGGATAGGGCGTTTTGGTGCGGAACTTCATAAAGCCAAACTCCTTCACCCTGCTCTCGTCACTCTTCAGGAAGGCAATCTTGCAGCCATCGGGCGACCAGCAGAAGGCGTGGTCGATTCCCCACTCCTCCTCATAGACCCAATCGGGCATACCGTTGATGATGTGGTTCCACTTGCCATCTTCGGTAACGGGGTAGGTGAAATTCTGGTCGAGATCTTTGATGTAGATGTTGTTGTCGAGAACAAAGGCCACCTTGCTGCCATCGGGCGAGAAGAGCGCATAGCGCACATCGCCACTCTCCGACACCTCAACCACCTTCTGCGAAAGCCTATCGTAGACCACATAGCGGGAGAAGTTGGAGCGGCGATAGAGAGGACGCGAGTTGAGACGGAAGAGAATCTTGTTCTCGTCGGGCGAGAAGGTGTAGTCCGCAATCCACTTGCCCACACCTGCAGCAGCGTAATCGAGGAGCACCTCCTTGGCATTGTGGTCTGCATAGGAGTGGCGGTAGATGACACTTCCGCTGCGGGTGGTGTAGTGTTCACCATCCTTCATCGAGCGCACACCATAGACGCTCTTCTGGCTAAACTTGCCGGCTGCGATGTCGGCATAGCTAAATTTGGGCTGGGCAGAGACTGCAAGAGCACCGCACAACAAGCAAAAAACTACAAGAAATTTCTTCATATTCTTCATTTCAATTTTTCGGTTGCAAAATTATTTAGTAGGCGAAGTCCCAACAATACCACAAACAAGGTAATTGTGAGGCAAATCGCTACTTAGTTCTAACTACTTACACGCCTTGAGGCTCATATCGAGGCTCTTAATCTGGTGGGTGAGCGCGCCCACCGAGATGTAGTCCACGCCGGCTTCGGCATAGGCCCTCATAGTCTCGAGTGTGATGCCACCCGACGACTCGGTGCTGCAGCGGCCCTCCACCTTCTCCACAGCCTTGCGGGTCTGCTCGGGGGTGAAGTTATCAAACATAATGCGGTCCACACCACCGGCCTCAAAGACAAGGTCGATATCCGACAGCGAACGCACCTCGCACTCGATGGGGATATTCTTACCCTTCTCGGCAAGATACCTCTTCGTAGCCTCAATGGCGGGAATGATGCCGCCCGCAAAGTCGATGTGGTTATCCTTGAGCAGCACCATATCGAAGAGGCCGATTCGGTGGTTCTCGCCGCCGCCAATCTTCACGGCCATCTTATCGAGCACCCTCATACCGGGGGTGGTCTTTCTGGTGTCAAGAACCTTGCAGGAGGTGCCCTCGAGAATCTTTGCGTAGACAGCAGTCTGGGTGGCCACACCACTCATTCGCTGCATAATATTGAGCACGATGCGCTCTGCCTGGAGGAGGGTGCGAGTGCGTCCCTCGACGTAGAAGGCCACATCACCCACCTTCACCCTTGCGCCATCCTCAATCAGGATGTCTATCTGGATGGTGGGGTCGAGCCTGCGGAAGACTGCCACAGCCACCTCAATGCCTGCAATGATGCCCTCCTGCTTCACCAGCAGTTTCATCCTTCCGCGCGCATCCTCGGGGATAGTTGCGAGTGAGGTGTGGTCACCGTCACCGATATCCTCTTTGATTGCCAACTCAATAAGTTCGTCTACAAATTTCACATATTCCGCCTTCATATTTCCGATATTTCCTTAAATTTTCCATTACATTGTCGTTCAATCAGAACAACATCATTCGAATTTACAAAAGTAGTTAATTTTTCTAAAATTACCGCCTACATTCAGCAACTAAACAAGGAAAAATTTCTCTCGGCCTCAACCACTTTCACATCATCACTCCGCACTCCACTTAGGATGTCACGTTTTTCACCTCTCCTCCTCTCCTCCAAGCACCAACAACGCCCACGCTATGCGCCGAAAAGTTGTCCCACGAGTGGCCCACACAATCATCCTTTCGAGAGTCGACAGACTCACGAAAATAATTAGTGGAGCTCTCCACGAAAAAACAATTGGATTTCAAAAATAAATCTCTATATTTGCACCGTCAATTCGGGGCGTAGCGCAGTCCGGTTAGCGCACCTGCTTTGGGAGCAGGGGGTCGAGTGTTCGAATCACTTCACCCCGACGAGATTCAAATCAAAGAAAAACCACCTACAAGTTGTAGGTGGTTTTCTCGTTTCAGGTGGGGGTGTCAAGTGGTCAAACCATTGTGCGCGACACTATCTTTCCACCACCATAAAGTGTTCGGTGCGGGTGTCACCAAGGAGAGTCGGCTTATCGTACTCGGTGTGGTGGGGCCTGAATCCACACTTCTCCATCACCCTACAAGAGCGCAAGTTGCCATCGTAGTAACCCGCCCACACTCTGTGATATCCGAGCTCGCCCAAAGCCCTATCAATCAATACTTCCACAACCTCCGTCATAATGCCGCGACCCCAATATGGCTCCGCCAGCCAATAGCCCAGCTCCGTATCGCCATCTCCCTGCAACGAGGGTGAGAGCCCCTCGCCACTCTTGATGGCAGCGGCACCAATAGGCTCATCCGTCTCGCGCCACACAATGGCATAGGTTTCGGGTGCAGAGAAGACCGTGCGGATAATCTCCCTACTCTCCTCCACACTGCGGTGGGCAGGCCACCCCGCAATGGGTCCAACGGCGGGATTGGAGGCCCAACGAAACAGGGCCTCCGCATCATCCTCACACCAGGGGCGAAGGATGAGTCGTGGGGTTGAAAAGGTTGTTGTACTCATCGCATGCATCGTCGTTTTTTAGGTTTAGGCATAGGTTTGTGCAGGTCGAGCTGGAGCAACACCTCTCGCACCAGAGCAACATCCTCAATATCGAGCACCACATAGCCCTTGGCACCCGGATAGGGTTCTCCCACTGCCGCATCGGCCAGCAGTTGCGATACGCACTCCAACTTCTTGACAAACACCGCGTTGTCGCACACAAACAGCAGAGGCTTCTCACCCGAATAGACACAAAACTCGCCAAACATCGGGCGATACCAAAGATGGAGACCCGTATGCGCGGTCTCCATCTGGTCCATAACAAACTCTATGTAGTCGTGAGATGTTGCCACACGCCCTTATTTTTCTACTTTGGGAAGGGTATTATTCAGCAACAATGCACCCGCGAGTGCCGAGATGATGGTGCCGCAGAGGATGCCGAGTTTTGCGTGGTCGAGCATAGTGCGACCATCCACACCGAGGGGCGAATAGGCCAAGTCGGCAATGAACATCGAGACGGTGAAACCGATGCCACAGAGCATACACACGCTGGCAAAGGATTTCCAATCGGCACCCGAGGGCATCGATGCAATCTTTGTCTTAATGGCCAACCACGAGAAGCTCAACACACCCGCAAACTTGCCCACAACCAAGCCGAGCATAACCGCCAGACTCACACCCGAGAAGAGGTCTACAAAGTGGACATTGCTCAAATCTACGCCCGCATTTGCAAATGCAAACAAAGGGAGAATGATGTAGTTGATAAACTCCCTCAGATCGTCCTCCAAGTGTTGCAGGGGGCTAACCAAGTGGTCGGCAGCCGACTCCACACTCTTGAGCATCTGGATCTCGTCGTTGCTGAAGACCACAACCTGATGGCGGTCGGTAATCTCCACCTCGGGGAACTCGCCGATGTTCTTTCGGATGCGCTCGATGTAGTAGCGAGTACCCTTGCCAATGCTGGCAGGGATGCAGAGGGCCGCAATCACACCCGAGATGGTGGCGTGGATGCCCGAGTTGAGCATTGCAAACCACATTATGGCGCCGAAGATGAGATAGAAGGTCTTACTCTTGATGTTGTACCTATTGCCGACAATCATACCGACAATGCAGATGAGTACCAGAATCATATATTCCCACACAATCTGGGAGGTGTAGAAGATGGCAATCACCAGAATGCCACCCAAGTCATCGGCCACAGCCAACGTGGTGAGGAACACCTTGAGTCCAATAGGCACCCTCTTACCAAACATACCCAATACACCCAGCGAGAAGGCGATATCGGTGGCCATAGGGATGGCTGCACCTCGCAGCATAGCAGCCTCCGATGGGCAGGCAGCAAAAAAGACCAACACGGGAATCAGCATACCGCCACAAGCACCAATGATGGGAAGGATTGCCTTTTTCAAAGAGGACAACTCACCCACCAGAATCTCGCGCTTAATCTCCAAGCCCACCGAGAGGAAGAAGATTGCCATCAGAAAGTCGTTGATGAGCACCTGCAGAGAGAAGGGCTCGCCGTGGTGGGAAAATACGTTGAACTCTCCAAAGGAAATCGAAACGGGTGTTTCGAGCAGACCGAAATACCACTCTTTGATTGAAGGGACATTGGCACAAATGAGTGCAATCACTGTGGCTGCAATAAGCCAAAAGCTCGCAGTGGAATACTTCTTAAAGAGGCTTAAGAAGGTGTAATTTTTCATACTTCTACCTGAATTGATTTGAAACTACGTTAATAACCTAACTGCTGCTCTCGCGAAAACGCGCCTTGCGGTGGAGGTGTGGCGGGGGCAAAATGTGACACCCATTAATGGGTGGCACAATCGACTGCAAAAGTATGTTTTATTTCGACAGGATGTTCTCTTTCGGGCAAATAAATTTACAAAAAGAACATATCGACGCCCATCATTCCGAGCACTATGAGAATATATCGGGCACTCTTACCCACAAGCATTGCCACTCCGCTCCACCAGGGATTGGTCTTGGCCATTCCGAGCATCACAACAATGGCCTCCCCCACTACGGGCAGCACACTCAGCAAGCCCATCCAAGCTCCTCGGCGCTTGACCCAATCGGCCACCCTATCGAGCTTTGCACTACTCACGCCCAGACACCTCTCAATGCGCTCCAAGTTGCCAAGCCAGCCGAGCCAAAAGCAGAACAATCCCCCCAGGGTGTTGCCCACCGAAGCGGCCACAACACACACCACGGGGTCGGCGCCCATTCCATAGAGCACACCGAGCACCACCTCCGAGGCAAAGGGCACGATGCTGCCCGCCAAAAAGGCTGCAATAAAGAGGCCTAAGTAGCCCCACTCAACAAGAAATTCCACCATACAACTCTACTCTATGGAGTTTAACTCGATGCAAAGATAGATTTTTGTGGCGAGAATGTGGCCAATTTCCGGAACACTTTTGTATCTTTGTGGCTCGTTATGGGAAGAATTTTGGCCATAGACTACGGACTGAAGCGCACGGGGGTTGCGGTGAGCGACCCGCTGAGGATAATTGCTGGCGGACTCGAAACAGTCCCCACAGCACAGTTGCGCGCCTGGCTCAAGAGCTATATGAGCACCAACCAAGTGGACATCATCGTTGTGGGCAAGCCCTCGCAGATGGATGGCACGCCCAGCCAATCGTGGGCAGCCATAGAGCCCTTTGTGGAGAGTCTCAAGAGCGACTATCCGGAGTGTAAGATTGCCCTTCACGACGAGCGCTTCACATCCGTGCTCGCACACAGGGCAATGATCGACGGAGGTATGAAGAAGATGGCCCGCCGAGACAAAGCCGTTGTGGACAAAATCTCCGCCACCATCATCCTCCAAAGCTATATGGACTCGCTCCAATACAAACAAGACTTATAACCAAAGAGAGATAAACGCTATGATATACCCTATCTATATTTACGGCTCGAGCATTCTTCGCAAGGAGTGCAAGGAGATAGACGCCACCTACCCCGAACTTGGCAAGCTCATTGAGGATATGTTTGCCACAATGTATGCAAGTGAGGGTGTGGGCTTGGCAGCGCCCCAGATTGGCAAGGACATCCGCCTCTTTGTGGTGGATGGCACCCCCTTTGAGGATGTCGACCCCACCGCCAAGGATTTCAAGAAGGTCTTCATCAACCCCGAAATCTATGAGGAGAGCGAGGAGGAGGTGCTGATGAATGAGGGCTGCCTCTCGGTCCCCGGCATTCACGAGGATGTCTATCGCCCCGAGAGCATCCGCATCAACTATCTCGACGAGAACTTCGAGGAGCACGACGAGGAACTCACCGGTTGGCCTGCTCGCATCGTGCAGCACGAGTATGACCACCTCGACGGTTTTGTCTTCACCGACCGCCTTTCGACTATTCGCAAGACCCTCCTACGCAATAAGTTGGGTGCAATGGCAAAGGGTAAGTACAGCTGTGCCTACAGAGCCAAGCAGAAATAGTTATTGAGAATTTTTAATTATTTATTAAATATTTTAATTATATTTTAATAATTCTTAATAAAAAAAACTAAACGGGAGTTGCAATTCTGCAACTCCCGTTTAGTGTCTACTCGGTGTGCCTATCGTGGGCTAAGTGACTTAACCGAGGAAATGACAAGTTGATAGTGGGGTCGGAAGTAGTCCAACACCCCAACAACGTCCACGCGCCCCGTCGGCACCCTACTGTCGAATAGTTCTTCATAGGGCGAGAGCGACACCACAAGTGTGTCGAGCACACCATCGACAACGTGAACCTCGCGTTCCTCGGCAACTTCGCTCCACAGCCTTCCACCCTCAACAATTTCCACATCCTCCACCATCACCAGCGTGGCAATATCGCGGGCACTCAACTCGGCAATAGAGACCCTGCGAGGCTCCACATTATCCACCTCTCCGAGCGTCACATAGCTGCGCGCCCAATCGGCTGGGCTCAAATCCGACACCTCGCCCCGTCCATCACTCTCTCCACCGAGGCGAACAGCACCGCCATAGCTTCCGAGTTGGAGTCCGAGGCAGCGCACGCGAAGAGTGGAGCCAAGCGGATGGAGAGTGTGGAGTGCATTGTGGTCGATACGGATGGGGATTCCGCCCGTGGAGTCTTGGAGCACAAGCGTGTGGTAGAAATTGCCATAGCGATCGTCGCTCACCACCCTGCCTTCGATGTAGATATCCTCTGCGATGGTGATGGGATAGCCTCTGTAGAGGGTGCGGAGGTGAGCTATGGACACACTCTCCCTGCCCTCCCCATCGTGCTCCCCACACGCAGAGGCAACCACCATCAGGCACACCGTCATCAGCAGCCACCTACCTTTCCCTCTGCACATCGCTCAAATCCCTAATTTTCAACACGGGCACATCGGCACCCTTATATCTATCGGCATAGAGTATGCCACTAATGGACATCCTACCGCGCGGAATGGATTGCTCGGCAAAATCGGCATAGCGACTCGTTCGCACCAACACAAACCGCCCCAGCTCATCCACAAAGAGCCTGTCGGCCTCGGAGCCATAGTAGGTCGAGCCCCAATCGGTGCGCCAATACTCCGAGCCCACATCTTCATCCTCCTCGTCACCCTGGAAGGTGAGTCCACGGAGTGCGACAAAGCACCCATAGTGGCGTAGGGCAATCTCATCGACAGTGAGTGCGGTGGGCACAACATCCTCCCTCTCGGGCGAGACCACAGTCACGCGCTCATAAATCTCGTGGCGCCCCTCGATGGCTCTCACCTCGTCGCTATTCCACGCATCTGCCGGCCACCCGACCTCCACGACGCCATTTCTCACCTCCGCAACAAGTCCCGCGGCATCGACACACACCCTGCACCCAACGGGATAGAGGGCCGCAAGGTCGTAGAGAGCAAGCCTCAATGCCACAGCACCCGACTCATCCTCCACAACCACCGTGCGATAGAAGTTTCCCGAGAGGTCGTTGGCCACAACCACACCTCCAATAGAGGTCCCCTCGGCAAACGGCACCTTGCTTCCCGCACTCTCGCGCAGTGCTGAGAGGGGAAAGGAGAGAGTGGCATCTTTACTCGGGAACTCCACATCGCTATGGGAGTCGTAGCCACAGCCGGCCACGGCAACCGCAACGAAGAGCAGGATGAGAAAAGTTCTAAAACTCATAGTTCAGAGTGAGATAGAGGTGTCGCGGATAGAGATGGCGGTAGCGAGGAGCATAGGGCAACAGTCTCTGCGTGTGGTCGTTGGAGGTGACCTTCACCCGCGAAGAGCGATAGCCACCGCTATAACCCTCTGTATCATTGAGCAGATTGCCCACCGAGAGCGAGATGCCAAGTCTGCCAAAGCGTCGGAATAGAAAAACATCAAGATTCGAGGCACTTCCCAGCTCCACCGATTGGGTGAGCGCGCTACGTTCTTCGGGCGTGAGATTGGCCGAAAGAAGATAGTCGGAGGCGAAGAGGAGCGACGGCTCCATAGTGCGCCCCATAGCCACAGCCCACTCCACACCGAAAAGCCAACCCGAGGGAGAGAAATATTTGGCCGCAAGGGCACCGATAAATCGAGGCGCAACCGAGGAAGAGAGGCCCGCAAGGTCCAAGTCGGAGCCCTCGGCAATCACCATTCCGTCGTCGTAGGAGATGATGTCGGCGAGGGCAGAATCGGTGTAGAACCTATGTGCGAGGGAGAGGTGTCCCTCCAGGCTCACTCCCTCCAGCGGCTCAACTTGGGCACTCAACTCCGCACCTAAACCCAACTGTTCCAGCCCTCCTGCCATAATCGACGCATAGGTCGACGAGAGTCCGTCCCAGAATAGTTCTGTGGTTGCCCCACCCCATTCATAGTCGCCATAGAGCGTGGCGTGGAGTTGGAGGGGGCCAATAGTGTAGTTGCCATTGAGCTCGCCGCCCACCCAATCGACTCCACCGGCGTAGGGGTTCCTGCTCATTCGTCCCTCGGGAGCAGCAAAGAGCGACTCCCAATAGGGAGCCGTGTGGTGGTAGTGGGCAACAAGGCCGAGGTGGCCGTCACCCACACCCCTACTCCAGGCTACACGACCTCGGAAAGTGGTATGGCTCTCGTCACCCAAGCGCGGCTTCGCACCCAACGACTCATAGTTCATCCCCTCCGAGCCGAGCTCCACATCACCCGAGAGCTCTCCCTCGGCACTGCGGAGTCGGAAGGTGGAGAAAATCGCCCAGCGCCAATCGCCCACTCTATAGTCGTAGGTCTCCACACCATCCCCAAGCCTGCCACCTCCGAGCAGGTCGGCAGGGGTGTTGTAGTTGTGGCTATCGTACCACCCACCGCGCACACCCACTCTCACCCTGCGCGCACCCAAGAGCGTGCCCGACAGTTCGCCCACAGCAGAGAACCTATCCTCCCGCTCGGACATCAGGGCATAGTGGCTTCCCGAGTCGGAGAGGGCGTTGATGTGGTGCAGGCGGTGCCAATCAATCTGCGTATAACTGAGATTGCGTGCAGCCCACACACCCTCCACCTCGGCAGCCACGCGCGGGTCGGCAAAGCTACTTGGCAGATAGGCGTAGTAGTCGGGCGAGGGACTTGGCGCCCCATCCCACTCGAGCGAAGTGCGCGAGTGGCGCCCGCCCGAAATGAGGGCCGAGACATTGAGGTCGGTAAGGATGATGTTATCTCTCAGATTCCACTCTCCGTAGAGCGTGGGTAAGGCTGTGCGAGTAACACGCGAAGAGCGCACCTTCCCGTTTTGGATGCCCCAATAGGAGTTGTAGTGTCGGTTACCGGCAAGGTCGAACACCTCCTGCGTATTCCAACTACGACCCGACCTCAACTCCGGCACCACAACAAAGGCCACCGTGAGGCTCTGCTCATAGCCATCTTTCTCCCCACTGCGCCACTCACCAGCAAGCCACAAATGGGCACGCTCGGAAAAGAGTCCCTCAATGGCGAGGTCGCGTCCTGCCCTACCTCCAAGTGCCACAGAGAGCGAAAATTGCTCCGAGGGATGAGCCACAAGGGAGTAGGAGGTGGAGAGATTGTAGGTGCGGGAGGAGAGCCCCACCCTCAACTTGGATTTGGACGGGAGAGTGCTTGGGGAGGGGTCGAAACCCTCTGCCGAGGGATGGGAAGTCGTGTGGTTGGGGGAGTTGTAGAAGGAGTAGGTGTGGGAGTGGGGCAAGGAGCGCAGCAGAGAGGAGAGGTTGAAATTGCCGTAGCGCTCCAGAGGATTGTCGATGGGAAGCACCCCCAAGAGTGAAGCACGGCTAAAGCGACTACTGCCACGATAGTCGTAGTCGATGAAGGAGAGCCCATAGATGGCAAACTCCTCGAAAGGGGCCTCCCCTGCCGTCTCTCGCAGCAGGTAGGGGTTGCTCTCGTCGGCCCACCACTCGGGGTCTATCCACGAGTAGTTTTCCCTGTAGTAGCTCTCGCTGAGTTGCTGCGCGCGGAGCGAAGAAAGGGCCATAAGCAACAGCACAACAACCATCAATGCTCTCCTCATAGCCCAATAATAGATTAGTGGATAAAAATCTCGACACGCAGCCGACACACGCCGGCCCTCTGCCGACTATCTCTTTGCGTAGTGTTCCTCGTAGTAGTGTTCGTAGGCACCCGAGGTGACATTCTCGAGCCACTCGTCGTTGTCGAGATACCAACGTATGGTCTGCTCCAGCCCCTCCTCGAAACTGCGTCGTGGTCGCCATCCCAACTCGCGCTGCAGCTTGGAGCTGTCGATGGCATACCTCAAGTCGTGACCCGCGCGATCCGTCACAAAGGTTATGAGCGAAGATGAATGGCCCTCGGGATTGCCGAGCAGACGGTCGGTGGTCGCAACAAGGAGCCGCACGAGGTCGATATTGCGCCACTCGTTGTTGCCACCCACATTGTAGCTCTCACCGGTGGTGCCACGGTGGAAAATCAAGTCGATGGCCTCCGCGTGGTCCTCGACATAGAGCCAATCGCGCACATTCTCACCCGCACCATACACGGGCAGCGGACGACGGAGGCGGATGTTGTTGACAAAGAGCGGAATGAGCTTCTCGGGAAACTGATAGGGGCCGTAGTTGTTGGAGCAATTGGAGAGGACCACAGGGAGTCCGTAGGTGTCGTGGAAGGCCCTCACGAAGTGGTCGCTCGAGGCCTTCGATGCACTATAGGGCGAGTGTGGTGCATAGGGTGTATGCTCCGTGAAGAGTCCCCCCTCGGCAGGGAGTGCTCCGTAGACCTCATCGGTGGAGATATGGTAGAATCGGCGTCCCTCCCAACAGCCATTCCACGCCTTTCGCGCAGCATTGAGGAGGGTGAGTGTGCCCAGAACATTGGTCCGCGCAAAGGCAAGCGGGTCGACAATACTGCGGTCGACGTGGCTCTCGGCAGCCAAGTGGATGACACCATCAATCTCATAGCGACTAAACAGCTCCTCGACCAACTCTGCATCGCAAATGTCTCCACGCACAAAAACATAGTTCTCCCTCTCCTCTACATCTTTCAGGTTGGCAGGATTGCCTGCATAGGTCAGCAGGTCGAGGTTGACAATGCGGTAGTCGGGGTGGAGAGTGACAAAACGCCTCACAACGTGGGAGCCGATGAATCCCGCGCCACCGGTAATCAGAATATTACGACTGAAGTTCATCCAAACATCTCTTTAGCGACTCCCTCCACTCGGGGATATCCCTGCGGAAGGTGGTCATAAATTTTCTTTTGTCCAAAACTGCATAGTGGGGACGAGCAGCACGCGCCCCATATTCGGCCGTCGTACAGGGAACCACACTGCATTGAGTGTGACCTGCAAGTCGGGCTATTTCGGTGGCAAACTGCCACCACGAACACTCACCGAGGTTGGTGAAATGGTAGATTCCCTCGTGGAAATTGCGCTCCGCTATGATGGCAACAATGGCCTCGGCCAAGTCGCCTGCATAGGTGGGGCTACCCAATTGGTCGCTCACCACCCTCACCTGCTCGCGCTCGGCTGTGAGTCGCAACATCGTACGCACGAAGTTGTGGCCATACTCGGAGTAGAGCCAAGCGGTACGCAGGATGATATAGTGGCAACCACTCGCCTCAATGGCTCTCTCGCCCGCGAGTTTCGTGCGGCCATAGGCATTGAGAGGCTGGGGATGGCTCTGCTCGGAGAGCATTCCGCAGCACCCTCCCATAAAGACATAGTCGGTGGAGATGTGCACCAGCAGTGCGTCGTTCTTGCGGGCAGCCTCGGCCAAATGGGCCACTGCCGTAGCATTGATTCTGTGGGCCACATCCTCCTCCACCTCGGCTCGCTCCACATCGGTGTAGGCAGCACAGTTCACGATAATGTCTATGCGCTCCGAGGCAACAAACTCCTCCACGGCACTTTGCGAGGTGATGTCGAGCTCCTCCACATCGGTGAAGATGTAGCAATCCTCGCTCCCCTCCGTAGCGCGACGCAGGGAGAGGCCCAACTGCCCCGCAGCTCCCGTAACTAAAACTCGCATACCTCTTTCAGTTTCAATCTGTTTCCATCTTTTTCGGAGAGAATCACCTCATCCTCGCCAACACCCCAATTGATGGCAACCTCGGGGTCGTTCCACGCAATGCCATCCTCACTCTCGGGGTGGTAGTATTCGTCGCACTTATACTGGAAAACCGTTTCATCCTCGAGGGCAAGGAAGCCGTGGGCAAACCCCTTGGGGATGAATAGTTGGCGGCCATTCTCGCCACTCAACTCCACAGCCACATAGCCTCCATAGGTCGGGCTCCCCTTGCGGATATCCACAGCAACATCCAGCACTCGTCCGCGCACCACACGCACAAGTTTGGCCTGTGCATAGGGCTCCCTCTGGAAGTGCAGACCGCGCAGCACCCCCTTGGCCGAAAGGCTCTCGTTGTCCTGCACGAAGTTCACACTATATCCCACAGCCTGCTCAAAGTCGCGCGCCGAGAAGCTCTCCATAAAGTAGCCCCTCTGGTCGCCATAGCGAGTGGGCTCCAGAATCAGCACACCGTCGATATTGGTCTTTAGTACGTTCATCACTTCTGCTGTGCCAATTTCAACATATATTTTCCGTAGGCACTCGCCTTCATAGGCTCGGCGAGCTCTGCGAGTCGCTCACTCGAAATCCACCCCTTCCTCCAGGCAATCTCCTCGAGGCAGGCAATCTGCACACCCTGACGCGACTCCACAACCTCCACAAAACGCGATGCGTCGAAGAGACTCTCGTGGGTGCCCGTATCGAGCCAAGCGAAGCCCCTGCCAAGTTGTTGCATAAAGAGTTTGCCACTGCGGAGGAAGTGTTTGTTGACGTCGGTAATCTCCAACTCGCCACGGGGTGAGGGGACAATCGAATCGGCCACATCGACAACCTCGTTGGTGTAGAAATAGAGACCCGTGACGGCAAAGTTACTGCGAGGCTCGGCAGGTTTCTCCTCCAACGAGACCACCCTCCCCTGCTCATCAATCTCGGCCACGCCGAAACGCTCGGGATTGGGGACCCTATATCCGAAGATGGTCGAGAGTCCCTCCTGCTCGGCACGCCTTACGGCATCGGTGAGCATCCCCGTAAAGCCCTGACCATAGAAGATGTTGTCGCCCAGCACCAAGCAGACCGAGTCACCCGCAATGAACTCCCTGCCAATGATGAAAGCCTCGGCGAGTCCATTGGGTTGTGGTTGGGTGGCATAGTAGAAGCGCACTCCATAGTCGCTACCATTACCCAGCAAGCGCTGGAACATAGGCAGGTCGTAGGGGGTGGAGATTATGAGTATCTCCCTGATTCCGGCCAACATCAAGACCGAAATGGGGTAGTAAATCATAGGCTTATCATAGATGGGCAGCAGCTGTTTGCTGATTCCCTTGGTGATGGGATAGAGCCTGGTGCCGCTACCTCCGGCGAGTACGATTCCTTTCATTGTTTATGTCGCAGATTATGTGTTTCGTTTAGTGTGTAATGGTGTGGGGTTTGCGGAGGTGG
Source organism: Tidjanibacter sp. (assembly GCA_017390585.1). Taxonomy (GTDB): domain Bacteria; phylum Bacteroidota; class Bacteroidia; order Bacteroidales; family Rikenellaceae; genus Tidjanibacter. The sequence goes on along the minus strand of JAFPBB010000015.1, from coordinate 19,788 downwards.
CCTATGGCCGAGTGGAAGAAGGTACGCAACCACGACTCATTGTAGATAAGTCGGTGCTTCCACCTATTGGCCGCATAGCGGCGCACTTTCCACCACACTATCTTCAAGGCGCCACGCTTGGGCATAGCCTCGTCGAACTCGGCATAGAGAATGTCGTTGAATATGCGATTCTCGAGGGCCGCATCGCGCCTCACACTCCCCACAATCCCCTCGGCCATACCGAGGTGGGTGGTGCAAAGCGCATTGACCACATCGGCAAACCGCTTCATATTGAACTGCTCATATATCTCTCCAACGCGCCTCCAATCGACATTAGTGTGCTCGGCCTCAACAAATTGTTTCCAATCGCAGAGGTGGCGCAGGCTCACCCTCTCGGCCGCATAGTGGTGGGCCATATGGCGCATCAGGAAGAGCGCATTGAATGTCGCCGAAGGGAGCAGGACTCTCTCTCCGCCCACTTCAATCTCACCCACTCCTCTCTCGGCCTCCTCCTTGAGCAGACGTTCGAAGCGAAGATTGGAGGTGTGGGCCGATGTGTTGATGAAGTCGTAGTGGTTCTCCACCAACACTCCGTCCATCACACACTTGGTGTGGTGATGGACACCCTCGTCAATCTCAATGCCCAACTCGCGGGCGATGACCCTGTCGGCCTCCTCAATACGGCCACAGTTGTAGATGTCCACGTCGCTGAAGGTGCGGTGGGCAGGAATGGGATAGTAGCGGCTGATGCCATAGCCCTTGAGAATCATCAGAGGGATGAGTTCCTTCCTCAACAACGCAGCCAGGCGACGTATCACCCCCTCGCGCTGCTCAAACTTGTCCTCCGCAACGAGGGTCATCCCCGCCAGGCGAGCAAACACCTCCCTCGGCATTGCCCCCTTGTGGGGTGCCAAAGCGTCGCACAAAAGCGGGAGAACATTGTGCTGCTGGGCAAGACGCACAAACTCCACCCACTCGTGGCGTTCCATATCGCGGAGCAGTTGTTCCTCCACCCTCTCTCCACACAGCGACGCTCGAAGCGACGCCAACATCAACTTTGCAACTCTGTTCATAGGCTCTATTTTGCCACCTCCTCGGTGAGGCTGTCGTAAATCTCCATATGTTTCTCCACCACCTTCGCAAGCGAGAAGTGGCGCTCGGCATACTCTCTGCCATTAATGCCCATACGTTCGCGCAGAGCGGCATCGCTCAACAACACATCCAAGCGCTCGGCAAGCACCTCGGCATTGCGCGCAGGCACCACAAAACCGTTGTAGCCATCCTCCACAGCATCGCGGCACCCCACCGAGTCGGTTGTCACAATGGGGCGCCCCACTGCAGTGGCCTCAATGAGCGATTTGGGGACACCCTCACGATAGTAGGAGGGGAATGCAACGATGTGGGCCCGAGCAAGAAGTTCCATCACGTCGGTGCGGTGGCCGAGCCACTTGATATACTCACCATCGCAGAGACTCTCCATCTCCTGCTTCGAGAGGGCCAAGGGGTTGTCCGACAATCCGCCACAGAGCCAAAACTCCACACTCTTGCCATACTTATCCCTCAATCGGTTGGCCGCATCAACAAGCACCAACACGCCCTTCTCCTTCACCATTCGTGCGGTGAAAATCACATAGAGTTTCTCGCTTGCAGTGGGAGGAACATAGGGGTAGCGCTCCAAATCGACACCCGAGCCCTTGATGAAACAGCACTGCTGCTGGGTCACCACGCGACGGTCGAGGAAGAGTTGTTTGTCGTCGTTGTTCTGGAAAATCACCCTGACGCCACGACGCCTACAACCCATTCCTATGGCAAAGAGTATTCCTCGAGCCATCATCGAGAGCCTCTCGCCCGAGAACATCATTCCCAAGCCGCTAACCGAGTGTACCACACCCTTCACGCGGGCCAACCTGCAGGCCAAACCTCCCCACAGGATGGTCTTGAGGCCCACATTGTGGACCACATCGGGACGGTGGCGACGGAACAAGCGCCACAGCAGGCGACAAGTCCTGAGCTCTTGGAGCACATTCATACCCGTAGGGTTGATATCCAGAGGGATAAACTTGGCCCCGAGGGCTACAATCTCATCGCTGTGGCCCGTCTCCTTGGCCACAACGGTGACATCATACCCCCTGCGAACGGCACTCTCCACCACCTCCCTACGATGGGAAAGCAGAAACGAATCCTTGTTGACAACAATAAATAATCTCCTTGCCACGCCTCTATCTCTTTTTGTCGATTACACTATCCAGATACTCCGTCCACACTCGGGAGATGGTCTCCACCTTGAGACTCTCATAGACCTTCGTAGCCTCCGCACCAATGCGCGAAGCGGTCTGCTCATCGGCCAGAAGTTCCATCTTGCTGTACAACTCCTCGGCATCGTCGATGTCCACCAAGTAGCCGTTATGGCCATCACGAATTAAGTCGGTAGCGCCGCTCACCTTTGTGGATATGCAGGGCAGGCCGAGGCACATCGCCTCAATCATCGAATTGGACATCCCCTCGAAAAGCGAAGTCATCACAAACATCCGAGCCGAGGCTATGCAATCCCAAAGATTCTTCACCGTTCCGGGCAACACAACCCTCTCGGCCACTCCCCTCTCGGCTGCGTGTCGCATCAGATTCTCCCGCTCGACACCCTCGCCATAGATGACCAATCGGTAGTCGGGGTGTTGCTCTGCAAATCGAGCAAAGACGTCGATGAGCAGTGTTTGTCGTTTCTGTGGCACCAACCTCGCTGCCGAGACCACCACGGGCTGTTTCTCTGCTCGCAGTGCGCGCCCAACGTGGGAAGGGTCCATAGTTACGGGGTTGTAGATTACGGTGGTTTTGTCACGTAGGGTGCCCGTGAAATACTCCTTGCTATACTCCGTTTGTGCCAGCACACCCGCCGCGGTGCGATAGAGCAGTTTGCGACACCACTCCAGCACCCTACCCCAGCGGAAACTCCTCGGGTCGATGCGCTCGGCGACCACCGTCTTGGTGCCACTACCCAGCAGAGCCGCCAAGGCCAACATATTGTAGGGAGCCGAGAAGGAGAGCACAAGGCTCGGTTGGAGACGCTTCACATATCGCCTGAGCCACAGCAATTTAGCCAATGCTCCCCTACTGCCACACTCTCGCTCTACACAGACGAGTTCCACCCTCGGGTCGATGTCGTAGAAGACCGGTGCCTCTTTCCACATTACATATCGGACCGAATCGAAGTGGTCGGCAAAGGGCACAGCAAGGATGGAGAGCACACGCTCCGCACCGCCCGCCGTCAGCGCGCTGCAAAATACCACCAACTCTTTCCTTCGTGTCATAATCTATCTTCTTCTCAAATAATTCTTCAGTTCCTCCACAGGCCCAATCTTCAGCAATCGGCACATTGCATAGTAGCAACCCACGCCCACAACACCCTGCAGAAGAATCATCCACACAGGGGCAACCTCAACGAGTGCCCCCACAGCAAGCATAGCCAAAGCCATCACAGCCGTTGCCACAAAAATCCTCCACACGTCTCTCAGTTGGGCCCCGAGTCCATAGTTCAACAGCCTCCGGATAGGCACCGAAATGACAACCACGTCGACCCACGAACTGATGGCAAAACCCACAGCAATAGCCAGAGCCGTGTCGAAGCAAAAGACCGAGATGAGCAGGATGGCAAGCATCACAATGCGTCGGACCAACTCGAGCCTCATATAGACATCGCTCCTGCCCATAGCCTTGATGGCCACCAAGCAGGAGGAGACCAGAGGAATGGAGGCAAAGCCGAGGCATATCCACTGCATATAGACCACACTCGGCAACCACTTGGCCGTGAGCAACACCACGATGAATGGCTCTGCCACAACGGCAAGTGCCACCATCAGCGGCACAATAATCAGCGCACCGATGGAGAGTGTGCGGCGCAAAACACTCGCAACTCCGCTTGCATCGTCCTGTTTCTCCGCCATCACGGGGAACATCACCGACTGAATGGCGTTGTCGAGCGTATTGGAGATGACGTCGGGGAATTGTTGACCTCGATTGTAGTAGCCCAAGTCCGCAGCCGTATAGACCTTGCCGATGATGAGCGCCCTCACGTCGTTGTAGAGTCCGCACAGAACACCCGAGACCAACATCTTCCATCCGTAGGAGAAGAGTTCGCGGGCCCTTTGCAACGAGAAGGCCCACATCGGGTGCCAACCGGTGGCAACCAGAAGAGCGATGCAGGTGACAACGGTGGAGGTGAAGTAGTAGACCACCAGCGCCCAGATACCAAAGCCCATATAGGCCAAAGTGATACCCGTGATGCCTGCCACAACGCAGGCAACAAGATTGCACACCATCATTCGGCGGAACCTCATCTCGCGCTGCAACTTGGCCACGAGCACCGAATTGACACACCCCACCACAAGAGTCAGCGAATAGACCCTCAGGGGGAGGGCCAGCTGCGGATCGTCGTAGTAGGCTGCAATGCCGGGTGCCGCCACCCACAGCAGTGCAATGATTACCAGCGAGATGAACAAGCTGATGTAGAACACCGTGGAGTAGTCGGCAAGGGAGGTCTTCTTGTTTTGCACAAGTGCCGTATTCAGTCCACTGTCGACCAACACGACGGAGAGATTGATGAATACCATTATCAGGGCAATCCTTCCGAACTCCGTGGGCGAGAGCAAGCGAGCCAGAACGATGCTTATTATCAATCCCAGCCCCTTGACCAGCAACCTCTCGGAGAACTTGTAGACCAACGAGGATATGACCTTACTACTACTCATCTGCGACTCAATTCCCCGCCTCCCGAATGCCACTTCATCGAGAGCACGGCATAGAACAACGACAACGAAAGCAGGTTGTTGCCAGAACTAATGAGCTGACCTGCCATACTATTGAACAGCATCACTGCCAAAGGTACAAATGCAAAGAATGGGCGCACACCCGACCACCTGCGGCTACCTCGCAGCATCTCAATCATCATCCAACAAAACAGCAACACACCCGGGAAACCCCAAGTGAGCCAAATCTCCTGAAAACCATTGTGGCACACCTCAATCTGGTGGCCATAGAGCGCCTCAATGCGGACGCCATAGTTCTGCAGACCGAGACCCCAGAAGCAGTTTTCGAAGGAGGAGAAGATGTGGTCGTTGTAGAAACCAAGCAGATGGGTGCGGCCATTGGTGATGTCATCCACCTGCATACGTCCGAGAAAACTCTCCATAACGGAGGGGAGGTAGTTCATAATGAACCACAGCATCAGAGGAGCCACCGCCAGGAGCAGCAGGATATTGCGGGTCCTCTCACCTCGGGAACCAGGCGAAAAGAGAATGAAACTTCCAAAGGCAAAGATCAACACCAACACAAATGCTCGAGAAAGAGTGATGAATCCAAAGAAGATGCAGAGGACCATCAACACAAGGTCGATAAACTGATGTTCGCGGCGAGCAACGAGAGTCAGGGTGGAAACTATCGAGAGGATACAGATGAAGCCCAACTGATTGGGGTTGTAGTTGAGTCCAAAGAGGGTGCCTTCCTCGGTGTTGTCGCGACCAAATCGGTAGTGCGACGTACCTTCGGAGAACATCTCCAGCAATCCCTCCAAGCCGCTATTGAGTTGAATGTAGATGATAATCAGCGAGACACCCACCGTGGAGATGGCCAGCAGTCGGCTGATGATTTTGAAATCGACCCTGTCCCACTTGAGCGTCGTCACAAAGACAAGAAATATCAGCTCCGAGAAGTCCCTGAGATACTCCGAGAGGGTGAACTCCATACCCAATCCGTGGCCCAACTCCCACACCATCATCAGCAACAACGGAACCGCCACTCCCGTGCGTTGCAACGAGTTGCGGTAGCGAACAACACCTATGAGCAGGTAGGCCAGAATGGCATATTTAATCTGGAAACCCGCACTCATAGGGATGAATGCGGCAGCCATCGCCACAATCTGGGAGGGAGATGCGAAGAATGCAGGCAACACCGAGACCACCAGTACGAGGCTGATAGGAATGCTCATCTTGAGACCATTTCGCAGCAGCAACATCAGCAGCATAAGTGCCACTGTGGCGTAGAAGATAATATTGTAGTTTCTCTGTTTCATCACATTTTTTTGTGGGATTCGTTCCTCCTGCCCTCCATCAGCTCCTGCAACTTGCAGACACTGCGCTCGGGGGCACAAAACTCTCCTATTTTTTGTCGTGCAAGTTGCGACATTCTGCCTCGCTCCTCCACGCTCATCTCCAACACACTCTCGATGGTGCGCGCCAAGGCCTCTGCATCGCCGAGTGCCACAAGGTAGCCGTTCACTCGATTGTCTATCAAGTCGGCAGGCCCGGTCAGGCAGTCGGTGGAGATGGCAACAAGGCAGCGAGCCATAGCCTCTATGAGCGCATTGGGAAGTCCCTCGTAGTCGGAGGTCATCAGGAATGCGTCGCTCTTGTCATACTCCTCCATCATAGCCAAACTTCTCCCCTCGAGGGTTATCTGCTGCTCCATTCCGAGTCGGCAGATATGCTCCTTCAGGGTGTGGACATACTCCCTCTCGCCGCTACCGAAAATGCGGAGTCGGAGGTCGGGATGCGACTTTGCCACGGCGGCAAAGCCCTCAATCATCATCCCATAGTTTTTCTGCTCACAGAGTCTGCCTGCTGCCACAAAGTTTCTCACCACGGGCCCTACCTTGCACCCCTCTCCTTGCAGATATTCCGCCGCCACGGGGTTGGGGATGACCACGCTTTTCTTTCGTTGGCGCCCACTGAGCCACCCCGCCTGCGAAGGTGTTTGGAGGATGATGGCGTGGCTTGTGCGGAAGCAGAGGCGCCAGAGGATGCGCGATATGCGTCCCATACTCTTCTCCATCTCCCACGGGTTTATTCGGAGGGTCTCCACCCTGCGGATACCAAGCCCCACGGAGGTGAGCATCATCCACAGCTGTGCATTGTAGAGGAAGGAGATGACATAGTCGGGCGAGAAGGTGCGGAGGATGCCGCGAATCACCCTAAAGCGTTGGAAGTAGCCGAGGGCGAGGTACTCTTCGTGGGTGGGTGCAGCGGAGAGAATGGCCACCTTGGGCGAGACGGGATACTCCCTCTCCCTACGGTTGAGAACGAAGATGGCCACGTCATAGCCCAACTCGGCAAGTTCGCCGGCCCAGAGTGTAACCACACGCTCTGCGCCACCTCCCGTGAGGCTGCTGACTGCCAAAAGCACTCTTCTGCTCTTCTCCATCGTTACGCCACCTTATGTTCCACCCTCACAGAGACTCTATCGGATAATCTCCACCTTGGAGAGGTCGATGAGCTCACCAAACTTCCTATTCCACTCCTCGGGCTTGAAATTGCACAAACCTGCCCAAGTGTAGAAGGTGAACTCGCCGACGTAGATTTTGCCGCCGATGTTGTAGAAGTCGACCCTCACGTGGGGGATACCCTTGGAGAGTTTGCGAGCCATCTCGAGCATCTGCTCATAGCCGTCGGGGGGAGCAACGTCCACACCCGCATTGGAGTAGCCCCACTCGACGTGCTGATTCTTCCACTCTGCCGAGTAGACGTCGAAGTGCATAGGGGTGTAGTTGGTGCCCATCCACACATATTTGGGTTCGCCGTTGAAGCAGAAGAACTTGAAGTCGTTGAGACCACCGCCGTCGGGCTGCTGCATAAATGTCTCCACCAGGATTCGACGCCTAATGTTCTTGTAGGGCCACTCGCGACCACCCCAATAGTAGTTCTTCGAGAGGCTCTTTTTGAGCACCGCACGCACCTCGTCGTAGGAGAGGTGGCGCTGGTCGTCGCTCTTGCCCAAAACTATCACTCCGTTGGCCTTATCCTTGCAGATGCACAGGCCGCCCGAGTTGTGGTTGGCCTTGATGACAAATTGGTTGGGCAGTGCATCGAAGTCGATATCCTCCACCCTGTCGTAGGTGGCAATCAGGGGGAACGTGTAGCCCGGGCCGAGCACCGACTCCACATATTTCTTGGCCAAAATCTTATCGGCCAACTCCGTATAGAGAGGATGGCGATGGTAGAGTTTCATCCAGTTGCACTTCTGGTTGTAGGTGGTGGGATTCTTCCAATCCATCTTCTCACCAGTGGTGATTTTCAGCAGGGTGGAGAGGTAGAGTTTGTTGGGGATAACCTTGGCAAAGATTCTCAATGCCCATTTTTTTGCAAGTTTAGGGTCTCGAAGTGCCCTTTTCAGTCTGCTTTCCATAGTATCTGTTTTTTTTAGTTATTATTCTCAATTACTGCCTCGTATGCCTCCACGAAACTCTCCTCGGAGAAATTTGCCTCGGCAAGTTGTCGGCTCCTTGTACCCAGAGCCCTACGCTCCTCGCAGGAGAGTCCACAGAATCTAATCACGGTCTCCACCATAGAGTCGACGCTCGCGGGGTCGAACATAAATCCGTTGCCGCCCTCCTCCACAATCAAGGGATTGTCGCACACCCTACTGCACAATATGGGTCTACCACAGCTCATAGCCTCGCAGACCACATTGGGGAATCCCTCATAGAGGGAGGGCAGGCAGAATGCGTCGCAACCTTGGTAGACCTCCACAATCTTGTCCGTACCTCGGTGGAAGGTGAGGTAGTCCTCTATGGCAAGTTCATCGTAGCGCTTGGCCACCTCGCGGCCATACTCCTCTTGTCCACCTCCCACATTGCCATACCAACTGAAGTGAACGGCCACACCGCGGCGTTTGAGTTCTGCCACAGCATCCATAAAGGTGAGCAGGTTTTTCTCCCTCGAGATGCGGCCCGCAACAGCTATCTCAGCAACATCTCTTCCCACCGGATTGGTCGCAGGCAGGAAGTGGTTGGTGTCGGTGAAGTTGGTGATTGTGTACACTTTATCCTTGAGCGAGGGGAAATTGCTCTCTATGAAAGCAGCCTGCGAGTGGGAATTGGGGACCACTACATCCACAAATCTATAGAGGAAGTAGTGGAGTCGGCACTTGCGGTCTACCCTCTGCAAAGTCACCCTGTCGGAGACGACGGCCAGATGTTTCGAGCCGAGGAGTCGGAGCAGCGCATTGATGCGATTGGGGCCCTGCAGGTAGGAGATGACCACATCGAAGCCCCTATCCTTGACAGACCCCGCCACAGCCCTCAGTTTGGACCATTGACTGCCACGGTGGGCAAGCAGCACGGGCTCGATGGAGAGTGAGGAGAGCAATTCGGAGTAGAAATCTTTGTAGTGGTAGGAGGCGAGAGTCACATCATAGCCTCGCTCCTTGAGCAGGTGGACAAGGCCGATGAGTTGGCGTTGTGCACCACCAAACCCCAAACCATCTATAAGGCACAATATTTTCTTCATATCTCGCTTTGAAGCATTCGTTACTATTCTCTTTTGTCCGGAGCAGAGAGTTGCGCTCCCGACATTGTGGCTACTTGCCAAATCGTTCGCAGGCCTCGTGGTAGGTATCCAGCGAGCCTATATCGAACCTGCCACCACTCATAGGCCAAGCGTGAAGCACACTCTTGCGGGCCATATAGTGGGCGAGGTTTCCGGGTGCGTCCTTGCCGCAACCATCGGCCACGCTACCCTTGACGAGTTCCAAATCCTTACGCAAGTAGATGTAGAAGGGAGGCACAGCCCAATGGCTCTTGGGCACCTGGGGTTTCTCCTCCATTGAGAGTACGCGCCACTCCCCATCAACCTCAATCACACCCGTACGCTGAAGTTTCTCCACGGAGGGCTGGTGGTGACACATTATGCAGCTCGTGCCCTTTTCCTTGGCGAAGTTCACGAACTCACCGAAACTGAAAAAGAGCAGATTGTCCGCCGCCACCACCAACATATCGTCGTCGATGGAGAGCCTCTCCATTGCAAACAGCAAGTCGCACACTGCACCCAGGCGGGTGTCGTTCGTCTCCGTGCCGTCGTCGACGATGGTCACGGGCTTGGTGTAATTGAGCGAGGCGGCCCACTCCTCGAAGATGGGTGCAAACTTGTGGTTGGTGATGATTATGTGCTCATCTATCTCGGGGATGGTGTCGATGTCGTCGAGCATCCTACCCAAGATCGTGTTGTCGCCAATCTTCAGCAGTGGCTTTGGAAAGTTCTTGGTCAGCTCACCCAAGCGAGTGGCATAACCGGCTGCTATAACTATATTTTTCAAAACAGTGTTGAATTTTGCATTTTGAATCGTGCATTACACAAACCTCGCTCCGTCGTCGGTCTTGCAGAAGTGGACCTCGAAGGTCCTCTCATACTCGGGGAAGCGACGGAGGTACTCCTCGGTGAGTCTCCTGCGGATGGTCTCCTCCTTGGCAGGGTCGACAAGTGCGATGCAGGCACCCTTGAAACCCGCACCGGAGAATCGGCCACCCCACACGCCATCGAGCTCACGCATAATCTCATAGAGGGCAATCAGCTCGGGCGAGCCGCACTCGTAGTTGTGGATGGAGCTCTCGCAACTCTCAAACGAGAGTTTGCCGAAAAGTTCCATATTACCCGACTCCCACGCCGTGACACCCTTACGCACACGCTTATACTCCGAGTAGAAGTGCTCGGCTCGACGTGCAAACCTCGCGGGCATACGCTCCCTGGTCTGTTCGAACACCTCGCGTGGCACATCTCTGAGGAAGGTCTTATCGAGGGTTTTGAGGGGTTGGTTGGTGTAGGCAAGCATATTCCACGCGGCAGCTTTGCACTCGCTCACGCGCAGATTGTAGTCGCTCGACACCAGCGAACGGGTGAGGCCCGAGAAGAAGATGCCGAGGTGGAACTCGGGCATTGCGGGGTGCTTGGGTATCACGCGATACTCCTCGGTGGCGGTGTCGAGGAAGAGGAGCGAATCTTTCTCACTCAGGGTGATGCAAGCCTGATCGAGGATGCCATTGCTCAGTCCGATATACTCTCTCTCGGCCTCGGAGGCTGTGCGGATAATCTCCATCTTGGTGAGCTCAATATCGTTGGCCTTGGCAAGTGCCATAACATAGGCGATGAGCACAGCGGCACTCGAGGAGAGTCCACCGATGGGGAGCGAGCCTTTGATGACGCCCTCCACGCCTCGGCGCAACTTGAACCTCTTGGAGAGTGCATATTTGGCTCCTCGGGCATAGTCGCTCCAATGGCCCTGCTTCACCCTCACCAAGTCGTCAACGGGAAACACGGCCTCGCCGGGGAAGGTGAGACTTTTGATGCGCACCACGCCATCGTCGGTGGGCGAGAACCAGAAATCGACCCCCTTATCGAATGCAAAACCGCTCACCAAACCGTGTTGGTGGTCGACGTGGGCACCCAGAGGGCACACTCGGTAGGGCGAAAATATGTGGTACTTGTAACTCTGCATATCTGATGTTTGATGTTTAATTGTCCTTAGCCTTGTTGGTGTTGATGACGAGTCACCGACGGCATTAGTCCTTGCCGAAGATGTCGCGCGTGTAGACCCTCTCGCGCACATCGTCGAGGATGGGGTCGTAGCGGTTGGCAACAATCAGTTCCGAGCGGCGCTTGAACTCCTCGATGCTACCCACAACCTCGCTTCCAAAGAAAGTCGTGCCACTCTCCAGCGTGGGCTCATAGATAATCACCTTTGCCCCCTTTGCCTTGATGCGTTTCATCACGCCCTGCACAGCACTGCTGCGGAAGTTGTCCGAGCCGCTCTTCATCGTGAGGCGATAGACGCCAATGACACACTCCCTCTCCGACTCCACGGAGAAGTTGTTGTTGGCACCGTAGTAGCTATAGTAGCCCGCCTCGGCCAGAATTTGGTCGGCAATGAAGTCCTTGCGGGTGCGGTTGCTCTCCACAATGGCGGTCATCATATTCTGTGGCACATTCTCGTAGTTGGCCAGCAGTTGCTTGGTGTCCTTAGGCAGGCAGTAGCCTCCGTAGCCAAACGAGGGATTGTTGTAGTGGTTGCCCACGCGCGGGTCGAGGCAGACGCCCTCAATGATGGCCTCCGTATCGAGACCCTTGATGGCAGCATAGGTGTCGAGCTCATTGAAGTAGCTCACCCTCAAGGCCAGATAGGTGTTGGCAAAGAGTTTCACAGCCTCGGCCTCCTTGGTCTCCATAATGAGCGTGGGGCAATCCTTGCTCTCGGCACCCTGTCTCATAAGTGCCGCAAATCTCTCGGCCTGACGGCCCATCCACTCCACGTCGGTGAGTTGAGCGATGGCCCTATTTTCCTCCTCATAGTCGGCGCGGAGGATTGGTTTGGGTGTGCCCACAACAATGCGTGAGGGGTGGAGATTGTCGGCAAGGGCTCGGGTTTCGCGCAGAAACTCGGGAGCAATAAGCAGGTTGAGTCGCTCCACACCCCGCGCAGCATAGCGTTTGTAGAGCGAACGGCAGTAGCCCACAGGGACCGTCGATTTGATGACAACAACAGCCGAAGGATTGACCTCGAGGATGAGGTCGATGACATTCTCGATGTTGCTCGTGTCAAAGAAATTGAGCTGCGGGTCGTAGTTAGTGGGGGTGGCCACAACCACCATTTCGGCATCGGCATAGGCCTCCCTGCCATTGAGCGTAGCCCTGAGGTCGAGCTTCCCGGAGGAGAGAAACTCCTCCATAAGAGGCTCTCGGATGGGCGATTGGCGACGATTGATGGCATCCACCTTCTCGGGCACCACATCCACAGCCACCACACTATTGTGTTGAGCCAAAAGAGCGGCAACGCTCAGCCCCACAAAACCTGTTCCTGCAACTGCAATTTTCATAGCCAGCGACTATTTGTTGAGTATTTTTTCGTTGAATCGGTTAGTTGTGCTTTCCCCTACGGCCGGAAACCACCATACGGGCATCTATCCACAACTGAATCTTCACCCACAGAGGATACTTCTCCACGTGGGTCTTGGCGCCCAATTTTGTCATCCACACATAGAACTTCGTGCCAGAGGCTATGTGGCGTCTCATAAGCCCATAGAAGATGAAGGTGATGAGCAGGCCACAGAAGATGACAATGTAGAGTTGCATATTGATCGAACACTCCAACCACTCGTAGGCTGCATACCAAATCAGCACCACAAGGAAGTTCATCGAGAGAATCGAAAAGGTGGTGCCGATGTGGGAGAAGCCCAGGTCGATGAAGAGGTGGTGGAGGTGGGTCTTATCGGGATGGAATGGCGATTTACCCCTCAGGATGCGGATGCTCATAACCCTCAACGTGTCGAAAATGGGCACACACATCACTGCGAGGGTGAAAGGAATGAGTCCGAAGTTGGCATCGACAACGCCCCTATCGGTTGTCACCGTCAGCATATTCGCCACGAAGGTGGACATCAGGATTCCCATCGAAAGGGTGCCCGCATCGCCAATGAACATCTTGGAGTGTTTGCAGAAGACGTTGCACAGGAAGAAGGGTATGAGTGAGGCGATTATGACCGCCGAAAGGGCCACCATATTGACGTCGTAGAGTTTGTAGAATGCATAGCCAAAGAAGACGCTCGCCATAATGCAGTAGCCCGACGAGTAGCCATCCACACCGTCGATGAGATTGATGGCATTGATAATTCCCACGCAGGCGAAGATGGTCAGAGGCACAGAGATCCAGGGAGAAAGGATGTTGATGCCCCACAAGCCGTGGAAATTGTTGATCTGGTTACCCGTGGAGAAGATGAGGAACACCACCAGCAGAATCTCCACAAAGAAGCGGATGCGCGGAGAGAGGCCTCGGATGTCGTCGACCATTCCCACCAACATCATCACCGTCACGGAGGTAAAGACGGGCAGAAGGTCGTCGAATTCGCTCATCAGAGTGAAACACATCACTCCGGCCAGCAGACCGAAAACCACAGCCACACCACCCATAATGGGCACAGGCACGCGCTGGAGTTTGCGAGCATCGGGATTATCCACGATATTCTTCTCCTTGGCTATTTGCAGAATATGGGGATGGAACCAGGCACTCGCCACAAGGGCCACCAAAGCCGGCAAAAAAACATTGAGAATCAACATAAGTCTATTATTCGGATTTTCTTTTTTTACTCGTGGGATTGATTAACTATTCATCTCGAGGGGGCAGTTTCTCCACCTGCGAGGCTGCATAGAGTCCGGTTGCTACGGCAGCCACTCCTTCGATGCGGACCACCACTCTGCGTCCGCCACGCGAAGCCGCCCCTGCATAGTAGCCCTCCACTCCGCACAACGGCCCCACAAGGATGCGAACCCTATCCCCAAGGTGGAGATTCTCGCTCTCGGCCAGAATGCGCCCCTCCTCGCTGCGACAGATGGCAATGAAATTCTCCATCTCGGCGTGGGGAACAAACTGCTTCTCTTGGCTGCCATCCTCCCCCTTGGCCATCATAAAGCGCAGGTAGGGGATGGAGTGTTGCTTGATGTGTTGGAGCATCGAGGGTGTGGTGTGGATGAAGATGTAGTTGTGCAGCCTCGAGACCTCGCTCAGTGTGTAGCCACCTCCGCGCTTGGGCTTGCGGACTTTGTGGGTTGGAACGAAGGAGTCGATTCCCATATCGGAGAGCCTTTCTCGTGCGGCGAGTTCGCGCTGATAGGTGACGCGCATCACATACCACTCTTCCCTCTCGGCAATTGCGGCAGTTGCGGACACCTCCAACTCTCGGTTGGAGGGGCAAATGGAGTCGCACCCTACGGGTGAAATCTCCTCTGCACCCACCTTTGCTCTCGTTATGTTCATCGTTCCTCCGCCATTTTTGTTGCGTTTCTGCCGCCAACCCCCATTGCACCACCCTGCTCATTCCTTACCGTCAGGGCATACCTTGGGGACATTGAGAGCTATATAAAACACTATCCCTCAATTAGTTACGCCACACAATAGACGCAACACCACCCTCACCCTGCATTATCACGCAGGCGAAGACATACATTTATCTCACAAAAATAACCTCTTTTCTCGGTTCTTCAAAGAAAAATAACCCTTTTTTCGTCACGCTTGTCATTTTCTGCCTACCCTCATCTCTCCCCACTTAGTCGCTCAAAAACAAGGCGGGCCACAGCAATTGTAGCCCGCCCGTAGGAATCCCTCACCCATTGCCCTACAATAGGATAATTTCCAGCAATTTCCCCTCCATAGTGGGCATCATCATTCCAATGCTTGCATTGATGTAGGTGGGGTCGCAGATGAGGTATTTGCGTCCCTCGACCATCAGGTAGTCGCCCGCAATATCCTCGTGGAAGCATACAGCCGTAGCCAAGTGCCCCTCGAAGTGGAGCAATGCCACATCCAAGCCCAACAAATCGCGCACAAGAATGGCAAAGAGAATAGAGCGGTCCTCACAATCGGAGTAGGGATAGAAGAACACCTCGTCGCCATAGAGGGGGCGCTCATAGCCAAACTGCTCTCCGTCGGTCTTATACTCAAATGCTGTCTGCACAAAATTTATCAGTATGTTGGCAGCCTTCTCCTCTGTGCAACCTGCGATTTTACCCCTCAACATCGGGTAGAGATGTGAGGTTATGGTCTCATCGAGACTTGCCCTTGTGAAGAGCTCCCACTCACTATTTCTGGGGCACTCGTCATAGAAAGCAATGACGTTGAAATTGGGGTTCAAATCCACCTCCACACCAGGGAAAGCATTGGATGAGAAATGTTTGCTACCCGAGGGCATATAGGCCAACGTGGGCAGAGTTATCTGCGAAGAAGGCAGGTGCTCGTCGGGGAAAATGGAGTTGAAAACATAGATGCCACTATCGACACTATCGAGCAGGACATAGTAGTGCCAATCATCCAAAACCAGATACTTGTAGTTGTAAATCGGATAGGCCGAAGGCATCAGCAGACAGAGCCTCTCGCCACACCTGCCGAGGCGAATGGCATAGCCCGATTGTATCAACGTAAAGCCCTGCAAGAGAGTGGCTTGATTGGCATCCGCAACAAGCGCTCGAGCCGCCTTCTCGGTGAACTTGATGTAGGCCCAATCGCACAATCCGAACCTCTCTTTTGCCTCCATACAGGAGTAGAGCCAGCGGTTGGCACGGCCATCGGCAAGGTCACTCCACACATCCGTAACACTCCGCTCATCGGAGCCCATAAGTTGCAGCGGCAGCATTGTCGGGTCGAAGGCAACATCCACCTGTGAGCCATAGAAATCTATCCTGCAAATCGACTCGGGCAACCCCTTGGGGAGCGCGGGCTTGACGGGCGCGGGCACAGGGGGTATAACGGGGGGCAACTTGGGCGAGTGCGACAAGTCGGGGACCACCTCGCGGGGCGCTCCGGGGCGAGTACCCGGGGTAACCGACGGGGGCACAATGGGGTCGGGCGAGGGCGGAATTATGCGGGCACTGCGCAACTCGAAGTACTCCCAGCGCCTCCTCATACGCTCGGCATAGTATTCGTTGGCCCTCTGTTTGTAGAGTTCAACTCCCTCGCGTCGGGTCTGCTTGACGTTCTCTATGCCCTGCTTGCGGCGTCGCTTATACTCTTCGAGTTTCTCCTCCCTGCTTTGGGCCGAGAGTGCCATCGGAAGCGAGAGTATCCCGAGTAGCAATATGAGTTTTATAGCTTTCATTTTCAACAAGTTTTAGTGTCGCATAATTAGAAGCCCACACCGATACCGATGGTGAGAAATGCTCTGTCGAAATTGGTCTGCAGACCGAGGCTGAAGGAGTATCCCATCGAGAGTCGAGCACCGAAGTCGATACCGAAGCTGCCATCAACGACACCTATACCTCCGTAGGTCGAGAGGCAACCATCCAACCAGCTGTAGACAACACCGGTGGTAAAGGAGTTCTCGACGTCGTCGGAGTAGTCGTCATAGTAGTAGTCATCGCCGCCGGAATTATCTGCAATGAGGAATGTGCCATACCAACCGAGACTGGAGGGAACATAGGCCGCCGTGGCACCATATTGGAAGCCGTCGCCCACGGCAATCAACATCTCGCCAATGATGGAGACGTAGTTGTCGTTGTCCTCCTGGAAGATCATCGCGGGCCAGAGCGACACACCGATGGTGGGATAGACATCGCCATCATAGAAGTGTGCACCGAGGGAGAAACTCGAGTAGGACAAGAAGTTGTACTCCGAGATTTCGCTGAAGTTGGCGCGAATGCCCACCTCACCGGTCATCTTCCATTTGGTGTTGCCGTCGAGTGTGGTGCTACCCAAACCTATGCCTCCGTAGGCCTGCCACTCGAAGTCGTCGTAGGAGTCGTTGAGCCTGATGAGGGGACCTACGGCAATGCCCAAATCGCCGTCGTAGTTGGAGAGGGAGGCGTGGAGACCCGTGCGTCCGAAGTCGTCTCGGAAGAAGTAGCCGAGGTTGAGACCTGCGCGCCACGAGTTGCCGCTATCGATGGTGGGGAATCCGTAGAAGGGCTCGAGATAGAGTTGGTTGTCGAAGCCGTGGTAGTCGTCGTTCCAATCGGCAAAGCCGTCGAACACACCCAGAGCACCATAGACAACATCGCCCGTCCAATTGATGGCCCTTCTCCACAGCGGTTCGCGCTTGAGCCTGAGTTTCACCTTTTTGTGCTCGCCATCACCCACGAAGACACTCACCGTCTCGCTGGTCTCATAGCCCGACTTGTAGGCATAGTAGGAGTAGTTGCCCACGGGGAGTTTCTTGTTGGTATACACCGCGTCGCCCACCCAACCATAGGAGCTGTCGTTGGCTCCTTTTTGCCAAATGCCACCTTCGTGATTGGTGGTCACCTCAATGGAGCCATAGAGCTGTTGGGGTGAGGGCACGGCGTAGGTGTGGACCACGTTTGTGGGGTGGCTGTCGGAGAGCACAAAGGTGCGGACTCCGTCGCCGTGGTTCTCGCGCGTGGAGCGAATCTCGTGCTCGCCCTCATCGAGACTGCCCGACCAACTACCCTGCCCCCTATAGTTGCCGTCGACAAATATGGCTGCCTGAGTGTCGACGCAGGAGATCTTCACGTTGAACTTCAACTTGCCCTTTTGGAGCGTTTGTGAGAGGGTGGTGTGGCCGTTGTGGGTGACCTCAATGGTGTGGGTCTGTGATATGTAGCCCTCCTTGGAGAGTCGTACCTTGTAGGGGCCCACTATGAGCTGCTGGAGGAAGGGTGTGGTGCCCACCTCCTTGCCATCGATCTCCACCTTGCACTTTGCGGGCGTGGTGTCGATCTCCACGATTCCGTAGAGCGCGATGGGTGCAGGGATGCTCTTGGTGAGGGTCTCACCATCCTTGACGGAGATGGTAATACTCTGCGACTTATGGCCCGCACGTCGGGCTTCGACGATGTGGCTGCTGGAGGAGCCGAGTGTGCCACTCCACGAGCCTTTGCCTCGGAAGGTGTTGTCGATGTAGATCTCCGCTTCGGGGTCGTCGCAACGGAGTGTACACTGGCCAAATTGGGGTGTGAGATCGTAGTTGTAGGTTTGCCTTTGACCGCTGCCGAGCACCCTTATGGTTTCTGTGCGGTGGTGGTAGTTATCTTTTGACACTCGGACACTTATGTCGCGCGCGGGATACTTGGTGTCGGACACAAAGGGGGTTACGCCCACACGCCTGCCGTCAATCATCACCGTCGCACCCGAGGGGTTGGAGGTGATGGTGAGATAGGAGTAGTTGGGCTGGAGTTGGACGTTGATTTCGGGGGTGGAACCGTCGAGGGAGACCTTGTCCGCGAGGGTTTTGTAGAGCGGATGCTCGATGCGGTAGTAGTAGGTGTCGTGCTCGAGTTTTGTGGAGAAGAAACCGCCCTGCGCCTCGTTGGAATAGAGTTCGCACTCCGGGGTGCGGCCCACCATAACGAAGGCGTCGCCTGCATCGGCTGGGGAGATATTGATCTTCAGATAGGCGAGGTTGAGCACAGCGTTCTGCACCGTCTCGAAGGTGGCGTCGGTGTGGAGCGTGATGCGGTAGACCACGCCCTCCTTGAGCCTCACGGGCACGGGTGGCGGCGTGGTGTAGCCGCTGCACGAGAAGTTGAGGTTCTTCACCTGGGCAGGCACCCAGAACCATATCTCGCCATTGTCGCGCTCCTCCCTATCGGTCACTCCGAGTCCACCCACCTCAAGGACAAGTTCGTTTTTGAGGGGGTTGGTGGGGGTAACTTTTATGAGGGCACAGACCTCTTCGTTCTGGTCCTCGCGGCTGTAGTAGACACGCGCATCGAGGTCGGAGGCATCCTCTGTGGGGCTACCCTTCACGCTCATTGTGAGGCCTTGGGCTGCTGCCGAGAGGGCTGTTGCCACCATCATTGCTGCCAAGACAAAAACTCGTTTCAATCTCATAGTCTATCAGTAGTTTACAATTCTTTTTTTCTATTTCATTTATCTCTTCTGCCCACCACTAAAATCCCAAAGCATCAAGCCTAAAAACTAAAAAGCGGACACAGCACGCACATAGCTGGAGTTGGTCTTATTGTAGTAGCTGGAGTAGCCACCGGACATATAGACAAGCCACGCACAAAACTTGTTCTGAAAATATTCGGTCGATGACCAATACCATTTCAATTCTCCAACATCGTCTAATCGGGTGGCTCCACGAGCTTTGAGAGTTGCATTCACCGCCTTATGCACACTTTCATCGAGCAGTAGTGTTCGAAGCTCCTCAATGGCGGGCAGATACCACCCCTCACCGAGGTCGACACACCAACGGAAGGCAGGGTACTTCTCTCTCCAGCCCGAGATAGCCTGCACCCTCTTCATATTCGCCGCACCATAGGTGCGACTATCTGCCTTAATTCTATTGCCACACACTGAATAATCTGCCCATTTTAGTTCTTCGGAGGACTGCTTTAGGCTCACAATCTTGCCGTGGTTGCCATCGGCGGAGACCTCAAATACAACGCCCTGCTTGGTGCCGTCGTCGTAGTAGTCGCCCACGCGATAGCGCTTTCCGGCCTCGAGTGTTTTTGCAACCGTTACAACCTCGTTGTGAGGCACTTCCACAACAAACTCCACATCGTTGTAGCCCTCGGCAGAGAGCCTAATGCGGTGGGTGCCCACAAGGAG
>JAFPBB010000002.1 GCA_017390585.1 Tidjanibacter sp. | reverse complement strand
TGCTCCTCGCGGGGGTGACAAATACGCTATGAGTGGGGAGTTGGAAATTTAGGAGTGATTGGGGCTCCCGTTTTGATGCCCGCATCGACTTTGGGTGAGCTGCCATAAGTGTCCACCTCTGCCGAAATATAGGGTGGGGGTAAATAAAAACTCCGCATCTACAATGGATGCGGAGTTTGTGTTGACTGAGGATCTTCTCTGTTAGAAATTGTCCTTCAGGGGCTCGAAGTACGACCCTCTCGGCGAGAGCCGAGTAAGTCCCCCTTTGCCAAAGGGGGATTTAGGGGGAATGTAAACGTGCCCTTGCGGCCACAGTCGTGTGGTGGAGGACCACTTCCGTTGCGAACGTAGTCTCGTTACCTTAGAAATTGTCCTTCAGGGGCTCAAAATAAGACTGTGGATGCAGACAAGCGGGGCAGGCTTTGGGGGCCTCTTTGCCAATGTAGATGAAGCCACAGTTGCGGCACTGCCAAGTGATCTCGTCCTTGCGGAGGAATACCTCGCCGTCGGCTACGCGAGCATAGAGTGCACGGTAGCGCTGCTCGTGGTAGGCCTCCACCTTTGCGATATTGCGGAATGCGGCTGCCACAGCGGGGAAGCCCTCTTCGTCGGCTACGGCTGCGAACTCGGGGTAGAGGTCGGCCCACTCCTCGTGCTCACCGTTGGCGGCAGCTTCGAGGTTGGCTGCGGTGTCGCCGATTACGCCTGCGGGGTAGCTGGCGGTGATCTCCAACATACCGCCCTCGAGGAACTTGAAGAAGCGTTTTGCGTGCTCTTTTTCCTGCTCGGCAGTCTCCATAAAGATTGCTGCAATCTGCTCGAAGCCCTCTTTTTTGGCCTGCGAAGCGAAGAATGTGTAGCGGGTGCGAGCCTGGCTCTCACCTGCGAATGCTTTGAGCAGATTCTGCTCAGTCAAGGTGCCTTTGATCGAACTCATATCAGTTGTGTTTTTTAATAGGTTAATTGATTCTTTTTGTTTTATTTAGTTGCGTTTTCTTCTTTGCGACTTTTTATAAAAAGTCGCCCAAAAATTTTTCTCGAGATACTTCGTATCTCTTCGCCGTGTCTACCTTCTACACACGCCCCCGCCCTGCGGGCACCCCCTCTAACTTAGAGGGGGAATTTATTGAGCGTGCTTTGTTTAATTCAAAATTCAAAATTCAAATTTTTTTAGCCTTCGGCGCATTACTCCAATTTACTCCTCTATTACTCCCCCTCTAAGTTAGAGGGGGTGGCACGGAGTGCCGGGGGCGTGTGTCTTTGGCAATTCAAAATGCAGAATGCAAAATTACTTCCTTTTCGAAGCTTTTTGTAAAAAGCTTCACCAAAAACTTTTAGTGTAGCCCTTACTCTGCCTCTATTGGGGTGGCTCACCGAAGGCTACCAAAATTCTGAATTTTGAATTTTGAATTTTGCATTTTGAATTTTGCATTTTGAATTTTGCATTCCCCATCACCCTTTCATGCCGCCGCAGCAGGGGATGGTCTGGCCGGTGACGTAGGCCGAGAGTTCACTTCCCAAAAAGAGTGCCACACCCGCAACATCCTCGGGAGTGCCCGCCCTGCGGAGCGAAATGTTCTCCACAAAGGAGGCGCGGATCTCGTCGGAGAGCACGGCGGTCATATCGGTCTGGATGAATCCGGGAGCGATGCAGTTGGCCCTCACACCGCGTGCACCAAACTCTTTGGCAACAGATTTGGAGAGAGCAATGAGGCCCGCCTTGGAGGCTGCGTAGTTGGCCTGACCGGCGTTGCCGCCGATGCCCACCACGGAGCTCATATAGACGATGGAGCCGCCCCTCTGTCGGGCCATAATGGGGGCCACGGCGTGGGTGATGTTGAAGGCCGACTTGAGGTTGGTGTCGATGACGGTGTCCCACATCTCCTCGCTCATACGCATCAGCAGTGTGTCGCGTGTGATGCCGGCGTTGTGGACCAGGATGTCGATGCGTCCGAAGGTTTTGTGCACCTCGGTAGCGAGGGTGTGTGCCTGCTCATAGGAGGCGGCGTCGGAGCGGTAGCCTGCGGCCTTCACTCCGAGGGTTTCAATCTCTTGGATGAGTTGTTCGGCTGCCTCTGCGGAGGAGAGGTAGGTGAAGGCGATGTTGGCTCCTTCGGCAGCATATTTGAGTGCAATGGCTCGTCCGATGCCGCGTGTTGCGCCGGTGATGAGAGCCACTTTTCCTGCTAAAAGTCCCATAGTGGTTGTTGGTTTTTTGGATGAAATGTTTCTCAAAGGTAGGAAAATTATTTTGAGAAATGAACGTTGTAATGAAAAAATACCTAAATTTGTGGAATTGGAAGAGGATTTACAGACTTAAAACTAATACTAAAACTAAAAATTAAAACAATGAAACACGACAACGAAATTTTCGAACTTATCGCTGAGGAGCGTGCGCGTCAGACAAATGGTCTTGAGCTTATCGCATCGGAAAACTATGTTAGTGAGCAGGTTATGCAGGCTATGGGCTCCATCCTGACCAACAAATATGCCGAGGGCTATCCCGCAGCACGCTACTATGGTGGTTGCGAGGTTGTCGACAAGGTGGAGTTGCTTGCACAGGAGAGACTCAAGAAGCTCTATGGTGCCGAGTATGCCAACGTTCAGCCCCACAGCGGCGCGCAGGCAAATATGGCCGTATTCTTCGCTTGCCTCAAGGTGGGTGACACCTTTATGGGTCTCGACCTTGCCCACGGTGGCCACCTCTCGCACGGTTCGCCCGTGAATATGTCGGGTGTGAACTACAAAGCTGTGGGCTACCAGCTCAACCCCGAGACCGGCACCGTAGACTACGACCAGATGGAGGCTCTCGCTCTCGAGCACCGTCCCAAACTCATCATTGGTGGCGCTTCGGCCTACTCGCGCGAGTGGGACTACAAGCGTATGCGTGAGATTGCCGACAAAGTTGGTGCCATCCTCCTCGTGGATATGGCCCACACTGCAGGTCTCATTGCTGCAGGTTTGCTCGAGAACCCCGTGAAATATGCACACATCGTAACCTCCACCACCCACAAAACTCTCCGCGGTCCTCGTGGCGGTATCATCCTGATGGGTCAGGACTTCGACAATCCTTGGGGTCTGACCACTCCTAAGGGTGTGGTGAAGAAGATGTCGGCTGTGCTCAATTCGGCCGTATTCCCCGGCATTCAGGGTGGTCCTCTGGAGCACGTCATCGCTGCCAAGGCTGTGGCCTTTGGCGAGGCACTCGACCCCTCCTATGTTGAGTACCAGAAGCAGGTTGTGAAGAATGCTGCCGCTATGGCCGACGCCTTTGTTAAGAGGGGCTACAAGGTTGTTTCGGGCAAGACCGAAAACCACCTGATGCTCATCGACCTCCGCACCAAGTTCCCCGAGCTCACCGGTAAGGTTGCCGAGAAGGTGCTGGTCGCTGCCGACATCACCACCAACAAGAATATGGTTCCCTTCGATAGCCGTTCGCCCTTCCAGACTTCGGGCTTGCGCTTTGGTACTCCTGCCATCACCACCCGTGGTCTCAAGGAGGATCAGATGGACTACATCGTGGAACTCATCGACCGCGTGCTCTCCGACCACGAGAATGAGGAGAACATTGCTGCTGTTCGCCGCGATGTGAACGCCCTTATGGCCGACTATCCTCTCTACGCTTGGTAGACGATTCGGAGGCTTCGTGACGGAGCCTAACACTATGGGGGTGCTTGTGCCGAGAGTGCGGGCACCCCTTTTTGTGAGTCCCATAAAACGTTTGTAAGTAGTAATCAACCCGCTCTCCTGCTCTCATTTTGCGAAACTTTTGTGCATACACGCTTTTTGCGCTGTGGGCTGTGGCGGCTCTTTGGGCCACCGCAAGGGAGTTTGTGGCCGCGGAGGTGATGAAGCCCGTGGAGGCGCAATTGGCTGTGGCGGAGGTGAGTGAGCCTCCCAAGCCCCAGGAGATTACACTGCTCTTTGTGGGCGACATTATGGCCCATCTGCCACAGGTGGAGTCGGCTCGCAGAGGGGAGGAGCAGTTCGATTTCTACCCCCACTTGGAGGGTGTGGCACAACTCTTTGGGAGTGCCGACTTCGTTGTGGGCAACCTCGAGACCACCCTCACACCGCGCCCTCCCTACTGTGGCTATCCAGCTTTTGCCACTCCCGAGGAGTTGGCGGCGGATATGCGGCGCGTGGGCTTCGACTTGGTGACCCTTGCCAACAACCACATTGCCGACTGTGGGGTGGAGGGTGCGCTCGCCACTATGGCCGCACTCGACAACCACTCCATCGACCACCTCGGCGTGGCGGTGCCCTCTGTGATGGTGGGAGAGTGTGGAGTGCGAGTGGTCGACATTGAGGGCTTTCGGGTGGGATTCTTTGCCGCCACCTATGGTATAAATGGTCCTCTGCCACGCGGAATGGAGCTGTCGCAGACCGACACTGTGGCTATGGCGCGCCGACTCGATGCACTCACCGAGAGGGTCGATTGCCTTGTGGCTCTGGTCCATTGGGGCGAGGAGTATGCGCGTCGTGAGTCGGCCCGTCAGCGCCGAGTGGCGGAGTGGCTGCGGAGTAGGGGTGTGGATGTGGTCGTCGGTTCCCATCCCCACGTTGTTCAACCCTCCGAGGTGTGGCACAACGAGGCGGGCGAGTCGGTGGGCGGAGTCTACTACTCCCTCGGCAACTTCATCTCCAACCAAAATTCGCCCCACACCGACTGCGGACTTGCCGCCCGCGTGCGACTCACAAGGATGGCCGATGGCGAGGTTGCCGTGGCTTTGGGGGCCGACACTCTGCGCCGCGTGCGCCACGTCGGGCCCGAGCATACAAGCTATGGAATAGAGGTTGTGGGCGAAAATTAGCGGCAGAATGTGTGGTTTTTTACCAAATAATGGCTACCTTTGCAGATAGTTGAACCAATTATAACCCAAATTCCAAACTGAAAGATGAAAAAATTGCTGATCATTGCGCTGCTTGCGCTCGGCTGCACCTCCTGTGCCACAATCTTTACGGGCACCCATCGAAAGGTGCAATTCGATAGCGACTACTCCGACTATGCAACCCTCTCCGTCGATGGCCGACGCTACAAGAAGGTGACCTTCCCCTGCAAGGTGAACATCCGCCGTGGCTACGACCAATCGGTGGTGACCATCTCCGCCGAGGGATACAAGACCGAGACCATTGTTGTCGACAAGGATTTCAACACCATCTCGTTGCTCAACCTCACCAACCTCTTTGGCTGGATTATCGATGTGGCTACGGGTGCGGTGACCACCCCCGAGAGAGACTACTATTGGGTGGAACTCACTCCCCGCAACTACGACGAGGAACCTGTGGTGGTGAAACCAATCTATGCCGAGCCCGACGCAGAAGATAGGGCCATCGACGAAATCCTCAAGCCCTGATAACGAGGGCTACGAACCACCGGAGGATGGTGGGCGAGATTGCAGAATGGTGCAACAAGGGGCCCGACTACTCTCTGAAGGTGGTGATAGACAAAAAAATAGCAGCCGACCTCACTCGAGGTCGGCTGCTTCGTTATTTGTGTTGCGGAGTGACTACTCTGCCTTGCCTGCGCTACCGAGAACGTTGATGTTCTTGTTTTTGTAGAGCTCCTTGAGAGCATCGCGAGCGGGACCGAGATACTTGCGGGGGTCGAACTCTGCGGGGTTCTTTGCGAATACCTCACGCACAGCTGCGGTCATAGCCAAGCGACCATCGGAGTCGATGTTGATTTTGCAAACGGCGCTCTTGGCAGCCTCGCGGAGCTGCTCCTCGGGAATGCCCACTGCATCCTTGAGTGCACCACCATAGGTGTTGATGATGGCTACCTTGTCCTGGGGCACGCTGCTCGAGCCGTGGAGAACGATGGGGAAGCCGGGGATGCGGGTCTCAACCTCTTTGAGGATGTCGAAACGCAAGGGGGGAGGAAGGAGAATGCCCTGCTCGTTGCGGGTACACTGCTCGGGTTTGAACTTGTTTGCACCGTGGGAGGTACCGATGGAGATTGCGAGCGAGTCAACGCCGGTTTTCTGCACGAAGTCTACCACGTCGTTGGGGTCGGTGTAGGTGTGGTGCTCTGCCACAACCTCATCCTCGATGCCTGCCAACACGCCGAGCTCACCCTCTACGGTCACGTCGAACTGGTGTGCATAGTCCACCACCTGCTTGGTCAGAGCAACGTTCTCCTCGTAGGGGAGGTGGCTGCCGTCGATCATAACGCTGGAGAAGCCCATATCGATGCAGGATTTGCAGATCTCGAAGCTGCTACCGTGGTCGAGGTGGAGAGCGATGGGAATGTTTTTGCCGAGCTCTTTGGCATACTCAACTGCGCCCTGCGCCATATAGCGGAGGAGGGTCTGGTTGGCATACTTGCGTGCGCCGGCCGACACCTGGAGGATTACGGGCGAGGAGGTCTCCACGCAAGCTGCGATGATAGCCTGGAGCTGCTCCATATTGTTGAAGTTGTAGGCGGGGATTGCATAGCCGCCCTCGATTGCCTTGGCGAACATCTCGCGGGTGTTCACAAGGCCCAAGTCTTTGTATGATACCATTTTAACTAAAATTTTTTTATGTGTTTGTAAACCTGTTGTCCTAACCTTCTCTCCTCGCTTTGGCTACGGTGAGGAGAGTAATTATTAAAAATTTTTACAAATATATACTCTTTTTTCGGAAAACGGATAGTTTTCTGTGTTATTTTTTTGTGAACAATGGGAAAACATCAGCCCCGCAAGGCGTTGAACTACACCGTTGCGGGGCCGAATTTGCATATCCGATACTCTGTCGAACAGCTACTCTATACACTCCAAAGTGACCATACCGCCAAGCAGTGGGGAGTCACCTTCGTTGAGGTCTCGGTAAAAAGGGACTATGTGTCTTTGGGTTCCATACCATATGAAAAATTCAATATTTTGGCCCTTTATTTCCCTTTTTTCATTTTCAGGCCGCAGGCGGTGGTGAGATTCTCGAAAAAATAGCTACCTTTGTATGTTTAGACAATGACCAACAATAACAACACAACAAATAAACATACAATTTACTATGAGCGAATTTAAGTATCAGCCTATGTTTGAGCACGGTGTGGACAACACCGAGTATGAACTCGTCTCGAGCGACTATGTCAAAACCATCGAGTGCGATGGCCGCAAGATCCTCAAAGTGGACCCCGAGGGACTCGCACTGCTCGCAAAAAGAGCCTACCAAGACGTCTCCTTCTACCTGCGTGCTTCCCACCTCCAGAAACTCGCCAACATCCTCGCCGACCCCGAGGCTACCGACAACGATAAGTTTGTGGCACACACTATGTTGGCCAACCAGGTTGTAGCAGCCGAGGGCGCGCTTCCCACCTGCCAGGACACCGGTACGGCTATCGCCATCGGTAAGAAGGGCGAGAACGTATGGACCGGCGCCGACGATGCAGAGTACATCTCCAGGGGCGTCTATGAGACCTACGCCGAGCGTAACCTCCGCTACTCGCAGGTGGTGCCCATCACTATGACCGACGAGCACAATAGCGGCAACAACCTTCCCGCACAGATCGACATCTACGCCGAGCCCGGCAATGAGTACAAATTCCTCTTCATCACCAAGGGTGGCGGCTCGGCCAACAAGACCTTCCTCTATCAGCAGACCAAAGCACTCCTGAACGAGAAGTCGCTCACCGCCTTCATCACCGAGCACATCAAAGACCTCGGCACCTCGGCTTGTCCTCCCTACCACTTGGCATTCGTAGTGGGTGGCACCTCCGCAGAGGCCAACCTCACCGCCGTGAAGAAGGCTTCGGCTGGCTACTTCGACAACCTCCCCACCAGCGGCAACGACGGTGGTCGTGCTTTCCGCGACCTCGAGTGGGAGGAGAAGGTGCTCAAGATCTGCCGCGAGAGTGGCATCGGCGCACAGTTTGGTGGCAAATATTTCGTGCACGACGTGAGGGTTATCCGTATGCCCCGCCACGCCGCTTCGTGCCCCGTGGGCATCGGCGTGAGCTGCTCGGCCGACCGTAACATCAAGGCCAAAATCAACGAGCAGGGCCTCTGGATCGAGAAACTCGAGAAGAATCCCGCACGCTTTATGCCCGCAACTGCACCCTCGATGGCTCCCGCAGTGGAGATCGACCTCGATGAGGGTATGGACAAAGTGCGCGAGACCCTCTCGAAATACCCCGTTAAGACCCGTCTGAACCTCAAGGGTACACTCATCGTGGCCCGCGATATCGCCCACGCACGCATCAAACAGATGCTCGACGAGGGTAAGCCTATGCCCGACTACTTCAAGAACCACCCCGTCTACTACGCAGGTCCTGCCAAGACCCCCGCAGGTATGGCTTCGGGTAGCTTCGGCCCCACCACTGCAGGTCGTATGGACTCCTATGTAGACCTCTTCCAGAGCGTGGGCGGTTCGATGGTGATGGTGGCCAAGGGCAACCGTTCGCAGGAGGTGACCGACGCTTGCCAGAAGCACGGCGGTTTCTACCTCGGCTCCATCGGCGGTCCTGCAGCTATCCTCGCAAAGCAGAGCATCAAGAGTGTGGAGGTTGTTGACTTCCCCGAGCTCGGTATGGAGGCCGTCAGGAAGATCTACGTTGAGAACTTCCCCGCATTTATCATCGTTGATGATAAGGGCAACGACTTTTTTGCCGAATTTAAGCACTAAACTACGGAGCTAATCCGTTCTACAGACGTGGCTGTCCCTGCTTCGGGGGCAGCCCCGTTGTGGTATTATGTAACTAATTGTCCGAAGAATGAGAAAAATTCTTGTGTCGATAGCGGCTCTTCTGGCCTTCCTATGTTCGGTGTGGGGTCAGGAGGTCTCTTTCGAAGTGAGTGTGCCGAGGGCTGTGGCTGTTGGTCAGCCTTTCGGTGTGGAGTTCTCCATCAATGCCAAGTATAAGGATTTCGAGGCACCGTCGTTTGAGGGGTTCGACTATATGGCAGGCCCCTCCACCTCGACCAGCACGAGTGTGCAGTTCATCAATGGCAAGATGAGCCAGGAGGTCAACCACACGATGAGCTATGTGCTTGCCTGCCCCAAGGAGGGCGAGTATACGATTGCTCCTGCGAGTGTGAAGGTCGACGGCAAGGTCTACACCACCAGAGCTGTCACCATCAAGGCCATCAAGGAGCGAGAGTCGCAACAGCAGGGTGGCCAGGGTCAGCAGGGAAGTGCCCAGAGTGGGGGTAGGCAGGAGAGCGGAGTGTCGCTCGCCGAGGACGATGTGCTGATTGTGGCACACCTCGACAGGACAACTCTCTACAAGGGTGAGCCTCTGCTTGTTACCTACAAACTCTACACTCGCGTGGCGATGAATGCCGAGGGACAGAAGATGCCCTCCTTCGCGGGCTTTTGGACCCAGAGGCTCAATGTCGACCAGAATCGTTGGATCCGAGAGGAGTATGATGGCAGGATGTATGAGGCGTGCCCCATCGCCGAGTATCTGCTCTTCCCGCAGCAGAGTGGCAAGGTGACCATAGAGCCTATGGAGATGAACATCGTGGCCCGTTTGCAGGTGAAGAATCCCCGCAGGGCACACGATCCCTTTGCCGACTTCTTCGATGTGCCCCAGATTCAGGAGGTGCGCCGCGTGGTGCGCTCCCGCGAGGTGGTGGTGGATGTCAAACCTCTGCCCGAGGGTGCTCCTGCGAGCTTCAGTGGAGCTGTGGGCGAGTTTGAGTTTGATGTGACTCCTCCTGCCGACGAGATTGAGGCCAATAGTGCTGTCTCCTATGTGGTGAAGATCTCGGGTGAGGGTAACCTCTCGATGATTCAGGCGCCCCAGATTTCGCTCCCCTCCTCGTTTGAGCAGTATAGCGTCAGGAGCACCGAGAGCATCCAGACCACTGCAAGGGGTGTGAGCGGCTACCGCCAATTTGAGTATCCGATGATTGCTCGTGCCGAGGGCGACTACTTCATTCCTGCCCTCGAGTTCAGCTACTTTAGCCCCCGCTTGGCCAAGTATGTCACTCTCACCGCGCCCGAATATGCCATCTATGTCACCCCCGATAGCTCGGCTTCGGCCTCGAGTGCAGGTCCCAATCCGGCACTTGTGAGCGGCATCGACAAGGAGGCCATCAAGTTCCTCGGCAGGGACATCCGCTTCATCGAGCTCGGCGACGCACGACTCAAGGAGCGCGATAGGGTCTTTATGTTGAGTGGCACCTATTTGCTCATTGTGGTGCTGATGCTGCTCCTCGCAGGGCTTGTTGTGGTGTGGCTCTCGAGCAGGCTCAAGGAGATGCGTAACCAGGCTACGCTCAAGGGTAAAAGGGCCAATAAGGTTGCTCTGGCCCGCTTCCGTGCCGCCGAACGCTATATGAAGGAGTCCAACCAGAGGGGCTTCTATGAGGAGATGCTCAAGGGACTTTGGGGCTACCTGAGCGACAAACTCAACATCCCCGTTGCCTACCTTACCAAGGAGAATATCCGCGAGAAACTCTCCCGCAAGGGCGTTTCGGCGGAGGATGTGGAGAGTTATGTGGGACTCATCTCGGAGTGTGAGTATGCACAGTATGCGCCCGACGGTGGTGGTCACCTGCAGGAGGCCTACCTCGCCGGCGTGGAGCTCATCTCGCGTATGGAGACCATCATCAATAAGTAGGCAAGAATGGAACTAAGAGAAGATAAGAAGACTATGAAACATACCGTAACTTTGGCCACATTGCTCCTCACCCTCACTGCGTGGGGTGGTCAGCTCTTTGCTACGCAGAGGGCCGATGGCAACGAGGCGGAAATTATTGCCCAGACCAATGCAGAGACCAATGCCGAGACCGAGGTGACCAACTCGGCTGCGGAGCCCTTGGATATGCAGGAGCTTTGGGAGCGTGGCAACAGGCTCTACTCGGCGGGCGACTACAATGGAGCCGTGGCCTCCTACGACTCCATCGTCAATGCAGGTTGGGAGAGCGCTCCGCTCTACTACAACCTCGCGGGTGCCTACTTCAAGGCTGGCAAGAGCGGCAAGGCTATTCTCAACTACCACCGTGCACAGAGGCTCGACCCCTCCAATGACGACGTTGCCTACAACCTCGCCTATGCCGAGAGTTTCATCAAGGATAAGATTGAGGAGGTGCCCACCCTTGCGCTGGGCAGGTGGATTGGTCGTGTGGGCCACATTTTGAGTGCCGACGGCTGGGGCATCCTCTCGTTGATATTGTTGGGCATTGTGCTCATTTCGGCAGTGTTCTATGCGCTTGCTCTGCGTCGCTCGATTCGCAAGACGGGCTTTGTGGTGGCTGTGGTGAGTGCGGTGCTGTTGGTGGGAGCGGTGTGCTTCGGCATCTCGGCGCGCACCAAGTTGCTCAGCGAGGATGAGGCTGTGGTCCTCTCCTCGGCAGCCGTGGTCAAGGCCTCTCCCGAGCGCACCGGCAAGGACCTGTTCATACTCCACGAAGGTACCACCATCGAGGTGCTGGGTGAGTTTGGTGAGTGGAGCGAAATCCGCATTGCCGACGGCAACGAGGGATGGATTCGCACCGCCTCCATTGAGAAAATCTAATCCGCAAACCTACAATTTACACCCCTACTCACAAACGACAAGGCTATGTCCAAACTGCTGAACGACGCTGTGGGAGAGCTCTCCAAACTCCCCTCCGTAGGCCGACGCACGGCACTGCGATTGGCGCTCCACCTCCTCCACGAGGATGAACAGGTGGTGGCGAGTCTTGCGGAGGCACTCGTGCGCTTCCGCCGCGATGTGCGCTTCTGTGCGCGTTGCAACAACCTTACGGACAATGAGTTGTGTCCCATTTGTGCCGATCCGGCGAGGGATAGGACCACGGTGTGTGTGGTGGAGCAGGTGGGCGATGTGATGTCCATCGAGAACACCCGACAGTACAACGGACTCTACCACGTCTTGGGTGGCATCATCTCCCCGATGCAGGGTATTGGTCCCAGCGACCTGAAGATAGACCTGCTGGTGGAGAACATTGTTCGCGGGGAGATAAAGGAGGTGATCCTCGCCATTGGAGCCACCGTGGAGGGCGAGACCACTCTCTTCTACATTATGCGTAAGTTGGCGCAATTCGAGGGGCTGAAGATCACCAAAATAGCTCGAGGTATTGGCGTGGGCGACGAGATCGAATATGCCAACGAGCTCACCATTGCCCACGCGCTCCACAATCGCACGGAGGTGAAACGATAGGCCAGCGGTTGATAACAACTCGGCTACCTCGGCTACAATTGATTACACATAAACAAAAGCCCCCGTAGGATTCCTACGGGGGCTTTTTCTATCTATTTTATTTCGGATTCTATCTACTCCTCGCCGGTGACACTCTTCCAGTACTCCACCGACTTGGTGATCTTCTTCTCTGTGGCCTCGTTGCCATACTTGTCCACGTCGGCAATGTTCTTGGGGCCGTGGTTGATACACAAGGGACCGTTCAAGCAGCCGCCTTCGCAAATCATACCCTCAAAGAAGTTGAACTCGCTCTTGCCCATCTTGAGCTTCGCAAGATTCACACGGCACTCGTCAATACCGCTCATATATACGGGCTTCAGACCCTCATAGCCGCTCTCGAGTGCGAGGTCCAACAGACCCTGAACAATACCACCCGCCTTGGCAAAGATGCGGCCATAGAAAGATGCGTTGTTCAGAGGGGTGTCCTCCTGCTCGGTGGTCTCAATATCCCTTGCATCCAAGAAGGCCTGCAACTCCTCAAACGACATCACCGAGTCGATGGCACCATTGGTCTTCTCCAGCGTGTACTCCATCTTCTTGGCGGCGCAGGGGCCCACAAATACCACCTTCGCATTGGGCTCGCTCTTCTTGATCAGGCGAGCAATCTCAATCATAGGCGAGGGGGTGTGGGAGATGTGCTGGGTGAGGGTGGGGTAGTTGATTTCGATGAATCGCACAAACGAGGGGCAGCACGAGGTGGTCAGGAGCTTCTTCTCGTTCCACTCGCGTGCCTCCTTGTAGAGGGTTACGTCGGCACCCATAGCCACCTCCACAACGTCGTGGAAGCCGAGCTTCTTGATGGCCGTAACCACCTGCTCGATGCGGCCATAGCGACACTGGCTGATGATTGCGGGGGCCAAGACTGCGTAGACTTTGTAGTTCTCCTTCTCGGCATTCTGCAACATCTTGATGATGTCCAGCAGCAGCGACTTGTCGGTCATAGCGCCGAAGGGGCAGGCGATGACGCACTGGCCACACATAATACACTTGCTATTGTCGATTTTGGCCTTCTGATCGGCGTCGATGCTGATAGCCTTCACCTTGCACGACTGCATACAGGGGCGCGAGAGTTTGATGATCGCACCATAGGGGCAAGCCTGTGTACACTTGCCACACTCGATACACTTGTCGTGGTCGATTACCGAGCGCTTGCCCACGATGCTGATGGCATCTTTGGGGCAGACATCCTTACAAGCGTGGCTGATGCAGCCGCGGCAGGCGGGGGTGACGAGAATGCCTTTTGCGGGGCACTCATCGCAGGCGATGTCGATCACCTCCACAACGTTGGGGTTCTCTTTGTCGCCACCGCAAGCCATCCTCACCCTCTCCTGAAGGATTGCGCGCTCTTTGTAGATGCAGCAGCGGAGTTCGGCTTTGGGGCCGGGGGAGATCTTCTTGGGGATGTCGATGTAGGCTCTGTCGAGCGTACCGTCGTAGGCACTTTTTACGACCTCTTTGAGGACGTTGTACTTGAGCAGCTGGACGCTGGTATCGAATACTTTGTCTTGCTTCATAGTTGTATGGAGTGTTGCAAAGGTTTGGGTTTCTGTTTGGATTATCTTCGCAAAGGTAATCTTTTTTCCCTACACTCAAACAAATACGGCGACGAAATTTTACTTCCCGCCGCCGAATGAGTTGTTTTTATCGAAGAATGGCCTCTACAATGTCACTCTCACCCAATCCACATCGAGCCATCCGCCGTCGTTGGTAACTTTGGAGCTCACCGCAAAGAGGCCAAATTTGGCGCCAATCCACTTGCCCTCTTTGGCTTTGAAGGGGACGCCTATGGGGGTGAACGTGTCGCCCGGTCTGGCCCAATAGAACTGACACATTGCCCCCTCGGTGATGGCCACGCGGAGGAGAATGTCGTTTGTGTCGACCACAGGGATGCTGCTCCTGACAACCTCACTTGCCCCCTTGTCGGCACCCTTGCAATCCGTTTGGCAGAGCACCACGCCCTCCTCGGTCATCTCAAAGGCGAGGGTTGCAAAGTCGCGCCCCACGATGGCAATGCCTCCGCGGTCACCCACCGTGCCGCCTCGGAACGACACCTTGGCGGTGAAGGTCTCCACTGGGGCTGTGAGCTTCTGGGTGAGGATGTTGCGCGACTCCCAGAGCGACGTGTAGGGCTGGGTGTAG
This sequence comes from Tidjanibacter sp., assembly GCA_017390585.1. GTDB lineage: Bacteria > Bacteroidota > Bacteroidia > Bacteroidales > Rikenellaceae > Tidjanibacter. The sequence goes on along the minus strand of JAFPBB010000002.1, from coordinate 30,879 downwards.
AGCCTGAGGTAGCCTTCGGGGGAGTGCATTGCCCAATCCCTCTCGGGGAGGCCGAACCACTGCCACTGGAGTCCGAGGGTGGGGGAGGTGAACTCGTCGCTCTCGGCGGGGGTGGTGATGCGTTGTGGGAGGTTGGTCGCGGGCTTCAGGTAGGCAGCAACGGGCTCGCCTATGCCGTCTCCGTCGGGGTCTACTCCTATCCTACACCATCCGTCGGCGCTCCACTCCATTGGCTGCAGGTGCACCACGCGCCCGTAGGCGTAGCGGTCCTCGAAGTGGACAAACCAACTGTTGCCTGCCACATCGGTGACCCAACCGCCCTGATGGGGGCCGTGGATATCCGTATTTCCTTGGTGCAACACCTTGCGCCACTCATAGTTGCCGAGCGGGTCGCGGGAGCGCAGCACAAGTTGCCACCCCTCTTTGACGCCGCCTGCGGGTGCAAAGATGTAGTACCATCCGTTGTGCTTGTAGAACTTGGGGCCCTCGACGGTGGGGTTGCCATTGTGGCCATCGAAGAGTAGCACTTCGGGGCCGATGAGGCTCTTTCCGTCGGGAGTCATCTCGCTGGCCGAGAGTATGCTCTTGAAGCCGGCGCGACTGCCTGCCCAAGCGTGTACCAAGTAGGCCTTGCCGTTGTCGTCCCACAGTGGGCAGGGGTCAATCATTCCCACTCCCGACTCCACCAGATGGGGCTTGCTCCACTCGCCTCGGGGGTCGCTGGTGTGGACCATAAATATGCCCACATCGGGGTCGCCCCAATAGATGTAGAACTCACCATTGTGGTGGCGAATGGAGGGTGCCCACACGCCGTTACCGTGCTGGGCCTGAATGCCTTCGGGGCGATAGGAGTGGACTGCGCCCGCCAATTCCCAATTCACCAGGTCGGTGGAGTGGAGGATTTGGAGTGCGGGGATGCAGTCGAACGACGAGGAGGTCATCCAATAGTCGTCGCCCACGCGGATTACGTCGGGGTCGGAGTAGTCGGCGTGGAGAATGGGGTTGCGGTAGGCGCTGTTGCCTTGGTCCGCCACCCACGCAAGGCTCCTCGTCTGCGCCGAGAGATGTCCGACGCAGACGAGAGCGAATGTTGTGAGTATGAGTGTTTTGGTTTTCAATTCTATAAGGTTACTCCGGTTTTGAAAATTGCCACCTCCTTGAAGCCTGTGGTCTCGTGTTTGAGCAGTTCGCCATTGGCTGTGGCGAGGATCTTATCCACAAATCTTGCAAGGAGTGCTTCGGGCTCCTCGTCCTCCACGAGGGTGCCGGCGTTGAAGTCTATCCATCCCTTTTTGAACTCATAGAGTCGCGTGTTGGTGGAGATCTTCATCGTGGGCACGAAACTTCCGAAGGGGGTGCCCCTACCCGTTGTGAACAACACCATCTGGCAGCCGCTGAGTGCCAATGCCGAGGAGGCCACAAGGTCGTTGCCGGGGGCTTGGAGCAGGTTCAGACCGCGCTTAACCACGGGGTCGGTGTAGCCGAGCACGTCCACCACGGTGCCTGCGCCGCCCTTCTGCACGCAGCCGAGCGACTTCTCCTCGAGGGTGGTGATGCCACCCTTCTTGTTTCCGGGCGAGGGGTTCTCGTAGATGGGTTGGTTGTAGCTCTTGAAATAGCCCTTGAAGTCGTTGATGAGCGACACGGTGCGGTCGAAGACGTCGCAGCTCTCGGCCCTATCCATCAGGATGGTTTCGGCGCCAAACATCTCGGGCACCTCGGTGAGGATGGTGGTGCCACCCTGTGCGATGAGCCAATCGGAGAAGAGGCCCACCAGGGGGTTGGCGGTGATGCCCGAAAAACCGTCGCTACCACCACACTTGAGTCCTATTTTGAGCTTCGAGAGTGGCTGGGGGGTGCGCTTGTCACTGCGGGTGATCTCCACCAGCTCGCGGCACACCTTCACTCCCTCCTCAATCTCGTCGTCGACCTCTTGAGCCACGATGAACCTCACCCTCTCGGGGTCCCAAGTGCCTATCTCCTTCTGGAATTCGCTCACCTGGTTGTTCTCGCAGCCCAAACCCAACACGAGGATGGCTCCGGCATTGGGGTGGTGGACCATTGCGGCAAGTGCGCGACGTGTATTGCGGTGGTCATCACCGAGTTGAGAACAGCCATAGGGGTGGGTGTAGACCCTCACGTCGTCGAGGTGGGAGCAATCCTCCTCCTGGCGTATGCGCTTGGCTATGGCCTCGGCCTGACCGTTGACGCAGCCCACCGTGGGGATGATCCACAGCTCGTTGCGGATGCCCATATCGCCATTGGCGCGCTCATAGCCCATCACCATCCTCTCATCTTTGGGGTAGTGCTTGGGGGCAATCTTGGGGGTGTAGGCATACTCGATCTCGTCCGAGAGGTTGGTCTTGATGTTGTGGGAGTGGATCCACGCGCCCTCGGCAATGGGGGCGGTGGCGTGGCCGATGGGGTAGCCATACTTGATGACATTTTCCCCCTCGGCAATGGGCCGCAGGGCCACTTTGTGGCCTTTGGCTATATCCTCCACGAGGGTGACGCTGCTGCCATCCACCTCGATGACTTCACCCTTGGCAAGGTCGTCGAGAGCGATGGCCACATCGTCGTCCTGATTGATTTTGAGGTAGCGTTTCATAGGCATTAGATCATTTTAGCAAGTGCCGCAGCCATACCCTCCTGCTGGATGAGCTTCACATAGCCGGCAGCCTTCTCCACAAAGGGAGCCACCTCGGTGAAATCCACGGTCCAGATGTTGCGATTCTCAACGATGGCCTTGACGGTGGCGTCGATATCCTCCTTGTTCCACACGCTGCGGATGAACTCCACGTGCTCGGGGGTGTCGTCGGGGGTGAACTCCACGGTGCCGCTGTAGAGGGTGAGCAGGGCTGCAAAGGTGAACATCTCCTTCTCGGCCACCTTGCCTGCCTTCTTCCAATTGTCCAGCACGGTGGGGAAGTTGCGGGTCTCCCATTTGGAGAGCGAGTTGAGCGAGATGGTCTTGAGCATATGGCGGATGTAGGGGTTGTAGAAACGCTCCAGAATGCCTGCAGCAAACTCCTTCAGCTCTGCCTGGTCCTCCTCAATCATTGGGATCACCTCCTCGTCCACCATCGTGTTGATAAACTTCTCGAGGTCGGGGGTGTTGAAGGCGTCCATCACGGTCTCGCAGCCGAGCTGCAAGCCGATGGGCACCATACCTGTGTGGGAGCCGTTGAGGATACGCACCTTCTTATCGCGGAACTGCTTGATGGTGGGCATAAATATCACGTGCAAACCCGCCTTGTCGAGAGGCAACCTGCGCTGAACCTCCTGATAGCCAGGGCCGCCGATGGCCCAGAGGTGGTAGAACTCGGCCTTCACAACGAGGTTGTCGTCGAAGCCTATCTCCTCCTTGATCTCGGCGATGTTCTCGCGGGGGAAGCCGGGAACGATGCGGTCCACGAGGGTGTCGCAGAAGTGGCAGTGGTTCTCCACCCAAGCGATGAACTCCTCACCCAGCTTATTGTACTCGGCGTGGCGGAGTACATACTCCCTCAGGGTGGAGCCGTTGTTCTCAATGAGCTCGCAGCAGATGATGCAGAGGCCCTTGGTGGGGTCGCCCTCGAAGTGTTTGAAACGTTTGTAGAGCAGGGCGGTCATCTTTGCGGGGTAGCTCTTTGGGGGCAGTGCCCAGAGGTCGTCGCCCTCCTCGTAGCGGATACCCGCCTCGGTGGTGTTCGACACGGTGGCCTCCAGCTCGGGCGAGAGGAAGATGCGCTCATAGGCCTCGTAGTCGGCGTAGGGGTTGATGGCGCACTGCACGCTCTTGACCAGGCGGATGTCCTTGACTGGCTGTTTGTCCTTCACGCCCTCGAGATAGACGTGGTAGAGGCAGTCCTGACCCTCCAACATCTCGGCCATACCCTTGTCGATGGGCTGCACGATGGCCACGCCGTGGTTCATAACGCCTGCCTCGTTGGCCTTGTCGATCTGCCAATCCACAAAGGCGCGCAGGAAGTTGCCTTCGCCAAACTGAAGAATCTTGATGGGCAGAGTGGGCTTGTCCACATTCTGTTTATTTAATGCTTTGATTGCCATAGTCGTAGGGTTTTATGGGGTTAGAATTTGAAGAAATTTTTTGCGTTGTTGTAGCTGATGTCCTCCACCATTTTGCCGATGAAGTCGAGCTCACTTGCGGGCAGCAGACCCTGCTCCACGTCGTTGCCGAGGAGGTTGCAGAGGGTGCGGCGGAAATACTCGTGACGGGGGTAGGAGAGGAAGCTGCGGCTGTCGGTGAGCATACCCACAAAGCGGCTCAGCAGACCCAGCAGCGAGAGTGCATTCATCTGCTTCTCCATACCATCTTTCTGATCGAGGAACCACCAACCGCTACCAAACTGAATCTTGCCTGCGCCGTAGCGACCATCCTGGAAGTTGCCGAGCATTGTGGCAATCATCTCGTTGTCGCGGGGGTTGAGGTTGTAGATGATGGTCTTGGTGAGTTTGTCCTCCTTGTCGAGCATATCGAAGAATTTGGACATATTTTTGGCCACGGTGAAGTCGCCTATGGAGTCGAAACCTGTGTCGGGGCCGAGCTGTGCAAACATACGGCTGTTGTTGTTGCGGATGGCGCCGTAGTGGAACTGCTGTGTCCAGCCGCTGGCGTGGTCCATCACTGCAAACTCCACCATCATTGCGGTCTTGTACTTGCGGATCTCCTCGGGGGTGAGCACCTCGCCGCCATAGACTTTCTGGAAGAGCTTTTCGATTTCGGCGTGGGTGTAGTCCTCGGCGTAGAACTCCTCGATGCCGTGGTCCGAGAGGCGGCAACCCACGCTCTCGAAGAAGTCGTGGCGCACCTGAAGGGCCTGCAATACATCGTCGAACGACTTGATTTCCACGCCACTAACCTCGCCGAGGCGGTCGATGTAGGCCTTGAAGTCGGCAGGCACCTCCACAGCCATAGCCTTGTCGGGCCTCCAGGTGGGGAGCATCTTCACGCCGAAGTTGTCGGCTGCGGTTTTGATGTGGTGCTCGAGTGAGTCGATGGGGTCGTCGGTGGTGCAGACGGTCTCCACGTTGTAGTGCAACATCAGTCCTCGTGCTGTGCGCTCGGGGGTCTGGAGCATTGCGGTGCAGTGGTCGTAGATTTCGCGTGCGGTGGAGGGGTTGAGCAGTTTGTCGACGCCGAAGGCGGTTTTGAGCTCCAGGTGGGTCCAATGGTAGAGGGGGTTACGCATAGTGTAGGGTACGGTCTCGGCCCACTTCTCGAACTTCTCCCAGTCGGTGGTATCTTTGCCGGTGCAGAAGCGCTCATCGACACCGTTGGAGCGCATTGCACGCCACTTGTAGTGGTCGCCCTCGAGCCAAATTTTCGAGAGGTTTTCGAACTTGTGGTCGGAGGCCACATACTCGGGGATGAGGTGGCAGTGGTAGTCGATGATGGGCATTTTGGCTGCGTGCTCGTGGTAGAGCCTTTGTGCCGTTTCGGTCTGCAACAGGAAGTTCTCGTCGTTAAACTGTTTCATAGCTGTAGGTATTGTTTATGTTGTTTGTTTTCGTGTTTCCGTGTGCATAGAATTTCGCACCCTAAAGATAGTAAAATTATTTGATTTCTCACAGAATATGGAATAAAAACCGTGGACCATCCCCGATTATGGGGTAGCCCACGGCTCCATAGTTTGTCTGTGCTCATCGAATTGTCCTTATGGCAACTCGGCAGATCCCTTTTCCCCACTCTTGGGCACGGTCATCTGCTCTGCATTGGGTGCTTTGGAGGGTTTTCGCGAATAGGGAACGGTGATGTCGCAGTAGGGCAAGAGCCTGCCTTTTTCGCTGATCTCTGCCTTGATTTCGCTTTTTAGGCGCAATTCTATCGCTCTGTAGACCTCCACGGGGATTTTGCTGTAGGGCCAATCCTCCATCAAGGAGGTGGTGAAGAATACATCGGTCACGCTGCCGTCTTGGGTGGAGAAGGCAATGTTCACCAGCAGAAGCGATTTACCCTTCGAGGCGACCATTTCGTCGGTGAAGGTCTCGTCGAGGATGGTCATAATCTTCACCCTTTGCTCTCTCGGGAGGGTTATGTATTCGCTGAGTTCCATAATTGGTTCTCCGTTGCTATCCACGAGGTCGGGTAGGCCGAGTTGGTTTGCGGCGTTGTAGATTTCCAATTTGAAGTTGTTGATGGTGTCTTTGATGTAGGTGTAGCCATCCATACGGATGGTGTCGCTTTTGTACTCCCTGGAGGAGAATGCGGCGTAGCGACGTTGTGCCAAAAGTGGAGTGGCACACACCGAGAGGAGGAGAATGATCAACAGTCGTTTCATCGTGCTTTCGTTGTATGAGTAGTACATAACGATATCTCTCCCCCCCCTTAGGACTGCTCTATGAATAGCAGTCCTAAGGGGGGGGAGAGATATTAATCTCTAATGTAGCTGAGCCTACTATTTGGTGTAGGTGTAGCTGATGGAGAAGAGGTTGATGCCACTATTGCCGCTGTAGATGTAGATCTTCGAGCCTGCAACGGCGGTGGTGCAATCCACCTCCAATATCTGGGGAGTTGCGGTCTTGTCGGGGGTGGGGAGAGATGCAATCTCGGTGCCGTCGACAGCAACGCAGATGGGGCGAGGTTTCTCGGTGGTGTCACCCGAAGCGATAACGTCCAGCTTGAGAGTGCCTGCAGCGGGAGCCTCGAAGATGAGAACAGCCTTGCCGGTGTTACCTGTGCCACCAAACTGTACGCGGGTGGTGAGCTCACCTGCCGAGTTGTTGTTCTGGCCAAATTTGAACTTACCGCCACCAAGGAGGAACTGCAAACCGTCGTAGGTGAAACCGTCGGCATCAACCGAGAGTTTGCCACCTGCGGTCATCTTGGTAGTAACGAAAGTTGCGTCGATATTGCCGGTGTCGCTCGCGCAACCATTCACCCAGATGTCGTCGAAGGCTGCGTGGCCCCACTCGATAGTCTGCTCCTGGGGAGCCGAAACGTAGGTGTACTCAATTGCGTAGAAGCGCAGACCTCCCGAAGGATAGATGTAGACGGTCTGGTTGTTGGCCTCGATGTCATACTCAACCCAAGTGGGGGTTGCGTGGCCACCGGGCTGCTCCATAACTGCGCCGTCCTCGCCAACCTGAACTCTTACAACGCGGTTGAGGTCCTCGGTACCGGTGCAGCTTACCTTAACTCGCAGAGTTCCGTTTGCGGGTGCGGTGAAGGAGAAGCAACGTTTGGTGGTAGAACCACCACCATTGGGCTGGAGGTAGTTGCCAACCTCCTCATTGAGGTAGCCACGGATGTTGCTGCCTCCGGCAACAACCCTCAGGCCATCGACGGTAACATCCATATCTTTCGAGCCGTCGCTACCCAGGGGTGCGAGCCAATCGAATACCTCGGTCTCCCAGATGGTGTCGGAGAAGTTCCAAGTGAGGGTAACCTCGCCACCTACTACAACCTTGTTGATCTGGAGGGTAGCAACGCCAGCCTCCGAGCGGAGATATTTGCTTGAGGTAGCCACGGGAACGGCCACAACGCTCAGCTCATACTCGCCCACGCCCAGAGTGGCAACCTCCTCGGCTGCAATCACATACTCACAAGCGGTCTGCTCGGTGGTTGCACCGCGCCAAGTCACCTCATAGTGGTCGGCATTCTCAACGGCTGCCCACGAAGCGGTAACGGCCATTGCGGTGCCTTCGTCAACCTTGCGGTTGTCGAACGACACGGCGGGAGCCTTGAGTGCGGTTGTGGTTGCGTCGGCGGTGAGGTCCTGGGTCCATTCAATCTGCTTGAGGGTCACGCCACCTGCGGCTATGACGTAGATGTTGTTGTCGCCCGAGAGGTCGCCGAGGAGCACTTTGTGGGGCTCGCCGTCGGCCAATACGGTGTAGCGGTCGCCACCTGCGAGCACCTGTACGCCCTCAACGCCGCCTGCGCCTTCGGCAGTAACTACTACTGCACCATAGCCATTGGTGAGGATGCCCACAGCACCCTGGGTGGGCTCGCCGGCTGCGTCAATCATACCGGCAGCTGCGAAGTAGACGCCGTTGCCAAGGATAATCTCGCTGGGAGCCTCGGCTGAAGCGTAGATGCGTGCATTGCCGATGATGGTGGTGGCGCTCAGCACCTCGCCATCGTAGATTTTCTTGTCGGTGAAGTCCCAAGTGTAGGGCTCGCTCACGGCCACAAGCTCGGTAGCCCTCACGGGAGGCTCGGGAATTGCGGCATTCCACCAACGGGGGTCACCGGCCTGTTTGGCAGCGATGTCGTTGGTCTCGTTGAGGTAGAGCTTGCCTGCGCCGGAGCTCTGGCAGGGGTCAACCTCCAGGAGTACGCCGCCATCAGCCAAGGCTGCTGCCTGGTCGAATGCTGCGCCTGTGATGGTGGTGGCAGCCGAAACAAACCAACCTGCACCTACATTATAGAAGTAGTTGCCCGAGCATACGGGGGCATTGGTGTCGGAGGAGTTACGCACCAGACGTACGAACTCGGCACCCTCTTTCTCGCCGTCGCTATACTCGTTGAGGAATACGTTTTTGGTGCAGAGGATCGACTCGGGAGTGGTTTTGGTACGCACACCGAAGATACCTGCGTTGTTCGACGAGGTCTTGGTGGTGGTCACAAAGTTGAAGGTGTTGTTCTTCACCTCGATGGTGCCCGAATCGGCGCTGTCGCTCACGCGCAGGAAGGTGCGGGCGCAAGCATAGAAAGTGGAGTTCCTAACCACGATCGAGGGGTGAACACCGTTGCGCACATCGATGAAGTCGCCACCAACGCTACCGTCGGCATTCACATCGTGAACATAGCAACCGTCAATCAGGATGCTGCCACAGTCGGCACCTGCTACGTTGTTGTAGTAGAGGCCCTTGGTGTAGCCATACACCTCGCAGTTTACGAGCTCAAAAGCCTCCATAGCCGCTTTGGCGGTGAGGATGTGGCCCTTGGTCTCGGCACCCTCAACGGCATAGACTGCGCCGTCGAGAACGAGGTCCTCGAGGTGGATGGTGGTCACTGCGCCACCGGGCTGGATGTCCAAGCCGGTCACGATGGGTTTCTTGCCATCGGTGGTAGTCTCACCCACCAACCAGAGGTTGCAGGTGATGGCTGCGGTGCTGGGAAGGTCGTAGGCTACGCCATCGTTGTACTGCAGTTTGAGCTTCACATCACCAATGGTGCCGGTGATGGCGTTCACGATAGCATCAACGGTGTTTACGGTGTTGAAGCCCTCGTCGGTGGGACGGGTGAAGGCGGTGATGCTACCACGATTACAAGCCTTACCGTAGATGAGGGTAAGTTTGTAGTCGGTGCAGGGCTCCAAGCCGGCCACGGTGGCGGTGCGAGCCGCAATCATCTCGGCGGTGAGTGCCAGATCCACACCCTTCTTCGAGCTGTCCGAAACGGGAGTTGCGCGGAGGGTGGTGAGGTCATTGGGATCCTCGCCCTCGCTCCAAGCAACGCTGATGCTGTTCTTGGTACGCTCGGTCACGGTGACTTTGAAGCTGGTGCGGACAGCCGAGGTTGCAAATGCCTCCTCGAGAACGGTCCATTTGGAGTCCTCCTTGTTGGTTGCGTGGCCTTTCACGCGGGCAAAGTAGCTCTTGTCCACCTCGAGGCCGGTGACAACAAAGGGGATCTCCTTAATCTGGGTCTCGGTTTTGAAGGGCTCCGAGGCGTCGAAGTCGGGTGCTGCGGCAACCTCTTCGCCGGTCTCCTCGTCGATGGTGGTAGAGGTCGATTCATAGACCTCCACGGTGTAGTACTCCGTACCCTGCATTGCATCCCAAGTGAGTTTCACGTCCGTACCCACGGTTGCAACGATCTCTGCTTCGAAGTTGGTGGGGGCGAGACAGCGGTTCAGATCGATGCTGTCGATTACACCCTCCGGCTCACCAACGCAGCCGGTCATTGCCAGGGCTGCCGAAGCAATCAGTGCTATATTCTTGATAAATCTTTTCATACTCTTTTACTTTTTTGGTTTCTGAGTAGCTATTGCTCACTCTGTTAGTAGCCGAAGTCGTTTACGAGAGCACCCTGCGAGTTGGTCAGGGTCGACTGGAAGATGGGCCAATACATATGCTGGTTGGGATTGGCAGTGTAGATGGTCGAAGCGCGCTCCTCGGTCTGACCGTCGCTATCCTTGGTGATGTAGCCACCCTTCTTGATCCACTCGTCGCCATCGGGAGCCACGCGCTCGCCGTCGAAGCCGTAGAACTCCAACTCGCCACCCACCTCGCGGTACCACACGTCACCCTCGGGGTTGAGGAATGCGTAGTTGCCGCTAACGCTCTTCAGGTCGCGGTAGTTCTGGATCGACTCGTCGAGTTTGTCCTTGAGCATATTCCAACGGATGAGGTCGCCCTTGCGGAGGAACTCGCCCACGAACTCGAGTTTGCGCTCCTTGACGATAGCATCAAACATCAACGTCTTCTCGCTGAGGCCGGCAACGTAGGTCTCGGCCTCGGCGCCGGTAGCCCTCTGGCGCACCTCTTTGAAGTAGCCTTTGGCCTCATCGAGCAGATTCAACTCGTTGGCCACCTCGGCTGCCATCAGGAGGATGTCCGAATAGCGCATCACGATGGGTTTGATACCGTCGTCGTTACCGCCGGTGTAGGGGAGTTTCTCCATCCACTGGAAGCGGTATTTGCCGAAGTACCAGTTCTCGATGTTGGCGGGCTCAATGACACCGTCTTTCTCATACTTGAAGTTGACGCACGAGAGGTTGCGACGCTGGTCGTTCTTGTTGTAGTCGAAATAGAGGGTGGGAGCGGGACCTACGGCACCTGCGCGGCTGCTGCCACTGATGTAGGAGCGGATGGCGAAGGTGTAGTTCCAGCGGCCACGCGAGTCGCTGAAGGGAATCACGAAGAGGGTCTCCTTACCTGCGGTGAGGTCGAAGTTGTTGAAATCCCTCCAATACTGCTCATAGTCGGTGTAGAGAGATGCCGAACCGCTGTTGATCACAGCCTGGAGTTTGTCGAGCACCTTGGGATAGAGAACCGCTTTGGAGAGCTCGGGGTCGCTCGACAGGCGGATGCTGCCGGCGTCACCGGTGCCCACCATACCCTCCTCGGGACGGAGTGCATAGCCCGAAGCAGCGAGTGCAATGCGAGCGTAGAGACCGTTGGCAAATGCCTTGTTCACGCGGTCGGTGGTCATTGTTGCTGCGGTGGTTGCGGGCCAGGGGAGGTAGTTCTCAGCCTCGTCGAGGTCGTCGAGGATCTGTTTGTAGATCACGTCGCGGTCGGTCTTGGGGAGGTAGATGGTCTCCGAGGTGATGGGCTCGAAACGTGCGGGCACATCGCCGAAGGCTTTGAGGAGCTCGTAGTAGAGGAACGCCCTCAGGGTGAGCGCCTCGCCGAGCAGATAGGCCATATCGGCCTTGTTCTCCACGTCGCCGTAGGTGCGGAGGCCTTTGATGCAGATGTTTGCCCTCTCGATGCCGGCATAGATCTCGTTGTAGGGACCATTGTCGAGGTCGAGCTGGGAGTTGTTCACGGTGATAGCGTAGGTTGCAATCTCCGATTTTGCGTCTTGGGTGGTCGAAACATACCACTCGGCGTCGGTGTTGAAGCCATACCAGGGGAGGAAACGACCACGGTAGTTGTTGGTGTGGCCGAAGGTCTCCGAGATAGAGAATACATTATACTCTGCCAAAGTATAGTTCGAGAAGACCACCGACTCGTCGAAAGCCGATTGGGTCTCTGCCTCGAGGAAGTCCTCACCGCACGAAGCGAAGGTGGCGGACAGGGCAATCAAAAGTATGTATGCAAGTTTTTTCATCTCTTTCATCTTTTAATTAAATTAGAAGGTGAGGTTGACGCCGAATACTACGCCCCTGCTCTTGGGATAGGCCGAGTAGTCCACACCGGGGGTGAGGGGAGTTGCACGACGGGTGTCGACCTCGGGGTCGAAACCGGAGTAGTTGGTCAGCAGCCACAGGTTGGTGCCCGAAACGTAGAAGCGGAGGTTGTCGATGCCGATACGCTGGGTCACGTTCTTGGGAATGGTGTAGCCAATGGTGGCGCTGGTCAGACGGATGAACGAACCATCCTCCACGGCGGCGTCGCTGAAGACGGCGTTGCCGATGAAGGGCGATGCAGCCTTACCCTCGTTGAGGGCTGCGAGAGCCTCGGGATCGGTGATGAACTCGCCGGTGGTCCAGTCGATGTTGGTCCAACGCTGGTCGGTGGACATCGAGGAGAGGAGGTTGCGGTTGTTGAACTTGCGGGTCGAGGTGAACTCGATGCTGTTGGCGTTGTAGATCTGGTTGCCAAATACGGCGTTGAAGTTGGCCGAGAAGTCGAAGTTGCCGATGTAGCCCGAGATGATCAGACCGCCGGTCCAGTCGGCCAAAGCGTTGCCAATGATGGTCTTATCGGCAACGGTGAGTTTGCCATCACCCTCATAGCCGATCACGTTGCCCTCCTCGTCGAGAACCTCCACGGTGGGCTGATCTTTGTACTTGCGGGCACCGGGCATAAGGTAGGTCGAGCCGATGATGTCGGAGCAGTCAACCACGCCCTCTTTGAGCTCCCACTTGCCGTCGATGTAGTTGAAATCGTCGGGAGTGTAGTAGCCGTCGCTAACGTAGCCATACATATTACCCAGGGGCTGGCCAACCTCCACAACGTAGTCGGTGCCGACCTCGGTGGAGGCCCAGGTACTCTGCGACTCGATGCGATCCAAGCCGCCGAGGGTGACAACCTTATTGCGGTTGTAGGATGCGTTGGCGGAGATGGTGAGGCCTGCATTGCGGGTCTCGAAGATGGTCAGGTTGAGGCTGGCCTCGAAACCTTCGTTCTGGGTCTCACCCATATTGCGATACTGGTTGGCGTAGCCGCTACCCGAGGTGGGGAACTGAATCAGAAGGTCTTTGGTGTTGTTCTTGTAGAACTCAAACGAACCGCTCACCTTACCACCCAGGAACGAGTAGTCCAAACCGAGGTTGTGCGAGATGGTGGTCTCCCACTTCAGGTCGGGGTTGGGCATAGTGTTGCCTGCCGACCAATAGGTTGTGCCCTGCGAAATCCAGGCAGTGGTGTTGGCCTTGAAGGTCTGGAGGGTCTGGCCGCTGGGGATGTTGTTGTTACCTGCGGTACCGTAGCTATAGCGGAGTTTGAGGTTGTCGAGCGACTCGATGTCCTGCAACGAACCCAGCTCCGAGAGGCGGAGTGCTACTGCTGCCGAGGGGAAGTAGCCCCAACGGTTGGCGCCGAGGAACTTCGACGAACCGTCGGCACGCATAGTGGCCGAGAGCGAGAGGATGCCTTTCCAGTCGTAGTTTGCGCGGCTGAAGAAGGAGAGGAGTTTGTCGTCGGGATTGTAGTAGTTGTTGGTCGAGGTTGCGGTGCCCGAGGCCATAAAGTTCCAAGCCATCTCGGCGTCGAAGAAGGTGGGAAGACCCTCCACCCACGCGGTGAATTTGTTGGATTTGGTGTGCAACCACTCCTGACCTACGAGGATGTCGAGTTTGCTATCCTCCCAATCGAATGCCTCGCCGATGTTGTAGTGGATGGTGTTGGTGTTGCGCAACTTGGTGCGGTCCGTGTCGGTGTACTGGGTTGCGGGCTGACCCTTGATGGTAGCGTTGTTGTTGACGTAATAGGTGGTCAGACCATAGTACCTATTCTCGGTCTGCAGATAGGAGTCCAAACCGCCATCAACCTTGAGGGTGAGGCCCTTGAGGAGTTTGAGCGATACGGCGCCGTTGATGTTCCAATTCTGGCGATTGAGCAGTTTGTCGTTGTCTGCAACGGACTGCATAGGAGGTGCGTTGTCGCCATAGTCCTCCTCGAGGTCGCTCGACTCTACGGAGCTGTTGAGGGGGATGGGGGTGTAGGCGATGGCGTGTTTCAGACGACCGTTACCCGAGGTCGAACCGCTATCGTTCACCGAGTTGGAGCCGCTACCGCGAACGTTGGTGTCCGAGAAACGTACCGAGAAGTCAAACGAAACCTTTTTGTTGGGTTTGAATTTGGTCTTCAGGTTGAGGTTGTCACGGGTGTAGCTCGAGCCCTTCATAATGGCGTTGTCGCCCATATGGGAGTAGCTTGCGGTCCAGTTGAAGTCGTTGCTACCGCCCGAGAGGGAGATGTTGTGGTTGCTGGTGGAGCCTTGGTTGCCAAAGACCTGAGCAACGTAGTCGTTCTTGGGCTGGCCTGCATAGAGGTCGATGTCGCAGAATTTGCCGAAGATGGGCTCATAGGCGCTCTCCACCTGATTGCGAATCATTGCCAACTCATACTGCAGTTTCACGAACTCCTCGGTGTCGAGGGTGGTGAGGGCCTCTTTGTTGGCGATGGATTTGACGCCAGTGTAGCCGTTGTAGCTCACGCTCAGGCGACCCTCCTTACCGCTCTTGGTGGTGACGATGATTACGCCGTTTGCACCACGCGAACCGTAGATGGCGGTCGAGAAGGCATCTTTCAACACGTCGATGCTCTGGATGTCGCTCGAGGGGATGTCGTTGATGCTCTCAACGGGGAATCCGTCCACGATGTAGAGGGGCGAGGAGTCCTGAGTGATGGAGCCACCGCCACGCACGCGAATCTTGATGTCGGCATCGGGGTCACCCTCGGTGGTGGTTACCTGCACACCGGCCATCTTACCCGAGAGGGCCTCCGAAACGCTGGTTACGGGCTGTGCCACCAGGGTCTCCGAGCTCACCGATGATACGGAACCGATAAGGTCTTTACGCTGAATGGTTGCGTAGCCCACCACAACCACATCCTGCAACACCTCGGCGTCGGACTCGAGGGTGATGTCGAAGTAGGTGCGGTTGCCAATGGCCACCGTCTGGTCTTTCATACCGAGATAGGAGAAGACCAATTTCTGCTGCGGTGCGTTCTGGACATCGAGGCTCCACTCGCCGGTGACTCCTGTGGAGGTACCATTGGTGGTGCCGTCGACTACGACCGATGCGCCCACGATGGGGTCACCTGCCGAGTCCTTGACGATACCGCTAACCTTCTGAGCTTCTGCTACCAGAGCAAAGCTCAAACCCAAAAGCAATAGGGTAAACTTTCGTGTAAAGTTTCTCATAGTTTTTTGGTTAATGTTAGTGAATAAATTATTTAGGTTTGATTTGTTGTGTCCGCACTTGTGGCCCCCCCCTTTTCGGGCCCTACGGTGGATTAAAGATTCTGTTTTAGGCTTAAATATAGGTGTATCTAACCGCAAATATACTATTTTATTCTCGGTTTTGCAATGAAAAAAAACCACTGTTTTGTGGGAAAACAGTGGTTTTGTGTGGAAAAAATCATTTTTTTGTCTCTCCTTTTGGTTGCCGGATAGGTTTAGTTGCGGTGGGCCCTCTCGTGGAGCCACAGTTCGAGATGGGTGTATCCCGAGGGTGTGAGAGCCGCTCCGTCGGAGTTGTCTTTGGGATTGAGATGGTGGCGTCGCTCCCACCTGTCGGGTACGCCGTCGCCGTCGCTATCGCGCTGTGGATTACCATTTTTCAGCTCCGGCCAACCGCCCACTTCCTCTTGGGAATTGATGATTCGGCCCTCCTGCGAGAGCAGGTCGGCCAGCACCCTCCGGTCGGCCTCATCAGCTGGTTTGGCTCCCGCGCCTGAGATGGTGTTGTGGTGGGCCTCATAGGGACTCTCTCCCCACATCTTGCGGGCCGCGGCCATCTCTATCTCCTCTCTCGAGGCTTCGCCCTGAATGTCTACTCCTTCCCAATTGTTGTTGTTGATGCTCTCGTTGCCCTCCACGATGTTGCCCGAGATGTGGTAGTGGCCATTGTCGGCGTGGGGTTTGGGGTAGACGGATGATTGGAGAAACTCATTGGGATTCTTGGTGTTGGGGCCGGGGATGAAGAGGTTGTTGGCAACAATCCACCAACCCTCCTCGCCGCCGTAGCAGGCCTTGTCGCCCCAATTGTAGATGGTGTTGTTGTAGAGTTCCACGGTGCCACGATAGAGCAGCAGATCGCTTCCCCAATAGAGGAAGGGGTGGTCGAGACGTGGATTGCGCGAGGAGTGGTGGGCAAGGATGTTGTGGTGGAAGGTGGCGTTGCGTCCGCCCCAAATGCCGCCATAGCCGTGGTTTCCCTTCTTATGGGTCGATTGGTTGAGGCTCTCGTAGATGAGGCAATACTGCATTGTGAAGTTGCGGTTGCCGTAGCACGAGGCACACTCGTCCACGCTCCAGCTCACCGAGCAGTGGTCCACAATCGCACCCGTACATTTGCGAAACTCCAGCGCATCTTCCTGCGAGGCGGTCTTGTCGCCCAGGCGGAAGCGCAGGTGGCTCACGATGATGTTGTCGGCCTCGAAGCGGGTGTCGTGACCTGCTATGCAGATGCCTCCCTTGGGTGCGCTCTCACCTGCGAGGGTGAAGTTGCCTTCGGTGACGTGGAGCATACTCTCGAGCTCGATGGTGCCGGCCACGTCGAAGAGAATCATCCTCGAGCCTTTTTGTTCCAATGCCCAGCGAAGGGTGCCCTCCGAGCCGTCGTCGGCCAGCGAGGTGACTTTCAACACCTTACCGCCTCTGCCGCCCGTGACCCACATACCGCCGCCCTCGGCTTCGGGGAATGCCGGGATGGCCTTTTCGTCGGGTTGCGGGTGCCAATCGATGTTGTTGAGTGCCTCATACTCCAGCGAGGCCCAGATGAAGGGACCTACACCCTTGCAGTCGTTCTCGATGATGGGCTCCGAGAGGTAGTAGGCAAAGTCGCCCTTGCGGTTCTGCTTGCCGCCCAGGCCACCCACCGAGCAACAATCTGTCATTGAGATTGTTCCGTCGGCGTTCTCACGCATAAATCGGGCCACGAATTTCTCATACAGTGCGGCTCCCTTTTGGCGATAATCTCTCGCCACGAAGCCCTGGCGGCCAGCCTTGAGCATTGCGTAGGTGAGCATTATGGAGCCTGTGGACTCTTGGTAGTTGCCCTCGCGTGTGGGGCAGTCCATCACCTGATACCACATTCCGCTCTCGGGGTCGGCATAGCGGGGTACGGTGTCGAAGATGTGTTGCAGGATGGTGGTGAGCTTCTCCCTCTCGTCGGCCAACTCGGGGTGCTTGGGCATAATGTCGAGCACCTCCACCAAGGCCACTGTGTACCAACCCATTGCGCGGAGCCAAGCGTGCTCGCTCTGACCCGTTGTGGGGTCACACCAGAACATCTGCTTCGAGGAGTCCCAAGCGTGGCGGAAGAGTCCCGTGGCGGGGTCGTAGCACCTCTCGGCTGCCAGGACAAACTGATGGGCTATGTCCTCAAAGCCGTGTATGGCCACATCCGAGAGGGTGCGAGTTGCCTTGGAGGTGTGGTAGCGCACAAGATACTCGGCCTTGAAGGGCTCGGCCATATAGAGGCCGTCGAGCCACATCTGGTTGGGGTAGGCTTTCTTGTGCCAATAGCCTCCCTCGGGGGTGCGGGGTTGTCCTTCGAGTTGTTCCCACAGAAGATCTTGGGCGGTGCGGTAGCGCTCCTCGAGGGTGTTGTCGTAGGCCCTGAAGAGGAGTCGCCCCGGGCAGATGTGGTCGAGGTTGTAGTTGGAGAGTTTGTAGGTGAGGATGCTCTTGCCCCCCTCGGTAACCATACGGTCGAGCCACGAGAGTGCATAGTCGAAGTAGTCGCTTCGTTCATACCTCTCGGCGGCGTCCATTATGGAGATCAGCTCCAAGCCCGTGGTGTAGTTCCACTTGGGTTTGGCCACACCATCCATAGTGATGGCGTCGGGTATGCGGCTCATTTCGCTCTCCACCATCCTCATTGAGAGTGGTTTGTCGCCACGTATGGTGGGGGTGGGGCGGCTATCCTCGCTCGCCACAATTGCAAGGCTCGAGAGCGAGAGTGCGAGGGTCAGAATGAGTTTTTTCATAGTTCGGAGGGGTGTTTTTTTTGGTGTGGGTTAGTGTACGGGAGTGAATGCGAGCCCTGGGACTCCGGTCTCGAGACTCATCTCGAGAGCCTGCTTCTCTTTGAGTCGGCGTGCCCACTTAACCCTTGCTTTGTCGTTGGCACCCTCACCCTCGGAGCCAAACTCGCCGTAGCGTGCGCTCTTTTCGGCCTCGGGCTTATTCCAATTGTGCCAACCCTCGGGGCGGATGTGGGGGCCGAGGGTGCAGCCGATGAAATAGGTTTGTGCGTAGATGCGCCAGGGGCGGCCGAGGTAACATTTGGTCACCCCCTCGGCAGCAGTGAGGTTGCAGTGGAGGAAGGTGAAACCGCGCTCCTGACCTTGGCAGGTGGATGCGGCGGTGATGTAGGAGTCCTTCTTGGAGTGGATGGTGCAGGCGATGAAATCTGCCCTGCCCGAGCCGAAGATGAAGTCGGTGGTACCCTCGATGTAGCAGTTGTCGAAGTAGCACTCGATGTTGTCGGTGATGGTCTCGCCGTCGCGGTTGCCCACGCCATAGATGTAGAGGGTGTCCTGATTGCCGAGCAGACGGCAGTTGCGATAGACCTGTATGCCGTTGCCCACGGTCTGCAGGGCCACAGCCTGACCCACTTCGCCCGCCGAGTTTTCGATGGTGATGTTCTCCAAGAGGATGTGGCGGCCGCAGTTGTAGAGGGTGGCTGTACCCGAGGTTCCGAGTTCGGTGCCATTGGGGCCGAGGTCGCGTGCACCGTCGCCCCAAGTGATTCTCACGTCGCCCTCACCGATGAACTCCACGCTCTGCTTGGTGTAGGGGATGACGAGTTTTTCCTCATAGACGCCCTCGCGGATGAGTACGCGGAGTGGTTTCTCCTTGCCCTTGTAGAAGTTGGGCAGGGCGTCGATGGCCTCACCGATGGTGAAGAAGTCGCCGCTGCCATCCTTGGCAACCACAAAGTCCCAATAGCGGATGTGCTTACCAAGCTCGGGGATGACGCGCTCAATCTCACAGCAAATCATCTTTGCCACGATGCGCGCACCAGGGGTGGTGAAGTGGGTGTTGTCTGTCTTGCCATCGGGGTGGGAGGGGTATTTACCTGCGGGAAGATTCATAAAGTATTTGCGCGAGCCTTCGTCGCCCAGAGGTTCGAGCCACTGGCGGGTGAGCTTCTCGGCGTCGATGAAGAGCACACCTGTGCGCTCGGCAACAGCGTGACACTCTTTGAGATAGTCACCGTGGGAGTCGGCCAGCACCCCCTGCTTCCACCAGCGGCGGCACACTTGGGTGAGCAGCACGGGTGTGGCCCCCTTGGCTCTCACGATTTCGATGAATCGCTCCAGATTGCGGCCATATTGTTCGGGGGTGGTGAAGCGCACCGTGTCGTCGACCTTGGTGTCGTTGTGTCCAAACTCGATGAACACATAGTCGCCGGCCTTCATTCGCTCCTCCACCTTGGCCCAATGACCGAGGGTAACGAACGACTTGGTGCTGCGGCCATTCTTGGCGTGGTTTTCCACCACCACCTCAGTGGGGTCGAAGAAGGGTTGCAGAACGTGGCCCCAGCCGCGCTCGGGAGAGCCTTTGGTGATATCTTTGGTGGCAGCCGTCGAATCGCCACACACGAAGAGGGTGGTCTGTGCGTGGGCCACGAGGGTGAGTGTGAGGAGTGTAAGTAGGGTTGCTAAACGTTTCATAGTTAGTGGTTTTGGGGTTGTGTGTTACTGAAGTTTGGTGTAGAGGCCGCCCTCTTTCTGTCCGGCCACCACATCCTTGACCAAGTAGTGGAGGTAGACTTCGAGGTTGGTGTAGCGGCCATCGGCATCGAGGGTGTAGGTTTGGCCGTCGCCGGCGTTGCTCTTGTTGAGGCCGAATTGCTGCTCCCAGCTGTCGGGAATGCCGTCGCTGTCGCTATCGGTGCAGGCGGCAATCTCCTCGCTTGTGGCCGTGAGGTTGGGCCAACCGCCCACATCGTTGTGGGAGTCGATGATGCCGTTTTTGGAGCCGTTGGAGCCCTTTGTGTAGGTCACATTGCCGCTCTTCACCTCGCCTGCGATGCGGCTGTCCACTGCATCCCTGCGGAGCGATGCGCCTGCCCACGCCACAACCTGCTCAAAGGCTGCCGAGGCGGAGTGGGTGGTGGTGTAGCAGGGGGTGGTGTCGTCGGCCTTGATGGGGAGGAGGGAGGTGTGTTTCCACGAGCCGGCATTGCTGATGCCGGTGCCGTCGTGGAGGTAGATGCCCTTCCAGTTGTCGGCGTTGATTTCGGTGGCGTAGGAGCCTGCGTGGTAGTTGTCGGCGACGTACATTGTGCCGTAGCCCACATCCTTGCCGTCGTATTTGCCATAGGCGTCCACAAAGTAGTTCTTTTTGCTCGATGCGGGGCCGGGTTTGTAGTAGTTGCCCACTATGTTCCACCAGCCGCCCTCACCGCCATAGGTGGAGTTGCCGCCCCAATTGAAGATGACGTTGTTGCGGTAGTCGACGTTGCCGCGATGGGTTGTGAGATACTTGTCGTAGATGTTGGGATGGTCGAGACGCGCGTTGCGCGAGTCGTTGTGTGCCAAGAGGTTGTGGTGGAACGAGGCGTTCCTGCCGCCCCAGATGCCTCCATAGCCGTGGGCACCTTTGGAGTGGCCTGCATTCTTGAGTGCCTCGGTCACCATACACCACTGCATCGTGAAGTTCTGGTTGGCATAGAACGACGAACTCTCGTCAATCGACCAGCTCATCGAGCAGTGGTCGAGGATGATGTTGCGGTGGTAGCGGCCCCAGAGGGCGTCCTCCTGCGAGGTGTCCTCGTTGCCCATTCGGAACCTCACGAAACGGATGATGACGTTGTCGCAGTCGATGTTCACCGTGCGGCCTGCAAGGCAGATGCCACCTCCGGGTGCAGTCTGACCTGCTATGGTGAGGTTGCCGTTGCGGATGCGGAGGGTGCTCTTGAGGTGGATGGTGCCGGCCACATCGAAGACGATGGTGCGGGCGCCGCTCTTGCCCACAGCCTCACGCAGTGAGCCTGCGCCGCTGTCGTTGAGATTGGTGACGTGGTAGACAGCACCTCCGCGGCCACCTGTGGTGTACATACCGCCACCCTCGGCACCGGGGAAGGCTCTCACTACGCCGTCGTTCTCATCCTCGGGAAAGCCCCAAAGGGAGTTGTCGCCCGCGGGGGGAGTGGTTCCTCCGCCTTCGCCGCCTTCGCCGCCTTCGCCGCCTTCGCCGCCTTCGCCGCCTTCGCCGCCATCGCCATTGTCGCCACCTTCGCCATTGTCGCCACCTTCGCCGCCTTCTCCATTGTCGCCACCTACGGAGGTGAATACTGAGAGCCACTCGGTGTAGGTGCCTCCCTCGGTGGAGCTGTTGGCTCTGACGGCAAAGAAGTACTCGCGGCCCTCCTTGAGACCGCTCACCGTGGCGGTGGTCTCGAGGGTCTCCTCGGTGACGTAGAGCTTGCCGTCGGCATCCTTGTACTTGTAGGTGTAGCCCACGGCACCCTCCACGGCATCCCAGCCGAAGGTGAGTGTTGAGGTGGTGGACTCCACGAGGTTGAGTCCCGTGGGTGCGGGGAGTTTGGAGGAGGGCTTGGGTTTGTCGTCCTCGACGATGTCCGGATTGCAACCTACGGCAAGGAGGCCGAGTAGAACTGCACAAAACCAAGATTTTTTCCTGTTATTCATCATCAATTCAGTGTTTTTCGTGTGTGAACTATTTGTGGTTGTCATTGTGTGGCTACCCAATGGGTTGGTGTAGCCGAGGGATTATTTGATGCAGACGGCGTCTGTGGCAGTGGGTGAAATGAGTGCGTTGGCCGAGGTGATTCGCTCCGACTCCACTATGATGGCCTCGTTGCGGCTGCCCGTAACCTGCATTGCCACCTCGCTCTCGGGGCACACAAACTCGGTGACCACCACGTTCTTGGCGTTGTTGATCTTCAGCGCTGCGCCCTTGCGGGGGGTGATGGCGACATTTTTGAGCACCACATTGGTCGACTCGTTGATCTCTGCGCCCACCTCCGACTCGATGGTGGTGTTGGTCACAACAACATTCTCCACATTCATCTCGGGCAGACCATTGAAGAGCATTGCCCTGCGTGCCGAACGGCACACGACGTTGTCCACCACGATGTTGCGGAATTGGGGAGTGGTCTCATCGACGGGTTTGAAGGGCATATCGGTTGTGGGGTTGCCGTCGCCGTCGGCGAGTGCTTCGAGTGCCGACTTGCCGCCGTAGAAGAGGTCGAAGAGGAGTGCTTCGGTGGCGATGTCGTTCATCACGATGTTCTCAATGAAGATGTTCTCCACCACGCCACCCCTGCCGCGGGTGCTCTTGAACCTCAGACCTACATCGGTGCCCGAGAAGCGGCAGTTGCCCACGTAGACGTTCTTCACGCCGCCCGACATCTCGCTACCCACCACGAAACCGCCGTGGCCGTGGTAGCAGGTGCAGTTGTAGACCACCACATTCTCCGAGGGGATGCCGCGCTTGCGACCGTCGGCGTCCTTGCCACTCTTGATGCAGATGGCGTCGTCGCCCGCATCAATCCAGCTGTTGGTCAGTAGCACGTTTTTGCACGACTCGATGTCGATGCCGTCGCCATTCTGTGCATACCAGGGGCAACGGATGGCGATGTCGTTCACTGTCAGGTCGGTGCAGATGGCGGTGTGGATGTTCCAGCAGGGGGAGTTTTGGAACACGGGGCCCTCGAGGAGCACGCGCTCACAATCCTTGAAGTTGACCATCACGGGCCTGAGGAAATCCCTGATGCTCTCGAAATCCTCCTTTGTCACAGCCCAACGGGCGATGTTCTGGTCGGCGTCGCCGGCGCCCTTCTTGAAGTTCTCGGTGGGGTACCAAGTGTTGCCGTCGTTGCTGAGTACGCCGCCGCTCTTGACGATTTTGTTCCACTCCGAGGGGGCTATTTTGCTCTTCTTCACAGCCCTCCAGGGTGCGCCGTTGCCGTCGATGATACCTTTGCCCGTTACGGCCACGTCGTGCTTGCCGAATGCGGAGAGCAGGGGCTGGCAACGGTATGTGTCGCGGCCCTCGAAGATGGTTGCCACAACGGGATAGAGGTCCCTGTCGGCGCTGAATACCACGATGGCATCCTCGTCGAGGTGGAGCTCGGTGTGGTTCTCGAGTACGATGGGACCCGTAAACCACACGCCTGCGGGCACCTCCACGCGACCACCGCCCCTCTGGGCAAGGTGGGCAAATGCTTTGGCAAAGGCCTCGGTGTTGAGTGTTATGCCGTCACCCACGCCGCCGAACTCCTCCACCGAGACGCTACGGTTGGGGATGTCGGGACGCTCCACCTTCTCCATTTCGAAGGGGAGGGAGTCGAAGAGAGCCTTCTCCTGTTGTCTCTGATGGGAGAAGAGGTGGAAGATGGCAGCCAGGGCCAAAATTGCTGCGAAGGTCACGATGAGTGAGGGGAGTAGTCTTTTCATAGCTCTATGTTTTTTTGTTTTTGATTTCTGCGCTTTTCGGGGATAGTGGGGATTTGAATCGTAAAGAGTGGAAAAGCGTGACATTTTTTCGCACCTGCGTTCGGTACAAACTCCCCAACATACAAAGATATTCTTTGTATTCGAAATTGCAAAGTACTATCACTATTTCTTCTCTCCCGTTGGGAGGATTTTTCTCTGTAATAGTCGATTTCACCCATTGGGTATTGCGAATTTCAACTATTAATTTTACCTTTGCACTTTTCCCAAAATCGGAGGAAGGAACAGTATGAGTGAGAAGAGACGCATAGTGGTTTTTACGGGCGCAGGAGTGAGCGCCGACAGCGGCATCGCCACCTTTCGAGATAGCGACGGACTCTGGGCCAACTACCGCATCGAGGATGTGTGCACGCCCGAGGCACTGGCGCGCAACCGTGCCGGAGTTGTGGAGTTCTACAATATGCGCCGACGCGAGGTGCTTGCCAAAGAACCAAATGCGGCACACTATGCCATCGCCCAGCTCGAGGAGCATTTCGACGTGAGGGTGGTGACTCAGAACATCGACAACCTCCACGAGAGGGCCGGCTCCTCCCGTGTGTTGCATCTCCACGGCGAGGTGATGAAGTTGCGTAGCGAGCGCAATCCCGAGTTGATTGTCCCCATCGAGGGGTGGGAGCAGAGGCTCGATGAGCGTGCTTCGGATGGCGCATTGCTCCGTCCACACATTGTCTTTTTCGGCGAGTCGGTGCCAATGTTCGATGAGGCTGCGCGCATTGCCTCCACGGCAGATGTGATGATGGTTGTGGGCTCGTCGCTGGCGGTCTACCCTGCGGCGTCGCTGGTGCGCTATGTGAGGCCCGAGGTGCCCGTCTACCTCGTCGATCCCCACCTGCCTGCAGGCCACGGCATCCGCAACCTCAGGGAGTATGTGCCCAAGAGGGCTGCCGAGGGTGTCCCCGAATTGGTGGCACGATTGATTGAAGAATACAAATAAAAAACCTAAAATAACACTATCGAAATGGAAAAACTTGTTGTTATAGCCTTTGGTGGCAACGCACTCCTTCGCAAAGGAGGCGGCGTGGACTATAAGGCTCAGAAAGAGAATGTTGCACAGATTTGCTCCACTCTCGAGACTATGGCTGCTTCGGGCGCACGAATGATTATCGGCCACGGCAACGGCCCCCAGGTGGGCAACGTCTTGCTCCAGCACGAGGCTGGTCGACAGATGTTCGACGTGGAGGCTATGCCTCTCGACTTCTGCGTGGCAGAGACCCAGGGCTCGCTGGGCTATATGATTGAGTGTGGAATGAGGAATATGATGGCCGAGAAGGGCATTGAGCGTGGCGTTGTGACGCTGCTCTCGCAGGTGGTGGTGGACGCAAACGACCCCGCCTTCAGCAACCCCACCAAGCCCATCGGTCCCTACTACACCGAGGAGCAGGCACGCGAACTTGCCGAGAAGAAGGGTGAGACCTACCATTGCGACCCCAAGGGCCGCGGATGGCGTAAGGTTGTGGCTTCGCCCAAGCCCCTCGCTGTCCACAATGTGGAGTTGGCAAAGGTGTTGGCCGATGCGGGTAATGTGGTTGTCACCGTTGGTGGTGGCGGCGTGGCTGTGGTGAATAGGAATGGCAAGTGGGAGGGCCTCGAGGCTGTGATCGACAAGGACCTTGCGCTGGCTACCACCGCTGTGGCTGTGGGTGCCGATGAGTTCTACATCCTCACCGACGTGGCAAAAGTGTGCCTCCACTTCAACACTCCCCAGGAGAAGAGACTCGACCGCATCACTGTGGCAGAGGCCAAGCAGTATCTCGCCGAGGGTCACTTCGCTGAGGGTTCGATGGCTCCCAAGATTAGGGCTGCGGTCCACTTTGTGGAGAACTGCGGTGGCGAGTGCATCATCACCGATGCTGCTGAGTTGGGTAATCCCAGCTGTGGCACCCGCATTGTGAAATAAGTTCTATTGCCGGCGCACCCCCTGCTGCCGGCTTTTTTTTCGACTGTCGGTTGGGGGCTTGGAGTAGATTTGCAGGCTGCCCCCCCAACTGCCGAAATGTAGACGATAGAGAAGTTTTCGACCAAAAACAACAGTAAATGATGAAACAGAAAACCAAATTCAGCAAGGCCTTTTGGGTGGCCAATATGGCGGAGATGTTCGAGAGGGCAGCCTACTATGGCGTCTTTGTGGTCATCACGCTCTACCTGAGCAACATCCTCGGTTTCTCGGATATCGAGGCGGGTGTCATCAGCGGACTCTATGCCTCGTTGCTCTATTTTCTTCCTCCCTTCACGGGAGCCTATGCAGACCGCATCGGTTTCCGCAAGGCTATGCTCCTTGCTTTTGCGCTCCTGACGGTGGGCTATGCGGGCCTGGCTCTGCTTCCCACGGGATTGGATGCGGCAGGTCTGGTGGAGTATGGCGAGAAGACCGTTTTCACGGGGCTCTCCACGAGTGGCTACCGCTACCTGATTGTCCCCATTTTGGTTATCCTTGTCATTGGAGGCTCCTTCATCAAGGGCATCATCAGTGGTAGTGTGGCCAAGGAGACCGACGAGAAGAATCGCGCACAGGGATTTGCAATCTTCTATGCGATGATCAACATCGGTTCCTTCTCGGGCAAATTCATCGTCGACCCTCTGCGTAGGGGTATGGGCGACAGCGGCCTCATCTACCTCAATTGGTTCTCGGTGGTGATGACCCTCTTGGCTCTGGTGGCCATCTTCATCTTCTACCGCAGTGACAACGCCCAGCCCGATAGGTCGAAGAGTATGGGTAGCATTTTCCGCTCCTTCGGCAAACTCTGCAAGAATGGACGCTTGGTGGCGTTGATTCTGATTGCCAGCGGCTTCTGGACAGTCTACTACCAGCTCTATGCCACTATGCCCAAGTATGTCATCCGCTTGGCGGGTGAGGCAAGCACCATCGGTTGGTACACGATGCTCAACCCCCTGATTGTGATTCTCACCGTCAATGGACTCACCCGAATGCTCTCCAAACGTACGGCGCTCTTCTCGATGATGTGTGGTATGTGCATCATCCCCATTTCGGCGCTCATTATGTCGTCGGGACACCTGCTTTCTGCACCCGTTTTGGGACTCCATCCCGTGGTGTTTATGATGCTCTGCGGCATCTGCGTGCAGGCTCTTGCCGAGGCACTCATCTCTCCCCGCTACCTGGAGTACTTCTCGCTCCAGGCTCCCAAGGGTGAGGAGGGTATGTACTTGGGTTTCGCGCAGTTGGAGTCGTTTGTGTCGACCCTCATTGGCTTTGCAATGTCGGGTTGGCTGCTCGATAAGTATTGTCCCGATCCCGCACGATTTGCCACCCACGAGGAGTGGTTGGCTGCCTCGGCCAATGCCCACTACATCTGGTACTACTTCGCTGCTATTGCCGCTGTGGCAGCTGTTGCGTTGGTAATCTACCAGAGAGTGGTCAGGAGGCTCGACCAAAAGAAACAATCCGCCCAATAACTTCGCCGCTATGCAAAAACTCACCCAACAACAGATGGGCCGACTCTCCGTGGAGGAGTTCAGGGCTATGATAAAATTGCCCGTTGCGGCGGTGCTCGACAATGTCCGCTCGGCGGGTAATGTGGGAGCTTTTTTCCGCACTGCAGATGCCTTTGGAGTGGGGGAGATTGTCCTCTGTGGCATCACGGCTCGTCCTCCCCAGAAGGAGATTCACAAGACGGCCCTCGGTGCCGAACTCACCGTTGCGTGGCGCGGATTCGAATCCACCCTCGAGGCTGTGGAGACTCTCCGCGCGGAGGGATATAGGATTGTGGCTGTGGAGCAGGTCTCCGACTCTGTGTCGCTGGGCGACTTTGTGGCCGAGGAGGGGGTGAAGTATGCGCTCGTATTTGGCAACGAGGTAGAAGGTGTGGACCAGAGGGTTGTGGACCTGTGCGATATGGCGCTCGAGATTCCGCAGGTGGGCACCAAACATTCTCTCAATGTGGCCGTTACGGGCGGCGTGGTGCTCTGGCACTTCTTCCGAGGAATGGGCAAGTAGCTCCATTTGCGATATGACAAACGGGGTGGTCTTTCGTAGCAGAAAGACCACCCCGTTACTTTATCTATTCTCCCCGAGTGGGGCTAAAAATTCTTGCCGAAGCTGACGTAGACACCACCCAGAGGGTTGCGATTGGTGCCGCTGGCGAGCACGGTGAGAGGGCCGAGCGAGGTGTGGTAGGTGTACTTTAGACCGAAGCCTGTGGTGGTGTTGCCAAAGAGGAACATACGCCTGAAGTCGTCGTCCTGAGTCAACACATTGACTATGGCCGAGAGATAGTGGTTGCCCTGAATGCGGAGCCTGCTCTCTATCGCGCCAATCATCACGGAGTGGTCGGCAAGCTCGATGTTTTGGATGCCCACGAATGGCATCTGCTGGGGCATATAGCGCCCGGGAATGATGCCTCCGATGCAGTTGTAGTAGGGGTAGGTGGGCTCCATACCGATGAGCGTGCGTCCGTATAGCGAGGGAACGAAGGCGAAGGAGTCGCTCAGCGATAGGGCTCCCGTGACTTTATATTGCATAGCCACAAAGGGAACGTGGTCGTGGACCTCGATGCCGTTGTTGGTGTGGAGCGTGTAGGCCATATCGAGCGACCAACCTCGCGTGGGGATGTAGATGTCGTTGAGGTTGTCGTAGTGTGTGGAGATGTTGTAGTTGATGTAGGCCTCCGGCTCAACCTCCACCTTTCCGCCCTCGTAGAAGGTCTCGCTGAAGTTGAAGAAGTCGGCCTCGACGCCCGTGTTGATGTTGAAATTGCGGAGGTAGATGTCCGAGAACCGCAGGGCGAGGTTGTGGTAGTCGAACGTGGAGGTGTGCGAGCGCGACTCGTTGCGGTAGAAGGTGAAGTTGTTGTACTGGTAGCGGTAGTTGAATGCAAACTCGCCGAACAGAATGCGGTTTGTGGAGGCTCGCAGATTGACATAAGGGCTTTCGCTCAGGCGTGCGGTGAGACCAATTTTGGGCGCGAAATAGTTGCCCTTGATGGTCATCTCGGTGCCGAGCAGCAGCGAAGCAAGCTCTTGGGAATCAAAGCGGAAACCGATGTGTACCGAGGCGTTTTGCTTCTCGTCCACCCAGATTCTCAGGTCGTAGGGGGCTTGGTGCGAGAGGGAGTATTTGACAAAGTCGAAACCGCCCAAGTTGCGGATGGACTCGATGTTGCTATTGAACTCCTTGCGGGTGACGGTGGAGTAGGGCTTGAGATTGAGGTAGCGCATAATGAGGTTGCGTTCCTGACGCGAGAAGCCCTGGAGGGTGATGTTGCCAATGCGGAGCAGTGCATCCTCCGAGTAGTGGCGGTTGCGTTTGGGAGGGGTGTAGCCCTCGGGCAGGCCGATGGTCTTGCGGAGTTGTTGCAGTCCGTCGCGGTGGCGGTCGGCCTCCTTTTGGCCGCGCATCACAAGCGAATCCACCGCCTCCGAGTTGAAACTTGCGGCGGTGTAGGGGGCCACTTCGGGGTGGATGTAGTAGTCGCACTGTGCCTTGTTGGCCTCATATTTTTCGCGTCCGAGGAAGGTGGTGAGTTGCTCGAAGATGAGCACCATATTCTCAATGTCGCCGTCGGTGCGGATGCCGTCCGAGAGGTCCACGCCGATGACTATCTCGGCACCCATATCCCTCACCACGTCGATGGGAAAATTGTTGTAGACACCGCCGTCGACCAACACCATATCTCTGTATTTCACCGGCTTGAACACGCCCGGAATCGACATACTTGCTCGGATGGCAGCCGAGAGACTGCCTCCGCGTGCCACATACTCGCTGCCGGTGTTCATATCATACGACACACAGGCAAAGGGGGTGGGGAGGTTGTCGAAGGAGTCGATGTATTGGTAGCCGAGCAGGAGCTCGTTGAGTTGGTCCATAAATTTGTCACCGCGCACGATGCCGCTGGGCATTGATATGTCGGAGGTGGAGAGCAGGAGGTCAAACATATAGGCGTCGTCCTTCTGCTTGGCCGAGAAGAGTTGTTTGTCTCGTGCGTGTCGGTCGGTGAAGATGTCGAACCAATTCATCGAGGTGTAGAGGTCCTCGATCTCCTCAATTGTGTAGCCCACAGCATAGAGGCCGCCGATGATGGAGCCAATGGAGGTGCCTGCGATGTAGTCGATGGGGATGCCGGCCTCCTCGATGGCCTTGATGACGCGCAACTGTGCGGCGCCTTTGGCTCCGCCGCCGCTTAGTACGAGGCCCACGCTCTTACGTCCCGGGGCCATAGGGTCGTCGACCTTGCCTTGTGCCCACAGGGGGAGCGCAAGAAGCAGGGTGGCGGCAAGGATTAAAACTCTTTTCATATTCTCTTCTTTTGGGGTGTTTTTACGCAAAAGAGGGACTCTTCCGCATCGATTGTCAAGGAAGAATCCCTCTGGGAGGTTGCTATTCTCTATGCCGCAGTGTGCGGGGAGGAATATCTTCTATTCGTAGCTGCCGGATTTGAGCATTCCCACCTCTTTCTCGGTGAGGAAACGCCACTCGCCACGTTTGAGTTTCTGCTTGGTGAGGCCTGCAAAGTAGACCCTGTCGAGCTTGCCGACGTGGTAGCCGAGGTGCTCAAACATACGCCTTACGATACGGTTGCGGCCCGAGTGAATCTCGATGCCCACAGCATTTTTCATCTTGGGGTCCTCCACGTAGCAGATGTCGTCGGCGGCGATGTCGCCATCCTCGAGAGTGATGCCGAGGATGAGCTGCTCCATATCGGCGCGGGTGAGGTGTTTGTCGAGGCTCACCTGATAGATTTTTTTCTTCTCGTAGGTGGGGTGGGTGAGCTTTTTGGCCAGGTCGCCGTCGTTGGTGAGCAGGAGTACGCCCACGCTGTTTTTGTCCAAACGGCCCACGGGGTAGATGCGCTCGGTGCAAGCATTTTTCACCAAGTCCATAACGCTCTTGTCGGCGTGGGGGTCGTCGAGTGTGGTGACGAAGCCTTTGGGCTTGTTCATCACGATGTAGACTTTCTTCTCGTTGAGGAGTTGCTCGCCGTTGTAGCACACCACATCGTTGGGCATTACCTTGGTGCCGAGCTCGGTCACAACTTCACCATTGACGGTGATGGTGCCCGAGGTGATGTACTCGTCGGCCTCTCGTCGCGAGCAGATGCCCGACATTGAGATGTAGCGATTCAGACGGATGGCACCCTCCTGCTGTGGGTTGGCATAGCTGGGGTAGTTGTCTATGGTGTAGTGGTTTGCGGTGTTCACATAGGGCTTGGGCTCGGAGCTGTTGCGGGGCTTGCGCTCTCCGCGCGAGGCGAAGTTGCTCTTGCCGAATTTGGAATCGCGATTGAAACTGCGCTCACGGTTGAATCCGCCCTCGCGGTTGAACGAACGCTCACCGCGCTCCTCGCGATTGAAACTGCGCTCGCGGTTGAATCCGCCCTCGCGGTTGAACGAACGCTCGCCGCGCTCATCGCGGTTGAAATTGCGCTCACGGCTGAATCCGCCCTCGCGGTTGAACGACCTCTCGCCGCGCTCATCGCGGTTGAAGTTGCGCTCGCGGTTGAATCCACCCTCGCGGTTGAACGACCTCTCGCCGCGCTCCTCGCGATTGAAGTTGCGCTCACGGTTGAATCCGCCCTCGCGGTTGAATCCACCCTCGCGGTTGAACGAACGCTCACCACGCTCCTCGCGGTTGAAGTTGCGCTC
>JAFPBB010000014.1 GCA_017390585.1 Tidjanibacter sp. | reverse complement strand
GGCTGTTAGCGGCAACGATGGCTACGCTGTTATTGCTAAAGGTACTGTTGTTATCAACGGTGGTACCTTCGCTGCTGGCGTAGATGCCAACGGCGAGGCAAACGCTGTTGTTTATGCTCGTGGCATCGGTAAGATTTATGTAAATGGTGGTATCTTCCTCAACGATCACAACAGTGTATTCGTGCTCAACAAGAGGGATGCAGACCGCGCTACTACCACTATCGAGGTAGCTGGTGGTCGTTTCTACAACTTCAACCCCGCCGACAATGCTGCTGAGGGTGCTGGCACCAACTTCGTTAAGCAGGGTCTCTCCAGCGTGGAGGTAGAGGACAACGTTTGGGAGGTTAAATATGTTCAGGACTTTGTTGACTGTGGTACCTATGCAGAGGTTTACACCGCCGAGGGTCTTTTGAAATGGGCATATAGGGCTCAGACCGAGCACACCTATGGCGTGAAACTGATGGCCAACATCGTTCTTCCCCAGCGCGCAATTGCTGAGGATGCTGCCAACAGCACCTATGTATTCACCAATGAGGCCATCACCGTGACCGCAGGTATCCCCTCGGCAAGCAACTGGCCCGTATTCAGCGACTATGAGACCGCAAACAAGGAGTACTTTGGTGGTAAGGTAGACGGTAATGGTATGACCCTCTCCGGTCTCCGCCTCAACCACGACCTCCTCGCTTCAGGCTTCCTTTGCTGGACCAAGGGTGCAAGCGTTGAGAACCTCACTTTCGACAATGCAGTTGTTTACAACAAGGGTGGTAACTTTGATGAGACTTACACCGGCGTAGTTATCGGTCGTTGCTGGGATGGTAGCTATGTAAACAATGTTCACGTTAAGAACTCCGCTGTCTATGGTAAGAACGAGGTTGGTGGTATCGTAGGTCGCGTATATCACCGCACCATCAAATCGGACGGTACTGTTTTGCGTGAGGATTTGTCTTATGTAGTATACTGCACCACCGATGAGAACACCACCGTAGAGGGTAACACTTATGTTGGTGGTATCGCAGGTATGAACTACGGTTGTGTCGTTGGTCAGTGTGTTAACAAAGCTGATGTTATTGCTAATACCCGCGCAGGCGGTGTTGTAGGTTACCACCGTTCCTACACTACCGATACCGATGGTTATTTGATCGCTTGTGTAAGCACCAAGGAAGCTACCGTTACCGCTCTCAATGGCGCAGCTGGTGGTCTTGTTGGTTACATCCACACCGATGCTAACCACCTGCGCACTCGTACTTGGATTGTAGGCTGTGTCAGCGAGTCGGAGGTTGTTGCCGATAAGGCAGGTTCGATGATTGGCGAGAGCATTAAGAACCACGGTACCTATGCCGGTTGTATTGCTGCAAGCTATGCAGTGACCAATGAGGCAGCTATTTTGGGTACCGGTCCAATGCCTTTGCTCGAGGCTACTTACATCTACGCCAATGCAGCTGATGCAACTCAGGCAGATGTAGACGCTATGAACGCTGCTATCGAGGCCTTCAACGTTTCGCCCGATAACATCTCTATCGATGGTCACGTTGGTGCACAGATGCTCAAACGCTGGGTACTGACCGCAAACGGTCCCGTTCTTCAGTAATTCCTCTGCTCGGCCTCCACAGGAGGCGGGCGTGAGAAAATAGGCAGGCTCCTCCCCAAGATTTGGGGAGGAGCCTTGTTTTGTGTCGGCGGCGGACATTGTGTCGTGTTGCGGGCGACAATGTGTCGGGGGGTGGGGTGTCAGTGTGTCCCCACCTCGGTCAGTGTGGCAGATAGGAGTGTCATTGTGCCACAACTCCTCGCCCACAGCTATGCTTGGCAGCAGTTTTGCATCCCTATGGTCAGTAATCAACCAAATACTGCTATGAACATCAATACATTGACCATCAAAGCACAAGAGGCTCTGCAAGCAGCCATAGCTGTTGCCGCGGAGCACTCACAGCAGGCGGTGGAACCACAGCATCTCCTCGCCGCCATCATTGCACAAGACGACACTCTCGCCTCCTATCTGCTCTCTCGCGTGGGAGTCAACACGGCACGACTACGTGATGAGGTGGAGCAACAGATAGCACGACTACCCCGAGTCTCCGGAGCTGCCGAGAGTAACTATTTCGCCACCTCCACCTCCAAAGTGGTGCAGAAAGCCGTGGATTTGACCCGCAAGTTCAACGACCGCTACGCCTCGGTGGAGCACCTCCTGCTCGGAATGGTTGCAGAACGAGGCGAGGTGGCCGACCTCCTGAAACAGTCGGGAGTCTCCGAAAAGGATCTCGAGGCTGCCATTCGTGAGTTTCGCAAGGGGGCTACGGTCGATTCCCAGACCGCCTCGCAGGAGTTTGATGCCTTGGGTAAGTATGCCATCAATCTCAATGAACTCGCGCGAAGTGGTCGTCTCGATCCCGTAATCGGCCGCGATGAGGAGATTCGACGTGTGTTGCAAATCCTCTCGCGTCGCACCAAGAACAACCCCATCCTTGTGGGTGAGGCCGGTGTGGGTAAGACCGCCATTGCTGAGGGCATTGCCCACCGAATTGTCGACGGCGATGTCCCCGAAAACCTCAAGAGTAAGGTTATCTTCTCGCTCGATATGGGTGCTCTCATTGCAGGAGCCAAATATCAGGGTGAATTTGAGGAGCGACTCAAGGCTGTAGTGGGGGAGGTGGTGGCCGGAGATGGCGAGATTCTGTTGTTCATCGACGAAATCCACACCCTTGTGGGCGCAGGCAAGTCGAGCGGAGCAATGGATGCTGCAAACATCCTCAAGCCTGCACTTGCGCGAGGTGAGCTCCGCACTATTGGTGCCACCACTCTCGATGAGTATCAGAAGTATTTCGAGCAGGATAAGGCCCTCGAACGTCGATTCCAGAAAGTGCTTGTGGATGAGCCAACTACGGAGGATGCAATCTCCATCCTCCGCGGACTCAAGGAACGATATGAGAGCCACCACAAGGTGCGTATTAAGGATGAAGCCATCATCTCGGCTGTGGAACTCTCCCATCGTTATATCACCTCCCGTTTCCTGCCCGATAAGGCCATCGACCTCATCGATGAGGCAGCCTCCCACCTCCGTCTCGAGATGAACTCCGTGCCCGAGGATATCGACAACCTCGACAGGCGCATTCGCCAGCTCGAAATTGAGCGAGAGGCCATCCGTCGAGAGAACGACAACAAACGCATCGAGAGTCTCACGCGCGATATCGAAGAGCTCAAGGCTCGCGAATCGGCACTTCGCGCCAAGTGGCAGTCGGAGAGGGAGTTGCTGCGACAGATTCAGCAGAACAAGGAGGCTATCGAGGAACTCAAGGTGGAGGCCCAGCAGGCCGAGCGCAATGGCGACTATGGTCGTGTTGCAGAGATTCGCTATGGTAAGATTGTGGAGGCCGAGCGCACCATCGAGGCGTTGCAGGAGCAGTTCCGACTCACAACGGCCGGGGGTGAGGCTATGATTAAGGAGGAAGTGGACTCGGAGGACGTGGCAGAGGTTGTATCGCGTTGGACGGGCATTCCTCTGCAACGAATGCTCTCCTCGGAGCGCGAAAAACTGCTCCATCTGGAGACCGAGCTGCACAAACGTGTAGTGGGCCAACATCGTGCTATAGAGGTGGTTGCCGACGCTGTGCGTCGTTCGCGTGCAGGTCTCAACGACCCCCGCCGACCCATCGGCTCCTTCATCTTCTTGGGTACTACGGGCGTGGGTAAGACCGAGTTGGCGAGGGCTTTGGCAGAGTTTCTGTTCAACGACGAGTCGATGATGACCCGAATTGATATGAGTGAGTATCAGGAGCGACATAGCGTATCTCGCCTGGTGGGTGCGCCTCCGGGATATGTGGGCTACGAAGAGGGTGGACAACTCACCGAAGCGGTGAGAACCAAACCCTACTCGGTGGTGCTGCTCGACGAGATTGAAAAGGCCCATCCCGATGTGTTCAACATCCTCCTTCAACTTCTCGACGATGGCCGCCTTACGGACAACAAAGGCCGTACAGTGGATTTCCGCAATACGATTGTCATTATGACCTCCAATATTGGCTCGCCTATTATCTCGGAGCGTTTCGGAGAGGCGATTGCTGAGGGTGAAATTTCTGCCGAGGTGATCAGTAAGACTCGCGCCGAGGTGGTGGAATTGCTCAAGCGACAATTTAAGCCCGAGTTTCTCAATCGTGTGGATGAAATAGTTATGTTCGAGCCACTTACGATGGGTGATATTGAGCAAATCGTGTCGATGCAAATAGCCGGTCTAAGCCGACTTTTGGCCCGCAATGGGGTGGAGCTCAAAGTATCTCCCGAGGCAACAAAGCTGATTGCCAAGATGGGCTACGATCCGCTCTATGGTGCCCGTCCTGTGAAGAGGGTAATCCAACGCGAGGTGGTCAATCAGCTCTCCAAACTTATTCTCGCAGGGCAAATCAACCGCGAAAGGCCCATTAGGATTGACGCCGAGGGGGATAAACTTACATTCGCAAATTAGCTGCATTCTCCCTCGTCCGTAGCATAAAAGAGCCGCCGCAGACAATTCTGCGGCGGCCCTTTGGATTTTGTATATCAAGCCTTACTCCTCTATTTTGGTGAGTTTCACCGATATGTCGTGGGTGGCGGTGCCTTGGTTCCAAATATCAACGCTATCTTCGTAGTCGTCGCCCTCTGAGTTAACGTCCACTGCCACAGAAGCATACTTGCCTCCATTCTCGCTGCCGTCGATGTCGTCGAAAGCGATGGTGTGCTTTTTTTCGGGAAATGCGCTGAACTTGAGGACCACCTTACCATCTGCACCCGTGAGGCCTTTGGCAAGTGTGTCGATCTGATAATCTGCCATATTTGTGGAGCTGTCCCAATATTGGCGCTCAATGATGGCACTCACTCTGATGCCCTCAATGGGTTGGTCGGTATCCTTGTCTACCACATCCGCGATGAACACATAGTTTGCACTTGGGACTCCATACATACAGACCTGTCCGCCGCCACCAATCTCTTCGATTAGTTCACACGAAGTGGCTACTGTCGTGAAGCCCAAAATGCCAATTAGTTTTGCAAGTAGATTGTTTTTCATAAGTCGTTGTATTTTTAGGTGTACTTTCTCTATAGATACACAAGGAGGGCAAAACGTTGCACGAGGCTCAGCATTTTTTTTGATTTTTCGCAAAAAAAAACCGAAAAAAATGCGCCCAACTATAATAAGTTGAGCGCAAGTTAGCATTTTTTTTGATTTTTCGCAATCCCTCCTACTCGGCCTTGGGAAGTGCTGCGAGTGCTGCGTCGATGCGGCGGAGGCTCTCCTCCTTGCCCAACACCTCACACATATCATACATTCCGAAGCCTTTGGGCTCGCCAACGATGCAGAGCCTCCAAGCGTTCATTATGAGGCCCATACCAATCTGATTGTCGGCAATCCAGCCGCCCACAACTCTCTCCATCTCGGCGGAGGTGAACTCCTCGATACCCGCAAGAACACTCCTCAACTCGCCAATGATGCGGGGAGCGTCGGCTTTCCAATACTTCTTAGTGGCCTTCTCATCGTAGGCTGCAGGTGTCTCGAAGAGGAACGACGAAAGGCCCCAGAACTCCTCGGGGAAGGTGGCCCTCATCTTGATCTGCGAAGCAATCTTCACGGCTTTCTCCCTCGAAATCTCAATGCCGCGCTCCTTGAGCTGAGCCTCATAGATGTCGGCAACCTCCTCATTGTCACGAGTGTGCATATACTGTGCATTGAACCAATGAGCCTTGTCGGGGCTGAAGCGTGCACCCGACTTGCCAACCCTCTCCAGCGAGAAAGCCGCGATGAGCTCCTCCATCGAGAAAATCTCTTGTTCGGTGCCGGGGTTCCAACCCAGAAGGGCCAACATATTGATGAATGCCTCGGGGAAGTAGCCATCCTCACGGTAGCCCCTCGAAACCTCGCCCGAAGGAGCCACGAACTTGAGAGGAAATACGGGGAAACCGAGTTTGTCGCCGTCGCGTTTGCTGAGCTTGCCCTGACCGGTGGGTTTCAACAGCAGAGGCAGGTGGGCAAACTCGGGACGGCTCTCCTCCCAACCGAATGCTCTGTAGAGCAGGTAGTGGAGAGGCAATGAAGGCAACCACTCCTCGCCACGAATGACGTGGGAAATCTCCATCAGGTGGTCGTCGACGATGTTTGCCAAGTGGTAGGTGGGGAGTGCGTCGGCCGACTTATAGAGAACTTTGTCGTCGAGGGTGGATGTGTTCATCTCCACGTGGCCACGGATGAGGTCGTCCATCTCAACCACCTCATTCTCGGGCATTTTGAAGCGGATAACCCATTGGTCGCCACGGGCCTTGCGCTCCTCAACCTCCTCGGCGGAGAGACGCAACGAGGTGGAGAGTTTCTCCCTCACGGAGTAGTTGTAGCAGAAGGCGTCGCCCTTGGCCTCCATCTCGGCGCGAAGAGCATTGAGCTCCTCGGGGGTGTCGAAGGCGTAGTAGGCGTGGCCGCTCTCCACGAGTTGGAGTGCATATTTGAGGTAGATCTCTTTCCTTTCGCTCTGGCGGTAGGGTGCGTGGGGGCCTCCCTCGCGTACACCCTCGTCAATCTTGATGCCGCACCACTCGAGCGACTCCATAATATACTCCTCGGCTCCGGGTACGTAGCGGGTCGAGTCGGTATCCTCAATGCGGAGGATGAAGTCACCACCCCTCTGGCGGGCAAAGAGGTAGTTGTAGAGGGCGGTACGAACACCGCCAATGTGGAGTGCGCCGGTGGGGGAGGGCGCAAAACGAACTCTTACTTTTCTGTCCATATTTGGTATCTGTCTAATTTATTGATTTACACGTTGAAAAGGAAGTGCATAATATCACCATCCTGCACCACATACTCCTTGCCCTCGACGCCAATCTTGCCTGCCTCACGACAAGCCTTCTCGCTGCCCAGAGCAACATAGTCGTCGTACTTGATGACCTCTGCGCGGATGAAGCCGCGCTCAAAGTCGGTGTGGATAACGCCCGCAGCCTGAGGAGCCTTGTAGCCCTTGGTGTAGGTCCACGCCCTCGACTCGTCGGCACCGGTGGTGAAGAAGGTCTCCAGACCGAGGAGCCTATAGGCAGCCTTGATGAGGCGGTTGACGCCCGACTCTGCAATGCCCAACTCCTCGAGGAATACTTGGCGCTCCTCATAGCTCTCCAGCTCGGCGATGTCGGCCTCGGCAGCTGCGGCCACAATCAGCAACTCGGCATTCTCCTCGCGGATTGCCTCCCTCACGGCCTCGACGTGTGCGTTGCCACTCGAGATGCTTGCCTCGTCGACATTGCACACATAGAGCACGGGTTTGTTGGTGAGCAGGCAGAGCTCTGCAACCCACTTGGCGTCCTCCTTGTTGTCGATCTCCACCGAGCGGGCAGCCTTACCCTGCTCCATAGCCTCCTTGTAGCGACACAAAATCTCATACTGGCGCTTGGCAGCCTTGTCACCCGCGGCAGCCTGCTTCTGGGTTTTGCCGATGCGACCCTCCACGGTTTCGAGGTCTTTGAGGATGAGCTCTGTGTCGATGATCTCCTTGTCTCTCACGGGATTAACGGAGCCGTCGACGTGGGTGATATTGGCGTTTTCGAAACACCTGAGAACGTGGATAATTGCGTCGGTGTTGCGAATGTTTGCCAGGAACTTATTGCCCAGACCCTCACCCTTGGAGGCGCCTTTCACCAGACCGGCGATATCCACAATCTCGATGGTGGTGGGTACCACGCGCTTGGGGTTGTCGATCTCGGCGAGTTTAATGAGTCGCTCGTCGGGTACGGTGATTACGCCCACATTGGGGTCGATGGTGCAGAAGGGGAAGTTTGCTGCCTGTGCCTTTGCGTTGGAGAGGCAGTTGAAAAGGGTGCTTTTGCCAACGTTGGGCAGACCCACTATGCCGCATTGTAATGCCATAAAAATATCTCTGTTTTCGTAAGTTGTCTGCAAAGATAGCGATAAATTTGCTTTCTAAAATCAAAATTTGTATTTTTGAGGGATATAATCGAGAATTTAATACAACAACTATGAAAGATACATTGACACTTATTGAGGTGCTGGAGGAGCACATCGACCGTTTGGCCACGGATGGCATCTATGAAATTGAGCGCGACCTGCTGTTGGAGCGTCTGCGCGGTCTCTATGCTTCGGCACTGATGATTGAGGCTGTGGCAGAAGAAGATAGAGTGCTCGATGCACTTATGGGACTCGGTGTAGCAGGTGCTGCCACAGAGGATGCTTCGGAGCCCGAAATCGAAATTGAGCGATTTTTTGCCGACGAGGAATCCAATGAGGAATCTGACGAGGAACTTGCAGAGAATGTGGAGGACGAAAGGAGCGTGGAGGACTATTTGCAGCCTGAGAGCTTAATGTGGGTGATGTATGGTTGCCCTCCTGCGGAGTATAAACCTGTGGATGATTGGCTTGAGCAAGATGAGGTTGCCGAGGATGAGCCCGAAGTGGAAGAAGTAGCCGAGGTTGAAGCAGAGCCCGCTGCAACTCCAGAAATCGACCATAAGGCTGCAATGTCGCTCTACGATGACGACGAAGTCGAGGAGGAGGCCCTGGAGATAGTCTTCGAAGAGGAGACGCTTGAGGAGGCCGGCTCGGAAGAGATGGTGGCAGAGGAGTCGGAAGAGACCCTTGTTGCCGACGAAGATATGCCTGTCGAGGAACCCGTAGTGGAGGAGGTCCTCGATGTGGAGGTGGCTGATGATGATTTTGCAACGGAGAGTGCAACCGATGCTCCCACCGTGGTGTTGGGCGACCTGTTGCGTGAGGATACTCCGACTCTGGCCGACAATTTTGCCGAGCAGTCGTCGGTGGACGTTGCAACGGCAGCGTCGGCAACGATGTCGCTGCGCCAGACCATTGGTGTCAACGATAAGTATATCCTTATGCGCGACCTCTTTGCCGGTGATAACGCCTACTATGAGAGCGCCATCGAGGCCCTCGACGAGTTTGAGAGTCTCGACGAGGCTATGCTCTATATCTACGACAATTTCCATTGGAGCCCCAATAGCGAGGGCGCTCGTTTGTTGATGGAACTTTTGGCTCGTAAGTTGTTCTAAATTGCGAAGATAAGACAATGCCCAAACTCTATATCATTCCCACTCCCATAGGTAATCTTGAGGATATGACCTACCGTGCAGTGCGACTGCTGTCGGAGGTCGACATTGTGTTGGCCGAGGATACCCGCACGTCGCAGGTGCTGCTCAAGCACTATGGCATCGAGCGTAAGCTCTACTCCCACCATAAATTCAACGAGCACGCCACCGTGGAGTTTGTTGCCTCGAAGATTGAGGAGGGACAAAATGTGGCCCTCATATCGGATGCTGGCACACCCGGTATTTCCGACCCCGGTTTTCTGCTTGTACGCACCTGCCTCGAGAGAGGCCTGGAGGTGGAGACCCTGCCGGGTGCTACGGCTTTTGTTCCCGCATTGGTGCAGAGCGGATTCCCTTGTGATAGGTTCTGCTTCGAGGGCTTTCTGCCACAAAAGAAGGGACGCAAGAAACGTTTGGCAGCCCTTGCGGGTGAGAGCCGTACAATGATTTTCTACGAATCACCGTTCAGGGTGGTGAAGGCGTTGGGTGAGTTTGCTGAGGCTTTTGGTCCCGAGAGGCGTGTGAGTGTGTCGAGAGAGCTCTCCAAGAAGTTTGAGCAGACCGTCAGGGGCACTGTGGCTGAGGTGAAGGCCCACTTCGAGGCCAATCCTCCCAAGGGCGAGTTTGTGATGGTGGTGGAGGGTGCCTCTGTCCACCGTGGAACCGACGACAACGACGAAGAATAAAAATATCAGATGGCAAATATGGAAAATAATTTGAACGATAATAATCAGACAACGCCCCACGAGCCCGAGCAGATGCAGGAGAATAGACCTATGTCGGGGGCTGAGATAGGCAATATCTTTGTGAGGGTGTGGCACAATCTTCTCGACTTTATGAAGGGTCGTTTCGACCTACACTCCGATAGTGCTTCGCAGTCGGTTGTGGTGGAGGAGATTCGCAAGGGTATCGACTTCCGCGGCACCAACCTGTGGGTGTTGATGTTTGCGGTGTTTATTGCGTCGTTGGGTCTGAATGTCAACTCTACGGCGGTGATTATCGGTGCAATGTTGGTGTCGCCCCTTATGGGCCCCATTACGGGTATTGGTCTCTCATTGGGTGTCAACGATTTCGATATGCTCAAGACTGCCTGGCGCAACTTCCTGCTGATGGTGGTGGTGAGCCTTGTGACCAGCACACTCTACTTCTTCATTTCGCCCATATCCACTGCCCAAAGCGAGCTTCTGGCACGCACAAGCCCCACGACCTACGATGTGTTGATTGCCTTCTTTGGTGGTCTGGCAGGTATGGTGGCCCAAACTCGCAGGGATAAGGCTGTGACTGTGGTGTCGGGTGTGGCCATTGCAACGGCGCTGATGCCTCCTCTCTGTACGGCGGGCTTCGGTATTGCTACGGGAAACATCCAGTTCCTTCTCGGAGCGCTCTATTTGTTCACAATCAATGCGGTGTTCATTGCTGTTGCCACCTACCTTGTGGTGCTCCTGCTCCGCTATGAGAAAAAGACCATTCTCGACCCTGTGCAGCAGAAGAAAAACAATCGCTATGTAGCCCTTGTGATTGTGCTTGTGGGTGTGCCCAGCCTGCTGTTTGGTGTGAATATTGTGCGCCGCACTACGTTTGAGGAGAATGTGGACCGCTATGTGAATAAGGTGTTCCAATTCAATCGCACGATGATTGTGGACTACACCAAGGATTATCACTATGATGGCAAAACCTCACGTGTGGAGATTCGTCTGGTTGGCGACCCTCTTTCGGCGGATGTTATCGATAATGCAAAGGCGCAGATGGCCGACTATGGATTGGTTAAGACCGAACTTGTGGTCAGACAAGCAGAGAACGATGATAAGCTCGACATCAGCAAACTCCAGAAGAGCTACGCAGATATTATCGACGAGAAGAATAGCCAGATCAGGGAATTGCGTGGCCGACTCGCTGCGGTGACAACTATCGACACCCTCTCGGGTGCGGACATCTCGCGAGAGCTTGCATTGGTGGTTGACAATATCGCATCGGTGTCGCTGTCGAAGCATACTGCCTATGCCAATGGTACGGCAGAGGGTACCTCGGTGGTGGCCGTTGTGAGACCGGCAGATAATACCAAACCCATCGATGTGGAGAAGGTGCGTATGTGGCTATCGGTGAGGACCAAGAATGGCAATGTGAAGGTTGTTTGCGAAGAGTAATTCAAGGCGTTTATGGCAAGCAAAAGCGATATGAATGTGGCGCAGAGGGTGGGCTACTACATGCTGTTGGGCGTGGCCAAACTCATTGGCTACCTTCCCTACTGTGTCCTCTACTATGGATTGGCCCCCTTCATCTATTTTGTGCTCTATAGGATTGTGGGCTATCGTTTGAAGGTGGTGAGGAAGAACCTCTCGGCTGCATTCCCGGAGAAGAGTGAAGCGGAGCTCCGCACCATCGAACGCAAGTTCTATCATCAGCTCTCCGAGAATTTCGTCGATGTGCTCGATATGTCGAGTATGTCGCCTGCGGAACTCAAGAGGCGTATGGTGGTGGAGAATATGGAGCATACCGATAGGGCGATTGGCTCCAATAACTGGATTGCAGCCCTTGCCCACATTGGCGAGTGGGAGTATTTCTCGGTCTATTCCATCGACCATCACTATCACAATATTGGCGTCTACCACCCACTGAGCGGCAGGATTATGGACCGCTATATGCTCTACATCCGTCGCCGCTTTGGTATGGAGGTTGCCCCGATGAATGGCCTTGCGAGGCCTGTGATGAAGAACCTCAAAAAGGGGGAGCAGATGGCGCTCGGACTCATTGCCGACCAGAGGCCGCGATTCCGCGAAAGTGACCGAGTGTGGCGCACCTTCCTCAACCAACCGACCCTCTTTTTCGATGGCATCGGTGGCTATGCAAAGAAGTTTGGAATGATGGTCTACACGCTCGATATACAGAAGGTTAAACCATCCCACTTCAGGTGTAACTTCATCCAGATCTATGATGGCCGCGAGGACATCTCGGAGAAGGAAATCCTGGACCGCTATGTGGCCCAAGTGGAGAAGATGATTCGCCAGCGACCTGAGTTGTGGCTGTGGTCACACGACCGCTGGAAACATAAACCGCAGGCAGAGGCCACAACCACAACCCCTTCAACCCCTACAGAGTGATGCTATCGACCAAGGTCGTCATACTTAATTGGAACGGAGCTTCCCTGCTCGAGCGATTCCTGCCGCGAGTTGTTGCCACTATGCCCGCGTGGGCGAGGGTGGTGGTGGCCGACAATGGCTCCACCGACAACTCCTGCGAGGTGGTGGCCCGAGTGGAGGGTGTGGGGTGGTTGCCTCTCGGCGAGAACTACGGTTTTGCAGGCGGTTACAATAGGGCACTGCGAGATATGGAGGGCGATTGCTTTGTGTTGCTCAATAGCGATGTGGAGCCTGCGGAGGGGTGGTTGGAACCCCTCGTGGAGCGGTTGGAGCAAGATTCCCAAGTGGCCGCCGTGCAGCCTAAAATCAGAGCCTACAACGCTCCCGAAATGTTTGAGTATGCAGGTGCCGCGGGTGGATACATCGACCTCTATGGCTACCCATTTTGCCGAGGCAGGATTATGGGCACCGTTGAGCGCGACGAGGGGCAGTATGACGAGGTTGCAAAAGTCTTTTGGGCCAGTGGAGCCTGCTTGGCTGTGAGGGCCGAGGCGTGGCACAAGGCGGACGGATTGGATGAGGATTTCTTTGCCCATATGGAGGAGATAGACCTCTGCTGGAGACTGCAGCTGATGGGTTATAGTGTTGAGGCTGTGAGTGATAGCGTCGTCTATCATATTGGTGGCGGCACTTTGCCCAACAACTCGCCCCGCAAAATATATCTCAACTTCCGCAACTCGCTCTATATGATGCACAAGTGTTTGCCAGAGTCGGCAATGTGGCGCCTGAGACGTCGTTTGTGGATGGACCGCTTGTCGCAGATTGTCTATCTGCTTACGGGTAAGTGGAACTTTGCGCTTGCCGTGGGGCGTGCCCACCGCGACTATAGGGCCCATCGGAGTGTGCTCGATGGAAAGCGAGAGCGTATTTGGAACGGCGTGGAACCTACAAAGGAGCCCGACACAATTTTCGGGCGTTGGATGGTGTGGCACTATCTTGTTGGTCGCCGCCGAAGATATTCCGAACTGTAGATGCGATAATAATAGTTGCGGGCCCCAAGCGTGGGGCCCGCAACTATTTATAATTTTGGTGAATAGGACTTAGAACGAGCGACTTACGCGGAGCGAGAAAATGTTGGAGTTGTTGTTGGAGAGCGAAAGTGCATACCACCACGCACCCTGCGACTTGCGGCAACGGTAGCTCACGCCCCAATCTATTGCGCCATAGGGAAGGGTGTCGGTGTCGAAACCGGCCTTCACACCCAGATAGGGGGTTATGCGGCTCTCACCAAAGCGCCAGCGGAGGTCGGCATATATGGGGATTATCGCGTTGTCATAGGGACCCTCGGCATCGAGTGGGCGCATCTCGTAGCCGGCACCTACGCCGGCATAGAATCGGCTGGAGAAGTTGTAACCCACCGAACCTCCAATGGTTACGGGTGTCTGGCCACCCAAACCGAGGTCTACTCTGAAGCCAAATCCCTTGAGCTCATTGCCCAGCGAAAGGCCCTCGGCGCTCGGTTGATGGGTGAGGTCCCAGCCCCACAGATAAAAGGGAAGTGAGGCTACAAGGCAGGTGCCACCAATGACCGTCT
The DNA here is from genome assembly GCA_017390585.1 of Tidjanibacter sp. Classification (GTDB taxonomy): domain Bacteria; phylum Bacteroidota; class Bacteroidia; order Bacteroidales; family Rikenellaceae; genus Tidjanibacter. The sequence goes on along the minus strand of JAFPBB010000014.1, from coordinate 22,137 downwards.
GCAGGAGGCCGATGGCGGCGAATGGGCTGTAGACGCTGTCGGTCTCTTTGAGTTGTTCGCGTATTTGCAGTTCGCCGATGTACCAGAAGAGTGCGCCTGTTGCGGTCACTGCGCCACTTGCAATGGTTGCCCATTTGGCATTGTTGTAGATACTTTGGGCGTGGTCGGCCTCAAAATCGGTGAGATACCACGAGTAGGAGAGTCCGCTTTGCACCGAGTCAGCCTCTTGAGCAGCTGCCGCTTGTGGAATGAAGAGCAGGCAGCAGAGTGAAAGAATGGTGAAGAGTTGTTTCATTTCATAAAAGTTTTTAGGGGATTGTTAATATAGATATGTTTAGTTATTTGCAGAGCTGCTGATAGCTAATAGTTTTCGTTTTCGAAGAGCGATTTGATAGGGATCTTGTTTGAGAATTTGCACTCTGCGTCGGTGAATGAGCCATCCTTAAGGAGGTAGGTGTTGCCCTCGTTATCCACAACCGTAAGCGAGAAAGTGGCAGAGATGGTGCCCACGCCCTCGTTGTCGAGGTCCAACTTTGTGAATGTTACAGCGCCCTCGGTGGCGTACATCGTTTGGTTGTCCCACTCGATGAGCGTTGGGTCAATGCCGTGGTAGTCGCCCTCCAGAGAGTTGCAAAACTCTTGGGTGGAGATGGGGTAGGGTACGCCAACCTCGGGTAGTGAGAGGTTGCAGGAGTTGAGCTCGAGTTTCAGCTCCTTCTCGCCCGAGAGGTGAGTGCGATAGTAGCTGAGGTAGAAGCCAACCCTCTGGTTGTTCTCTTCGTTTTCCCAGTCGTAGTCCCAGATGTAGTGGAAAAACCAGTTGCCTTGGTTTTCGTGCACCTCCTCCACGCCGGCTTTGTAGTGCTCCTCGCCTTCGGGGCTCACGAGCGTAAACTCCGAGGGGTTGGACACCGTGTCGTAGATAGCCTCGTAGAGTCCGTCGATCAGGTCGCACGAGGTCATCAGCAGCATACTGATTCCAATAAGTAGAATGCGTTTCATAGTTGGGGGATTTTAAGTGGTGATGATTGTGGTTAGAAATTATAGGCGTAGCGCAGTGAAACGCTTGGAACAAGGGTAGTTACTTGCTCTGATTTGAAGGCGATGGAGTAGTCGGGAGAGCCCTTTGTGCCATTCTCGGTGGTTGTGCGTTTACGTATGGTGCTCTGTTGCAGTAGGAGGCTCAAGGCCACCGAGTTGCGAGCGTCTATCCTCCAACCAATCTGCGGCTCAACAAACAGGCCGTCGTAGTCGCAATCATCCAAACCTCCTGGAATTATTCCGAAGCCGTATCTTGCCACAAGGCCCAATGTGTAGCCCGCGTCAATGCTGGCGTAGAGCCTATCCAAGTTATAACCAACTCGCAGGAATATAGGCATATCCAACTCATTGTGCTCGTTTTGTCGTGGGAAATCCTTTAGTTTGTACGACGAAGAGAGGCGAATTCCTAAACCCCCTCCCACTCTCCAGTGGCTATCAATGTTATACTGGGCCACAAACTTAGGTGTGAGCGATATGATGGCCTCCCTATTGACAACGCCAATGCCTGTTTTGAAGTTCGTAGCAACAATTCCCACACCCGTTGAAACCTCCGCAGAGATGGTGAGTCGGTCCTGTGCCAACGCCAAAGTTGGCAGTGCCAAAATGATGGCTAAAAGTAGAATGACTTTTTTCATAGTGCTAATGGTTTTGTGTGTTACTTGCAGAGTCTTTGGTAGTTGCAGTGGAGGAGGTTGTGGTTGTCGTCGTAGAGGTGCATACCATTCCCCTCGCAGAATTTCCACATCTTACACTCCTTGCACTCACCCTTGCGGGCCCACTCGCGGTTGCGGAAAGGCTCAAATCGGTTTTGCCACACCTCCCAGATGTCGTCGGTGTAGATGTTGCCTTGATCAAAGCCTGCGCGGATGCTTGTGCAGCCCGAAATGGCACCATCTACCTTGATGCCTACAATGCCAACGCCGGCCATACATCCGAAGAAATTGTCTCTCACCTCGGCCTCATAACCGCCGAGGAAGCCCTCGCAAGCGTAGTTGCACTTTATGCGTCCCTCCTTGCGTGTGTCGGCAATGAACTGCATCAGCTGGCGGTACTGCTCGGGTGGGAGTTGGAGTGCCTCGTCTTCGGCTGCTCGGCCCACGGGAAAGATGGTGAACAAGCGCCACGCCTTGCAACCCTTTGCAATGAGGAACTCCTTGAACTCACCAAGCTTATGGAAGTTGTCGCGATTGACACAGGTGACTACGTCGTAGGCAATACCCTCTGTTGCAACAACCGCTTCGAGTGCGCGGACGGCATTTTGCCAGCTGTGGGGATTGCGGCGAATATAGTTGTGGCACTCCTCGAAGCCATCGATGGAGATGGTTATGGATCGCAGACCTGCGGCCACAAGCGAACGCATACGCTCGCGAGTGAGCAACATTCCGTTGGTCACAACACCCCACGGGTAGCCCCTCTTGTAGAGCTCGCGGCCCACCTGCTCGAGATCCTTGCGACAGAGAGCCTCGCCGCCTGTGATGACAACCATCACCTTGTTGGGATTGACGTGTGGTGTGATTTTGTCGATGGCTGCGAGAAAGTCAGCTGCGGGCATATCGGGTGTGGCCGACGAGGAGCGGCAGTCGCTACCGCAGTGGCGGCAGTTGAGATTGCAGCGCAGGGTCGACTCCCAGAATATCTCGCGGAGCTCGTGTTTGTCTGCCAAGTCGTGACGAATGTTTGCATAGAGGTTGAGTGCCAACCTCTTACGCAATCCAAGTTTGATGTTTGCCATATTGCGGATTGGGTCTGGTGACTTGCTATTTCTTCTTCATTACGATGCTCACATTGTTGTAGTTGTTGACGTCGACAACTACAGCCTGAGAGCTAAATTCGCCACCATTTTTCGCGCCATCGACATCGCTGGCCATAATGGTGTTGGCTTCAATAGTGCAATTAGCGATTTCGAAAAGGCCCTCTTGGTCGGTGTAGTCGGAGCCCGAGCCGTGGATAGTCACGAGTATGCCTTCGATGGGATTCAACTCCTCGTCGACAACATAGCCCTTGACGTTGTCGATGGTAGGTGTAGGGTAGGGATAGTCGTCATAGGGAGTACCATAGCAGGCCGTGAGAAGTGGGGCTGCCGAGAAACCAAGCAGGCTGAGGAAAATGTTTTTGATGCTGCGTTTCATAGGTCAATAATAATTAGGGGTTGAAGTTGCTTTACAATGTATAGATGCACAAGGTGGCCAAAACGTTGCATCGCGAAGTGATTTTTTTCAAAATAAAATCACAACAACGTTTTGGCCACCCCGTATTGGCTCAATTTCTATGCTTGCGACTCCTCAAAGAAGCTCCACAATGCGTCGCCCTCGGGTACGGGAGCCTCAATGCGAATGGGCTCTTTCCTCACGGGGTGGATGAACTCCACGCTGCGCGAATGGAGCGAGATGCCACCGCCCTGATTGGAGCGTTTGGCGCCATACTTGAGGTCGCCCTTGATGGGGCATCCCACCTTGGCGAGCTGACAGCGAATCTGGTGGTGGCGACCCGTAATGAGCATCACCTCAAGGAGTTTGTAGTTCTTGCTGCCGCCGAGCATCTTGTAGCGCAATTCGGCCCTCTTGGCGTCGCCCTTCTGGGAGTTGTAGGCCACGGCCTTATTGGTCTTACCATCGCGGGTGAGGAAGTGGACGAGTGTGCCCTCCAGCTCCTCGGGAGCCTCTTCGCAGATGGCCCAATAGCGCTTGTCGATTTTGCGGTCGCGCACCATCTCGTTGAGACGCACGAGTGCTTTGCTGGTTTTGGCGAAGATGACCACGCCGCTCACGGGGCGGTCTATGCGGTGAACCACACCGAGGAATACCTCGCCGGGTTTTTCGTCGCGGCGTTTGATGAACTCCTTGATTTCATCCTCGAGGCCTGGTGTGCCCTCGGTGTCGGACTGCACGAGATCGCCTGCGTGTTTGTTTACTGCCAAGATGTGGTTGTCTTCGTAGAGTATGTCTTGTTTCTTGAACATTTCTGTGGTGTTTGGGTTTGTGGGATTGTTGTTAGAGCGAGAATGTGAATGGAAGCAGGTCGCTTGCTTTCTCCACCACCGTTGCCGAGCCTCCGCCGCTCATAATTACGCGGAAATCAAGCCCTTGGCGCTTCTCCACGTCGTGGAGCACCTGGCGGCACTGACCACACGGATAGCACTCGCGCAGACTCGGAACAGAGGCAATGGCGAGGGCTACAATGCGGTCCTCGGGTGTGGAGGCCTGATGGTGGTAGAGCAGGGTGCGCTCGGCACATAGTCCTGCAGGATAGACCTCACTCTCCACATTGCTACCCGTGATTATGCGGCCGCTCTCGAGCCTTGCTGCTGCTCCGACGTGGAAGTTGGAGTAGGGGGCAATGGCCTTGTTGCAAGCCAACTGTGCCGCAATCACGAGCTCTCGCTCGTCGGCTGGCAAAGTCTCTATGGAGTCGTAGTGGCGAAACTCAAGTGTCAGACTCTTTTCCATAATTTATATACTCGGTGTGTTGTTGTTTCGAATTTGTGGTTGTGTACATTGTGCTTTCCCCCGGCAATATCTGTGCCGTGGCGACTGAGACGAAGATTCTACTCCCAAGGCCAGCACCAAGTGCGGGTCTTTACGGTGTAGCTACCGCCATCGGTGAACTGAGTCTTACATTTGCTACGGGTGGCTACAATGGGGTTGAAGTAGTGCATGAGGGTCTCATAGTTGGAGTTGAGAGCCTCACCTCCGTGGTTGGGGTTGGGGCTCACATAGAATGTGGCCATAACAACCTCTCGAGGACTCTGCTCGTCGAACTGCGAGGCTTTGCCCACGAGCGTGCCTTTCTCCACCCTATCTCCTGCTGCCACACACACGCTCTCGAGGCGGCTGAGCTGGGTGTAGAGACCATCTTCGTGGAGGATGAGCAGGGTGCCTTCGGTGGCCTCCTCGACAACGCCGCCACGAGGTGCGAAGATGTCGCTATTGCTCTTGGTTTGCAGACTCCACGCGCAGAAGTCCACTGTGTTCAGTGCACGTCCTTTGCCTGCTTCGACAGCCGAAAGAGAGTGGGCAACAACCTTGGTGCCCTTCTCGAAGGGCAGCCTATAGAGGGCGTCGGTTGCGGGGAATTCTACAACTTTGGTTTGGGCCGCAAGGGCGAGGCTACAGAGGAGTGTAGCGAGTGTTAGGAGGTTCTTTTTCATCGTTTTATAAGTTTTACTACATTCTCAACGTGGTGTGTGTGGGGGAACATATCAACGGGCTGTACGGCCACAATCTTGTAGTGGTCGTTCATCAGCGCCAAGTCGCGTGCTTGAGTTGCGGGGTTGCAGCTGACGTAGACCATACGCTCGGGTGCAGCGCGCAGGATGGTGGCAATGACATCCTCGTGGACACCTGCGCGAGGCGGGTCGAGAATTACCACGTCGGGCCTGCCGTTGCGCTCCACAAATTCGTCGTTCATCACGTCTTTCATATCGCCCGCATAGAAGGTGGTGTTGGTGATGGCATTGATGGCAGAGTTGACCTTTGCATCCTCAATGGCTTCCTCAACATACTCTACGCCCACAACACTCTTGGCTCCTGCTGCCACGAAGTTGGCAATAGTGCCCGTGCCGGTGTAGAGGTCGTAGACCACCTCGTCGCCCTTCAGGTCGGCAAAGTCGCGCACAACCTTATAGAGCTCATAGGCCTGCTCGGAGTTGGTCTGGTAGAAAGATTTGGGGCCGATTTTGAACCTCAGATTCTCCATCTGCTCAAAGATGTGGTCGCGTCCGGCATAGAGGATAGCCTCGCGGTCGCCGAGCGAATCGTTGAGCTTGTCGTTGATCATATATACCAGCGAAGTGATTTCGGGGAAAGTCTTCTCAATGTGTCCCATAACGCTCTCAATCACCTCCTTATCATCGACTGCAAAGACCACTATTACCATAATTTCGCCCGTGGACGCAGTGCGAATTACAACGTTTCGCATCACTCCCGAGTGACTGCGGATGTCGTAGAAGGGGATCTCCTGCTCAATGCAATAGCGGCGGAGCTCGTTGCGAATCTCATTGGAGGGAGAGGGTTGCAGATGGCAGTAGTCGATGTCGAGAATCTTGTCGAACATTCCGGGGATGTGAAATCCGAGTGCGGGTGTGTCGGCAATCTCCTCACCTCGTGCCACCTCCTCGTAGGTTTTCCAACGTTTGGGTGCAAAGGTGAATTCGAGTTTGTTGCGATAGTGGTCGGTCTTGGCCGAGCCGAGAATGGGGCTTACCTCGGGAAGTTCGAGGTGGCCGATGCGGGTGAGCTGGTCGATGACCTGCTGGTGCTTGAAAGCAATCTGCTCGCTGTAGGGGATGTTCTGCCATTTGCAGCCGCCGCATACGCCGAAGTGGGAGCAAAAAGGCTCCACGCGCAGTGGCGAACGCTCCACATATTTGGTCACATAGCCCTCCATATAGCGGCGGCGCTTGGTGCGGATCTGCACGTCCACCACATCGCCGGGTACGGTCAGGGGTACGAATACCACAATGTCGTTCCACTTACCCATAGCATTGCCTTCGGCAGCCAAGGAGGTTATTCTGAGTCCCTCAAGATGGGGATGTCTGTTTCTTGCCATAGTCTCTTTGTATAGTTTATAGGTCAAAGATAAGGAATTTCTCAAAAATAATCCGTATATTTGTAGGAAAATAACGATTTACCCACCTCGTGGGGGTGATAATTTGCAAATTATAGGCAACCTTATGGCTAAAATAGCGCGTTTTTCATTCAATCACTTCGGCACCAACTGCTATGTTTTGTGGGCCGAAGATGGCTCGGCACTCATCATCGACCCCGCCTGTGGGAGCGATGCCGAGCGCGAACGATTGGCTTCCTTCGTTTCACAACATAATCTCAAACCACAAATGGTGTTGCTCACCCACGCGCATCCCGACCACCTCGGCGGTGTGGAGTTTGTGAAGAACACCTACAATATCCCCCTTGCAATGCATTCGGCAGACGCTGCCCTGCTGGAAGTGGCTCCCGCCTATGGTGCATCTATGGGATTCAATATTGCTCCGCTTGTGGCGGAGGTGGATCTTGCCGAACTGCAGAGGATTGAGTTTGGTGAGTCGGTTGTGGAGGTGATTCCCACGCCAGGCCACTCTAAAGGTGGCGTCTGCTTCTATGTTGCTGCCGACGGGTTGCTCATTTCGGGCGATACCCTTTTTGCGGGTAGTATTGGCCGCACAGACCTTCCTGGTGGCGACTACGACGAGTTGATGAAGAGCATTATGGAGCGCATTCTCCCATTGGGTGGCGGAGTGAAGGTCTTCCCCGGCCACGGTGGTGAGACCACGCTCGGACAAGAGATGGGCACCAACCCCTTTATTGGCGAAGTGCTCGATGGAGGATTTAATAAACCCTATGAGGATTAAAAAGCAGGACCTATGAGAATTGATATACTTACGGTTGTGCCCGACTTGTTGACATCGCCTCTGAATGAGTCGATTTTGCGCCGTGCCCAGGAGAAGGGCTTGGCCGAAATTGTGGTGCACAATATTCGCGACTACACCCCCTATAAACACGGGCAGGTGGACGACTATCCCTTTGGAGGTGAGGCTGGTATGGTTATGATGATTGAGCCGGTCTATCGCCTTATTGAGAAGCTCAAGAGCGAGCGCGACTACGATGAGATTATCTTTACCTCGCCCGACGGAAAGACATACAATCAGCAGGAGGCCAACCACCTCTCCACGCTCAATAACATAATCATCCTTTGCGGCCACTATAAGGGCATCGACTATCGCATTCGTGAGCACCTGATTACCAAGGAGATATCCGTTGGTGACTATGTGCTTACGGGCGGTGAGTTGGCAGCAGCAATCATTGCCGACAGTGTGGTGAGGTTGCTCCCTGGTGCCATTGGCGACGAGGAGTCGGCATTGACCGATTCGTTTCAGGACAATCTGTTGGCTCCACCCATCTACACTCGTCCTGCCGAGTTCAATGGTTGGAAAGTTCCCGAGGTGCTGACGAGTGGTAACTTTGCCAAAATAGAGGCTTGGAAGGAGGAACAGGCCTATGAGAGGACCAAGTTGTTGAGGCCCGATTTACTGGAGTAATTATTGAGATATGAAGTACTATCTTATTGCGGGTGAGGCAAGTGGCGACCTGCACGGTTCCAACTTGATGAAGGGATTGTTGAAGTCCGACCCGCAGGCGGAATTTCGCTTTTGGGGTGGCGATAAAATGGCCGAAGTGGGAGGTGCCGAGGGGCTTGCCAAACACTATCGCCAGACCTCGTTTTTCGGTGTTGCAGATGTGTTGAAGCATTTGCCCACAATCTTTGGCCAACTCGGTGAGTGTGAGCGCGATGTGGTGGAATTTGCTCCCGATGTTCTCATTCTTATCGACTACCCGGGGTTCAACTTCAAGATGGCCAAATTTGCCCACAAAAAGGGGATTCGCACTTTCTACTATATCTCCCCCAAAGTGTGGGCCTGGAAGGAGCACAGGGTGAATCTCATTAGGAAATATGTGGACAAACTTTTCATTATATTTCCCTTTGAGATAGAGTATTTTAGACAGCGAGGTATCGATGCTGTCTATGAAGGAAACCCCATCGTGGATTCCATCGACCAGACGCTTGCTGTGCTCCCATCCGAGGAGCAGTTTAGGGCAGAAAATGGACTTGGCGACAAGCGACTTGTGGCTCTGTTGGCCGGCTCGAGGAAGAATGAGATAAAGAAGAATTTGGCCTTTATGGTGCAGCTTGCGGCGGCACATCCCGAGTTTCAATTTGTGGTTGCGGGGGTGTCGTGGCTCGAAGCCTCGTTGTATGAACAATACCTTGAAGGTAGCAGTGTTAAGTTTCTGACCGACAAGACATATGCATTGCTGAAATATTCGGATGCAGCAGTGGTTTGTTCCGGTACGGCGACGCTTGAGACGGCTCTCATCGGAACTCCCGAGGTGGTGTGCTATTGTATGGACGAGTTCTCCTATCGAGTGGCTCGAGCCTTTGTGAAAATAGGCTTCATCTCGCTGGTGAACATTATTATGGGCCGCGAGGTTGTCAAAGAGTTGATTCAGCACGATATGACGGTGGAGAAAGCCTCTTCGGAACTGAGGGCAATTCTCCCTGGAGGAGTGCGCTATGAGCAGATGAAAAAGGATTATGATGAGTTGGCGGCAATTATCGGAGGTGTAGGCGCTTCGGATAGGTTTGCTCAACGAATGGTTGAACTGCTGAGAAAGGAGAAATAGTATGAAAATTATATGTATTGGTCGCAACTATATCGACCACATCAAGGAGTTTGACAATGGTGCCCCCACGGAGGAGCCAATCTACTTCCTCAAGCCCGACACTTCGCTGCTCCGCAACAATGACCCGTTTTTCATCCCAAATTTCTCCGAACAGGTTGATTATGAGACCGAATTGGTTGTGAAAATCAACCGCGTGGGTAAGTGTATCGAGGAGCGATTTGCTCACAAATACTACGACGAAGTGGGTTTGGGCATCGATTTTACCGCCCGCGACATCCAACGCAAGGCTATGGCTGCGGGACATCCTTGGGAGAAAGCAAAGGGTTTCGATCGCTCGGCAGCTGTGTCGCCCAGATTTTTATCCTTGTCGGAATTGGGTAAAAAGGTGGAGGATTTGAGGTTTGAGATGAGTCTCAATGGCGAAGTTCGCCAGGTGGGTGAGCCGAAGAATATGATATTTTCGGTGGACCAGCTCATCTGCTACCTCTCGCGCTTTATGACTCTCCGGATGGGCGATTTGATTTTCACGGGTACTCCCTCGGGGGTGGGCCCTGTCAAGAAAGGCGATGTTCTGAGGGCGTCGCTGGAGGGTGAAGAGTTGTTCAACTTCGACATTAAGTAGAGGCTGTTATGTTGTTGACTGATAGGCTGAAAGAATATAAGGTGCTGCTTGCGAGCAAGTCGCCCCGACGTCGCCAATTGTTGGAGGGATGCGGCATCGAATTTGAGGTAGCAGAGGGTCGCGAGGCGGAAGAGAACTATCCACCCGAATTGGCTGCTGCGGAGGTGCCCCAATACCTTGCCGAACTCAAGGGTGAGGCGTGGGCAGATGTTCTGGGTGAGCGCGAACTGCTGATTACGGCCGATACGGTGGTGATTGCAGGAGGCCAGATCCTTGGGAAACCTGCCACAAGGGAAGAGGCTGTGAGGATGCTTCGACTCTTGTCGGGAGCTGAGCACGAGGTTGTTACGGGAGTTTCGCTTCGCACTCGAGATAGAAGGAGGAGCTTCTCGTGCAGCAGTAAGGTGGTCTTTAGGGTCATTAGTGACGAGGAAATCGAGTACTATGTCGACAACTTCCGTCCCTACGACAAGGCGGGTGCCTATGGCATTCAGGAGTGGATTGGCTATGTTGCAATCTCTGGCATTGAGGGCTCGTTCTATAATGTGATGGGCCTGCCGGTGCAGAGGTTGTGGGTGGAATTGGATAAATTTGTCTAACTAAAACTATATCAAACATCTATGAAGAAATTTCTTGTTACCATTGCGGCCCTTGTGGCTGCTGCGAGTGGAGCAATTGCAGACGAAGGTATGTGGTTGCCGAGCCTCATTGGTGAGCGAATTGCCGATATGAAGGCTAAGGGATTCGAACTCACTGCGGAGGATATCTACAGTGTTAATCAGGCGGCGCTGAAGGATGCTATTGTGCTCTTTGGTCGCGGATGTACGGGTGAACTTGTCTCTGCCGAGGGCCTCTTGCTCACCAACCACCACTGTGGCTATGGCCAGATTCAGTACCACAGCTCCGTGGAGCACGACTACCTCACCAATGGTTTTTGGGCTATGAATCGTGGCGAAGAGTTGCCCAATCCGGGCCTGACCGTATCTTTCCTCCAGCGTATGGAGGATGTGACTGCCCGCGTGGAGGCAGGTGAGACGCCTGAGGCCATCAAAGCCGAGGCCGAGGAGGACGGCAAATTCTCTGCCTCGGTTGAGAGTCTCTATTATAATAATAAGTATTATCTGTTTGTCTATCAGGTGTATCGCGACATTCGACTCGTAGGTGCGCCTCCTTCGAGTATTGGTAAGTTTGGCGGCGACACCGACAACTGGATGTGGCCCCGCCACACGGGCGACTTCTCCGTATTCCGCATCTATGCCGACAAGGATAACCAGCCTGCCGACTATTCGAAAGATAATGTGCCCTACACTCCCAAGCGTCACTTCACCATCAGTACCAAGGGTGCCAAAGAGGGCGACTTTACCTTCGTATATGGTTTCCCTGGCAGCACTCGCGAGTATGTGACCAGCGATTTCGTGGACTACACACTGAATCACTCCAATCCCGCGAAGATTCACCTCCGCACTCTGCGACTCGACATTATCAGTGCAGCTCAGGAGGCTGATGTGGCCACTCGCATTATGTATGCCTCGAAGCACGCCAACATTGCCAATGCGTGGAAGAAGTGGCAGGGTGAGAGCCTTGGACTTGCACGTCGCAATACTGTGGAGAAGAAGCAGGTCTATGAGGCTCGATTTGAGCAGTGGGCTGCCGGCACAGAGTATGAGGGTGTGCTCGGCTCACTCCACGCCAAATATGCCGAGTTGCTTCCCTATGCTGTGACTCGCGACTACTACAACGAGGCTATCTATGCCATTGAACTTATGGGATTTGCAAATCGTCCCAAACGTATGACCGATGTGAGCTACAAGGACTATTCGCCCGCAATCGACAAGGCAATTGCCAAGGAGATGTTGCGCGAATTTGGCGAGAATGTTGCTCCCGAGTTTGTGCCCCAGTGGTATGCCGACCGTTTGGCCGAGGCGGGTAGTGTGGATGCTTTCGTAGAGTGGCTCTTTGCCAACTCCTGCCTTGCCTCGAAGGCTGCCTATGTGGAGGCTAAGGCGGCAGGCTATGACTTTGCCGAGGACCCCGCAGTGAAGATGAGGGCTGCCTTTGATGAGGTTGCAAGCGAGAAGGTGGGCAAGCCCTACAAGTCTCTCAATAACGAAATTACGGCTCTCTACAAGACCTATATGCGTGGTCAGATGGTGTTCGAGCCCGAGCGTAGCTTCTATCCCGATGCCAACCTCACTCTCCGCGTGGCCTATGGTTCGGTTGCGGGCTACGAGGCTGCCGATGGTGTCTACCATAAACCCTACACGACTCTCGACGGTATTATCGAGAAGGATAACCCAGAAATCTACGACTATGATATCCCCCAGAGCCTCCGAGATATCTATGCATCGAAGGAGTATGGTCGCTGGGGTGTGGAACTCAATGGCCGCTACACTATCCCCGTGGCGTTCCTTGCCAAGAACCACACCACCGGAGGCAATAGCGGTAGTCCTATCCTTAATGGTCGTGGCGAATTGCTTGGTATCAACTTCGACCGCACCTGGCTCAGCACTATGAGCGACCTCGACTACGATTCCGACATCTGCCGCAATATTTCGGTGGATATCCGCTATGTCCTCTTCGTTATCGACAAGATTGGTGGCGCGGGCTATCTTCTTGATGAGATGACACTCAATTAGGAGAAAGTACTTTCTGGGCAACTATTGAGTTGCTATACTTTAAGTCGGGTCCCTCGTTTGCCTTGTGTAAACTGAGGGGCCCGACTTGTTGTGTGCTCCTAATGTCTCCGTATGTCTACTTCGGGTTGTGCCGCATTGCCCATTGTCACAAAAAATGCTCGGCAGGATTCCGTTGGGGAGAATCCTGCCGAGTCGTTGTTAAACCTAAACCCAATGTCCAGGGGTGCTGACATTCTCTTTACGGAGGCGAGGTCAGCGCTCGCAATAGTCTCTTCCATTGGTCGTAGGGCAGAGTGAGGTGGCCCTTAGACGGTAGGAGAGTGGTGGCTATTTGAAATAGCGGTTGTAGAGACCCTCGAAGCCTTTGCCGTGGCGAGCCTCATCCTTGGCCATCTCGTGTACGGTGTCGTGGATAGCGTCGAGGTTGTGCTGTTTTGCGAGGGTGGCGATGTGTTTCTTGCCGTCGCAGGCACCGTGCTCTGCCATCATACGTTTGTAGACGTTGGTCTTGGTGTCCCAAACAACCTCACCGATGAGCTCGGCAAACTTGGCAGCGTGCTCTGCCTCCTCCCAAGCGTAGCGCTTGAAAGCCTCGGCAATCTCGGGATAGCCCTCGCGGTCGGCCTGACGCGACATTGCAAGGTACATACCCACCTCGGTGCACTCACCCATAAAGTGGTCCTGCAAACCCTTCCAAATCTCCTCGGGGCAACCCTGTGCCACGCCCAGGCGGTGCTCATCTGCAAATGCGAGTGCATCGCCATTCTCAACGATCTCCTCGAATTTCTCGGGACCTACTTTGCAAAGGGGGCACTGCTCGGGAGCGGCCTCACCCTCGTGGATGTAACCACATACTGTGCAACGAAATTTCTTCATAGCTGTAATTCTGTTTTGTGTTTGATTGGTTAATTTATTGTGTTTTATGATTGTTTCTGTTTGTGCAGGCACTCTGTGCAGACACCTTTGTAGTAGAGTGCTTCGTCTGTGATGAGAGCCGCATTTTTGGGGCGGTTACGCACCACAAACTCTGTGTCGTCCATCTCCACGTCGAAGACTCTTCCACACTCCGAGCAGAAGAAATGGGCGTGTGGATGGGTGTAGCCATCGTAGTGGGTGGTGGAGTTGTCGATGCTCAACACCAACACTGCTCCGTGGTCGTGGAGGAGTTTGAGAGTGTTGTATACCGTTGTGCGTGAGAGCGTGGGAATGGTGGAGAGCAGTGCCGAGTAAATCTCGTCAACAGTGGGGTGGGTACGATTATTGAGCAAGTAGCTCATCACCGCAACTCGCTGTATGGAGGGCCTGATGCCAAATTTTTCAAGATGCTCTTTCGCCGTTCTCATTGCTGTCTATTGGTTGATTTGAAACAATTACAATTATGATTTCATTGCAAAGATACAAACTTTTCGGTAATCGCCAAATTATTTTTGCATTTTTTCGCGATAAACTTATTATCTTTGCGTGCCCAATTGGGAGCGAGAAGTGGTAATTGCTCTTGTTGATTGGGTTTCGGGATGTAGCGCAGTCCGGTTAGCGCGCCAGCTTCGGGAGTTGGAGGCCGAGAGTTCGAATCTCTTCATCCCGACGAAGCAATGAAACAAAGACTCCGCGTAGCGGGGTAAAAACAGAGAGTCGAAGGAGTTGTGAGTTCGCTCACAAATGCCCTCCGACTCTCTGTTTTTGATGCCACATCGTGTGGCCTCTGTTTCATTGCTGCAATCACCTCCTCTCCGCAGATCACCGAGCGGAGAGTGGCCTTGTGCAACTCATAGCGAGGTAATCTCTTCGTCCAATCTGTTTTTACCTCTACCTATTGATTTGGAGTCTACTCACAAAAGTCCTCCGATTCTCGGCTTTTGATGCCACATCGTGTGGTCTAAATCTGCAGCAGGCCGAATTTCCTTGCTATATCCCACTTTTTCGAGGAGTAGAACTCAATGAAGGGACGCTCGAAATTCTCTTCCCAGAGGAGGCGTATATCCTCGAAGGTGAAAGTCTCTCCGAGGTCGGCGCATTGCTCAATGATGGCGTACATAAATTCGGCCTCTTCCTCGGCCAACTTAATCTCTTTGGTTCCCGATGGGGTGTGGATAACCACTCCCTCGTCGGAAAGTTCGGGTGTGCCACCAATCCAAACGATTCGAGCTTTGTCGTTGTAGATGCGACATCCGTCGGGTTTGATGAGGTGGTCTGTGATGAGCGAGGGGATGACGGTCGTTGCGGGCACTTTCTGGGCAAACCACTTGTGGACAGGTTTGTCGAGACCGCTACCAACAAGCCAATTTGCCAGCGAGAGATTCAGACCCTCGCCCACCATATCGAGCGAGTAGCCCCTATTTTCCGCAAAGGGGACCTCATTGTTGGCAAAAGGATTGGGCAGACGGTCCTTGCGGCGCACGCCAAACTCCTCGGGGTGTTGGCCCGAACGCGAATGCACGGTCATTGCGTAGCGGTGCCAGAATGCCGAACCGATAAGTTCTGCTCGGAACATCTGTCGCACCACCTCGGCGGCATCGATACTCTCTTGGAGAGTCTCGGTGGGGAAGCCATACATCAGATAGGTGTGGACCATAATGCCTGCGTAGTAGAAATTTCGCATAGCTATAGTAGCCTGTTCGATGGTTACTCCCTTGCCTATCAGGCCGAGGAGTCGGTCGCTTGCCACCTCGAGTCCGCCACTCACGGCCACGCAACCTGCCCTTGCCATAAGTGCACAGAGGTCACCCGTGTAGCTCTTTTCGAAGCGGATGTTGGTCCACCAGCTAAAGCGCACTCCCCTGCGGAGCAGCTCCAGCGATAGTTCCTTGAGCAACTTTGGGGGCGCAGCTTCGTCGACGAAATGGAAACCACGTGAGCCTGTCTGTGCGGCCACTTGCTCCATATAGTCCACCAACTCGGAGGCAGAAATTGTGTCGTAGCAACCGATGTAGTTGAGTGTGGTGTCGCAGAAGGCGCATTTTGCCCAGTAGCAACCGTGGGCGAGCATCATCTTGTTCCACCTGCCGTCGCTCCAAAGTCGGTGCATAGGGTTGGTTACCTCCGTTAGGGAAAAGTAGAGCGAGTGGGGGAGTCCGTCGAAGTCGGGGCAACCACGCTCGCGATGTGAGATGGTGCCCTCACCCTCGGTGTATCCCTCTGCAGTGTAGGTGTGCAGGAGTGAGCCACCCTCGAGGATGCGCTCCAATGCGAGCTCGCCATCGTCGAGAACCACATAGTCGACATAGCGGAATATCTCCACGTCGGTCATCGAGCGCAACTCGGTGGAGGGGTAGCCGCCACCCATAATCACCTTCACCTCGGGGTAGTTGGCCTTGAGATACTGACCTATGCGTAGCGCGCCAAGCAGATTGCCGGGGAAGGGAACGGTTATGCCCACCGCGCGTGGATGGGTGGTTTCGATGTAGCCCCTGAGTAGGTCGCACATAATATTCTCAATGGCGTTGCGTGGTCGCTGCAACTCCTGCTCGATGGTAGAGAACTCCGCAATGGCAAGCGAGATGCTCTCTGCATACTTCACCACCTCAAACTCGGGACACACAGTGGCCCTGATGAAGTCGCTCAAATCCTGAAGGTAGAGCGTTGCGAGATACTCTGCGCAATCCTTGGAGCCGAGCGTGCCGAAGTACTCCTCTGCATCGACCATCTGCTCAAAGCGCGATGCTTGGGGCAGAAACTCGGGCGAACAGATAAGCGAGGCAATGGTGGGGTCCTTGCTTTGGAGGAATGTGATGACAGTGTCGATTGTTTCGATGTAGTCCTTGCGTAGTGCCCACATTCGGTTGCAGTTGTCGTCGCCTTCGCCGTCGTAGTTGTCGAAGAGGTCGGAGACGAACTCGCGCGAGAATATTTTGCATAGCGTCTCAATCGAGAGGTCGGCCTGCACCACATTGTAGCCTTTGCGGCGTAGGTAGCCACTCAGGTAGGCTGTTGCAGGGTAGGGGCAATTGGGTTGTACGAATGGTGGCGTGAGAAGTAGTATGTCGGTCATAGAACTATGGTATTTCTATTGTTAGCGTGTCGTATGCCAGAGCCATTCCCTCGGGAAGTCGAGGCTCTTCCTCGGCGTGGAAGCCGAGCTGGTGGGATATGTGGGTGAAGAGGGTGCGGGTGGCGCCCACCTTGCGTGCCACCTCAATGGCCTCGGGAAGCGAGAAGTGGGAGAGGTGCCTCTTGTGGCGCAAGGCGTTGATAACGAGTAGCTCAATGCCACTCAACTTTGCCAACTCGCCCTCCTCGATGTGGTTGAAGTCGGTGAGGTAGGCAATGGGGCCGATGCGGAATCCCGTGACGGGAAGGGTGAAATGCTTGCCGAAAATCGGCATTATTTCCATATCCCCAACTCGGAACGAGTGGTTGCCGATGGTGTGCAATGTGATGCGGGGAGCTCCGGGATAGGGATGCTCGGTAAAGGCGTAGTCGAAATTCTTGCGTACCACTTGCTGTACACCCTCGGTGGCCCACACCTTAATGCTCTTTTGGCAGAAGTAGTTGAAGGCTCTCACATCGTCGAGTCCCATAATGTGGTCGGTGTGCTGGTGGGTGAGGAGGATGGCGTCGATATCTTTCACCCCCTCGCGCAACATCTGGTAGCGGAAGTCGGGACCAGCATCGATGACAATCCTTGTTGTTTCGCTCTCGACCATCGCCGACGAGCGCAATCGTCTATCTCGTGTGTCCTTCGAGTGGCACACGGGGCAGTCGCAACCAATCATCGGCACCCCCTGTGAGGTGCCCGTTCCCAAGAATGTCAGCTTAATCATATATAGGTATAGGGCTTTCTCTCTGCAAATGTACAAAAAAACGGCCCATCCGCAAAGGATGGACCGTTGAATCTATGATTTGAGACTTCCGAAGGGCGATTACTCGGTGGCCTTCTCGAGTTTCTTCATCATACTGAACATTACGATACCCGAGATGAGGCAGAGTGCGATGAGCACGCTCCATACACCCCACAAAGGAAGTTTGTTCCAGAGCAGACCGGGGATCGAAACGAGGTAGTTGCCGATAGCGGTGGCAGCAAACCAACCACCCATCATCATACCTTTGTACTTGGGAGGAGCTACCTTCGATACGAACGAGATACCCATAGGCGAGAGGAGAAGCTCTGCGAAGGTGAGTACGAGGTAGGTCGAGATCAACCAAGTGGGGCTTACGAGGTCGGGGCTAACGGTGCCACCAAGCTCCTTGGGCGAGAGAAGGCTCAACGAACCAACGGTGAGAATCACGAAGCCGAGAGCAGCTACGAACATACCGAGACCAATCTTCTTGGGAGCGCTGGGCTCTTTGCCCTTCTTAGCAAGAGCAGCAAAGATTGCAAGCGATACGGGAGTAAGTGCAACTACATAGAAGGGGTTGAACTGCTGGAAGTCGGAAGGCTGAACGTTTACTACATCGGGCATACCGAAGTAGAGAGCTGCAGCGCCTGCCCAGAGGACGAGAGTTGCGATGCCAGCGGTGACTTTTGCCTTCTTGGTCTCGCTCTGGAATACGCTGAAGAGGGTGTAAACCGAGATTGCGATGAGAGCAAGGCTCCAGATGTTGAAGCCGATACGAACCCAACCGGTAGCGGTGTTGGCGGTGTAGTCACGAGCAAACAGAGTCATAGTAGCACCGTTCTGGTGGAATGCCATCCAGAAGAAGATAACCACTGCAAACACGAGCAAGA
Organism: Tidjanibacter sp.; assembly: GCA_017390585.1. Taxonomy (GTDB): domain Bacteria; phylum Bacteroidota; class Bacteroidia; order Bacteroidales; family Rikenellaceae; genus Tidjanibacter. Next base: position 3,996 of record JAFPBB010000014.1, on the reverse strand, counting down.
GAGCGGTAACGCGGCTCTTGGTCTGAGCGGGGGTCAACTCGGGCTCTGCGGGAACGGTAGTCTTACCTGCAGCGGCAGCAGCCTTAGCCTGTTTAGCATTAACATCGGCGTGTTTGAACCACTTGCGGCAACCGAAGTAGATGCAAACCGAGAGAATCAGCGATACGCAAGCGACTGCAAAGCCACCGTTGTAGGCCGACGAGAGCTGCTCGATGTAGAAGTTGCTGAACTGTGCGAGGTCCATACCTGCGCCACCCTCCATAGTCGAAGCGAGATACTCGAGCTCTGCGGTCTTCTCGGGAGTGATGGTACCATTGAGATACTGGTGAGCAAGTGCGGGGATGTTTGCGTTGTAGCTGAGGGCAACTTTCGAGAGCGACATATTGGTCACAGCCTTAGCCATAGAGGGAGCGAACATCGCGCCGATGTTGATGGCCATATAGAAGAGGCTGAATGCCGAGTCACGTTTTGCCGAGTACTTGGGATCGTCGTAGAGGTTACCAACCATAACCTGGAGGTTACCTTTGAACAAACCGGTACCGATAGCTACGAGGGCCAAAGCACCAAACATAAGAGCCTTGCCAATTGCGTTGGCGTCGGTGGGGATGGAGAGGCAGAGGTAGCCGGCAAACATTACGCCGATACCGAGAGTTACACATTTACCGTAGCCAATCTTGTCGGCCAAGATGCCGCCGAAGAAGGGCATAAAGTAAACGCCGGCAAGGAAAATCGAATAGATTTGGGTTGCCTGAGCTGCGGTGAAGCCGAATTTCGCCTGAATGAACAGGAGGAAAATCGCCAGCATCGTGTAGTAGCCAAAACGCTCACCGGTGTTGGCGAGTGCCAAGGCGTACAATCCTTTGGGTTGTCCTTTGAACATAAAAATTAGTAATTAAAGTTTGTAAATAAAAGTGTATGTTTGTTGTGTTTGTTGCACAAGTTTGGGCCAAAGTAGCCCATTAAAGTGGCAAAAATAGTAATTTTTGCGAATAAATTTGTCTTTCTATCAAGAAAAGCGTATTTTTATTGTCGGAAAATCGTGTTAACTATGTCTAAACGTCTGTCAATCATAGAAAAAGATGGTTGGCTCGAGCCTGTGGAAGGCGAGCTCAACTATCGTCACAAGTTGTTCACCGACAAACTTGCCGACATCGAGGCCGCGAGTGGGTCGATTATCGACTTTGCAAATGGCTACCGCTATTTCGGCTTCCAAAGGGATGAACGCAATCGGGGTTGGTGGTTCCGCGAATGGTTGCCTGCCGCCGAGAGCGTCCACATTTTCGGCGACTTCAACGGGTGGGATCGCACTTCGTTGCCCCTTTTCAAGAACGCGCAAACGGGTGTGTGGAGCATTTTCCTCTCCGACCGCGAGTATCACTTGGCCCACGGTATGCTCTACAAAATTCTCGTAAAGGGAGCCAACGGCACTCACGAGCGCATCCCTGCTTGGGTTACGCGCGCTGTGCAGGACGACGAGACCAAGAACTTCACCGCACAATTTTGGAATCCCGCCGAGCCGTTTGATTGGCGTGGCGACAATTTCCGCGTGGAGAGCCGCGAGGGACTCTTTATCTATGAGTGCCACGTGGGTATGGCGCAGGAGAAAGAGGGTGTGGGTAGCTACACGGAGTTTGCCGAGAAGGTGCTGCCCCGCATTAAGGAGGCGGGCTACAATGCCATCCAAGTGATGGGCATTGCCGAGCATCCCTACTATGGTAGCTATGGCTACCACGTCTCCAATTTCTTTGCCCCTTCCTCGAGGTTTGGTACTCCCGAGGAACTCAAAGCGTTGGTCCGCAAGGCCCACGATATGAATATCGCTGTGATTATGGACCTCGTCCACGCCCACTATGTCAAAAACTTTGCCGAAGGTATCAATGAGCTCGATGGCTCGCCAAATCTCTATTCGCTGGAGGGGGATGCGGGCTATCAGCAGTATTGGGACTCGAAGATTTTCGACTTTGGCAAGCGCGAGGTTGCCCATTTCCTGCTTTCGAATGTAAAGTATTGGCTCGAAGAGTTCCATTTTGATGGCTACCGCTTCGATGGTGTCACCTCGATGCTCTACTACCACCACGGCTACACCGAGTTTGACTGCCGCGAAAAGTATTTCGACGCGGGTGTCAATCGCGATGCCATTACCTATCTGAAACTTGCCAACCACTTGGTTCACACCCTGCGCCCCGATGCAGTGACTATTGCGGAGGATGTGAGCGGTATGCCGGGCATTGCCGAGCCCGTGGCAGATGGAGGTTTGGGTTTCGACTTCCGCTTGGCGATGGGCGTGCCCGACTTCTGGATTAAGATGCTCAAGGAGGTGCCCGACGATAATTGGAATGTTTGGGACATCTGGAATGTGCTCAACAACCGTGGCAACAACACGCAGACCATCTCCTACTGTGAGTCGCACGACCAGGCTATGCAGGGCGATCAAACCATCGCTTTCCGACTCTTGCAAACAGCTATGTATGACTCTATGCACACCTCCAGCCACAATCTTGTGGTGGATAGGGGTGTGGCTCTGCATAAGATGATACGCCTTGTGACGGCCTCGTTGGGTGGTCAGGGCTACCTCAACTTTATGGGCAACGAGTTCGGTCATCCCGAGTGGATTGACTTCCCGAGGGTTGGCAACAATTGGAGCTACAGCCACGCGCGCCGACAGTGGTCGCTGGTGGATAATCCCGACTTGCGCTACCACGCTCTCGGTGAGTTTGATAAGGCTATGATCAAGTTGCTCTCGCGCTACAATCAACTCTCTATGGGGTATGCCAATCAGCTTGCGATGTACGATGGTGACGGCGTTATGGTCTACAACCACGGCCCTCTGGTCTACTTCTTCAATTGGAACCCCTCGAGGAGTGTGCCCGACTACATCATTCCGGTGCCAGAGCCTGGTGTCTATGGCATTGTGCTCTCCACCGATGAGGAGCGCTTTGGAGGTTTCGAACGTAATGAGTTGGATGGCGAGTTCCACACCTTCTCGCGCAAGGACGACGATGGGGTGGTGCGCCACTATATGAAGATCTACTCGGTTGCGCGCACGGCTACGATTTTTAAGAAAATCAGAAATTAACTCCTTGTTGTATATTATTGAGTATGAAGAGGATTGCGATATTGGCAATATTGCTGCTGTGTGCAGCGTCATTGCAGGCCCAGAATGAGGAGGCTTTCAAGGCCTTCGGTGAGCGCTACCAGAATCGTGAGAACTATGGCGTTGCGGTGTTAGGACGCGCGGGTATCAAGATGGCTGGGCTCTTGGGCGATAAGCAGAGCCGAGAGTTGATGAAACAGTTGGATATTGTGGTGAGTGTCAATTGCTCACCCGACGAGGACGGAACTCTCAAGGCCGATTTCGATAGGCTTACGGAGGCGTATGAGCCGGTTGTGGACACTTTGATGGATGGCGACCAAGTGTGCGTCAGGATTGATAAGGGACTCACTGCCGTGGCGTTCTATATGACGAATGCTGAGATGAAAAATGTGACACTATTCTCAGGGAAAGAATTGGATTTCAAGTCGTTGATACCGATGGAAGTCGAAGAGTAGATGGTGTTGAACAAGGAGGAAGCCCGTGTGGAGAGGTCTTTTAATTTTTAACTGATTGATTTTCAGGGTTAGTTTTTACGAAAATTGCGGAATCCTACATAGAAGACTACATAAGGGTCGTAATTAAGCCAAAAAACTACAAATGCAAAGGCATATAAAACTTTTGAAAGTAAACCGCTGAAACATGGCATCTTCCAGAGATGCATTGTGAATAAACTAAGGTGGCGTATGAGCGAACTATAAGGTTCACTACATACGCCTCTCAATTTAGGTCAATCGCTACTCAATGGGAATCTGAATAACAGACAACCATTTTTCGGGGTCTTCCTGATTCCATACTCCGTCAATGTAGGAGGTACGAAGAGGCCCAGCAAGTTTGTAGCCTTGCTCTTCCATATAAGCAAAAGCTTCGGTGAATGACTCGTGGAAGCGTTCATAAGGACCAAT
>JAFPBB010000013.1 GCA_017390585.1 Tidjanibacter sp. | reverse complement strand
CGTGCGCCGACGGCCAATTTTGCATTTTGAATGTTGAATTTTGAATTTTGAATTTCGCCCTCTACTCCCCCACCGTTTTGGCAAAGAGGGCGTCGAACCACTCCATCTCCTCCTCCAGCGTCATACCCCCATTGTCGAGCACAATGGCGTCCTCCGCCTTACGCAGCGGACTGATGGCACGAGTCTGGTCCAAATGGTCGCGCAACACAATGTTCTCCACAATCTCCTCGCGGCTCACCTGCTCGCCCTTGGCCTGAAGCTCCAAATAGCGACGCTCGGCCCTCACCTCGGGGTCGGCAGTCATAAAAATCTTCAGCTCCGCATCGGGGAAGACCACGGTGCCGATGTCGCGGCCATCCATAACCACTCCCTTATCGCGGCCCATCTCCTGCTGCATAGCCACCAAGCGGGCCCTCACCTCGCCAATGGCACTCACGGCACTCACGAGGTTGCTCACCGAGATGGTGCGAATCTTACCCTCTACCCACTCGCCATCGACGTAGATGTCGCTGGCTCCGCGGTCGGGATTGAAGCGGAAGTCGATGTGGATCCTATCGAGAGAAGCCACAAGGCGCTCCTCGTCGAGGATGCCGTTGTGGACACAGTCGTGCTCTATGGCCCAGAGGGTTACGGCGCGATACATTGCGCCCGTGTCGATGAAGATGTAGCCGAGGCGTGCGGCCACGAGTTTGGCAAAGGTGCTCTTGCCACAGGAGGAGAAGCCGTCGACGGCTATGACTATTTTCCTATTTGCTTTTGAAAATCTCATTGAATTGGATGTCGATTTGGAGGTCGGAAATCATTGATATGAGGAGCGCCACACCGATGAGGGTGATGACAATGCCCGAGATGCGGTTGATCCAGAGCATATGTCGGGGACGGAAATACTTACGCACGAGATTGATGACGGAGGAGACGGCCACCCACCAGCCCGCACAGCCGGCAAAGATGCCGAGAATCATCGACGCATTGGAGAAGGGGCCGGCGTCGGTGTCGTAGAAACCGAGCGACTTGACCGTGGCAATGAGCGCGATGTGAACGAGGATGTAGGTGGGGTTGGCGAAGCTCAACAGGAATCCCGAGGCGTAGTCGCGCCAGCTGGCGCGGTCCTTCTCACCGCGATTGCGTCGGAGCTGCATATCGGGCTTCTTCAGGAAGATGTTGACGCCAAAGGTGGCGATGAACACACCCGCAATGCACTTGATTAGCAACATATTGCTCTCAATGAACCCCGTTACAAAGGAGAGCGAGAAGAATGCGATGGAGGCATAGAGGGTGTCGCTGGTGGCGATGCCGAGTCCGGTGGTTATGCCGGCACGCAGTCCCTTGCTCACGTTGCGCTGGATGGTCAGAATTGCTGTTGGTCCGGGAGGCATTGAGGCCATACAGCCCACCATAAGACCTCCGATAAAAGTCATCAACCACATAGTCTCTTGTCTTGGTGTTATCTCTTGTTGTTATCTCTTTTCAACCGCCACTTGCGCTGTGCAGTGGCACATTTTACCGGCTACAAAGGTAGTGATTTTGCCCGAGCATTTCTCCCTTTGGGCAGGAAAAAGCGTCGGGAGGGTAAAAAATATTGGCTCGGGGTGGCGAAGGTCTCGCGAAAAAGGTTATTTTTGTAAAAAATAATCGCTCTCCTCTATGAGAATCCAACTCAAGACCTACCAAAGGGCGCTGCTCGCCCTGCTTAGCATAGCGCTCCTCTCGGCAGGATGGCTCCGCGTGAGCGGCCTCCCCCTGCTCGCAGCCTTCGTACCCCTGCTCCTCATCTCCGCATCCTATGGCCCCACCCGACGGGAGTGGTGGAGGATGGCGGGATGGACCGCGCTCGTTATGGGACTCTGGTGTGTGGCCACCTGCTGGTGGATCTACTACGCCGCAGCGGTGGGCATCGTGGCCGCAACCATAGTGGAGGTGGTGCTCTTCGGTGGCGTGGTGATGATCTACCACTACTTCTCCAAGCGCGCACGCAAAGCCCACGCCTACACCACCCTCGTGGCGGGTTGGCTCTGGGCCGAACACCTCTATCTCCACGGCGAGATCTCCTTCCCCTGGCTCATCCTGGGCAACGGTTTTGCAGGCGACGTGTGGGCAGTGCAGTGGTATGAGTTCACGGGCGCCCTGGGCGGCTCGCTCTGGGTGTTGGTGGTGAACATCCTGCTCTTTGAGTGGTTGCTCAACAGGCGCAATCGCGGCCTGGCCGCCACGACCGCGTGCTTTGCGATTCTCCCCCTTGTGGCCTCGCTCATCATAGGCACAACCGTGGAGGAGAAGGGCACCGCCACAGAGACCAAAGTCACCGTTGTGCAGCCCAACTTCGAGCCCTACACGGAGAAGTACTCCATCCCCTCGGCGGAGCAGTTGCGCATTATGGGCTCGCTCATCTCGGAGGCCCCCGCAGATGCCGACTTCATCGTCCTGCCCGAAACGGTCATTGGCGACAACAACGACCCCATCTGGGAGCATATCTATCTCAACTCCAAGTCGGTATCCCACTTCGAGCGTCTGCGCTCGGAGCGCTATCCCGCATCGCAACTCATCACCGGAGCGATGACCTACCACCGCTATGCAGGCCAGCACGAAGCCTCCCCCACGGCGCGTCGCAGCGGCTCCCTCTGGTATGACCGCTACAATGCCGCCCTCGCACTCGACCGTGACTCCACCCTCAAGGTGAGCCACAAATCGAGACTCGTGGTGGGTGTGGAGAAGATGCCCTATATGGAGCTGCTCAAACCCCTCGAGAAGCTCATCGTCGACCTCGGTGGCACCACCGGACAGCTCGGCACCGACAAGTATCGCCACACCTTCCTGCTCCGCAACCACCGCCACCCCTATGGTATTTCGGTGGCAGCCCCCATCTGCTACGAGTCGGTCTACGGCGACCACTTCGCAGCCTTCACCGCCGACGGAGCGCAACTGATGATGGTCATCACCAACGACGGCTGGTGGCACGACACCCCCGGCTACCGTCAGCACTTCTCCTTCTCCCGACTCCGCGCCATCGAAACACGACGCTGGGTGTGCCGAGCCGCCAACACAGGCATAAGCGGCTTCATCTCACCCACAGGAAGAGTGACACAAACCCTCGGCTGGGACCTCCGCGGAACACTCACCGAGAGCGTCTACCCCGCCACCAAGGTGACCTTCTATGCCAAAGCAGGCGACTACCTCGGACGCATAGGCACCTACCTCTTCATCCTCTCGCTGCTCTACTACGTCAGCTACCGCGCACGCAAGCGCAACCACCTCGTGGGATAGCCCCACACACCCCGCCAATCGAACAATCAATCACCTCACCGTCAGAGATACATCACAATGAACTACGCACAGACCACACAATTCCTCTTCAACTCCTTCCCCTCCTACCAAAATGCCGGCCCGGGTGCCTACAAGGAGGGCTTGGCAGGCATCACGGAGATGTGTAAAATCCTCGACAACCCACAGCGCAACTACTTCACCATACACGTGGCAGGCACCAACGGCAAAGGATCCACCTCCCACATCCTCGCCTCCATACTCCAGCAGGCAGGCTACTGCGTGGGCCTCTTCACCTCGCCCCACTTGGTCGACTTCCGCGAGCGTATCCGCGTGAACGGCAAGCCCATAAGCGAACGCGAGGTGGTCGATTTTGTGCGTAAACACCGCGAGAAGATGGTAGGCCTCGGCCTCTCCTTCTTCGAGATGACCACCGCTATGGCCTTCCACCACTTCTCCCAGAACGAGGTGGAGGTGGCCATCATCGAAACCGGACTCGGCGGACGCCTCGACTCCACCAACATCATCACCCCCATCCTCTCGGTCATCACCAACATCGGACTCGAACACACCGCCCTGCTCGGCTCCACCATCGGCGAAATAGCCTTCGAAAAGGCAGGCATCATCAAGCCCGAAGTCCCCGTAGTCATTGGCGAGAGCCACCCCGAGAGCTCCCCCGTATTCGACCACGCCGCAGCCGAGCGCAAAGCACCCATCGTCTATGCCGACAAAGAGTGGGAGGTGGTCGACACCGAACCCTCGGGCAGGTGGAATCGCTACCACATCCAGCGCCCACGCGACGGACGCACGCAGATTCTCGACCTCGACCTGCTCGGCTCCTATCAGCGCAAAAACATACTCACAGCACGCACCGCCGTGAGCATCCTACGCCACCAAACACACCTCAACATCTCCACCCGCGCACTCGTCGAAGGCATACGCACGGTGTGTGAATCCACGGGGCTTATGGGCCGCTGGCAGAGGCTGGGCAACAACCCCACAGTCATCTGTGACACAGGACACAACGCCGACGGCATCCGCGAGATTATGGAACAACTCCGCCACCAAACCTACCGCAAACTCTATATGGTCATAGGTATGGTCAGCGACAAGGATTTCGACGCCATCATTCCGCTGATGCCCCGCGATGCACACTACATCATCACCGCCCCCAGCGTGGCACGCGCACTCCCCGCAGAGGTGCTCGCCGAGAAGTTTGCCCACGAGGGGTATGACTGTGAGGTTGTTGAGGGCGTTCACGCCGCCTACCGCCGCGCCATTGAGCTTGCCAAGCCGGAGGACTTCATTTTCATAGGAGGCAGCACCTTTGTGGTTGCCGACCTCCTCTCCGAGTAGCCCCCCTTGTGCGCGAGGCCGCGCACAGGCGTGTGTAAAGGGTAGACACTGATGAAGAGATACGGAGTATCTCAAGAAAAATTTTTGGGCGACTTTTTATAAAAAGTCGCAAGAAAACCGACGTCAGTCGCAAAAAAGAATGGCATAACAAGGTCTACACTAAAAGTTTTTGGTGAAGCTTTTTGCAAAAAGCTTCAATGAGGGACAAAAATTGAAGATTAAAAGTCAATGGAATTGAATGCCACGCAAAAAAAAAGGCCGACATTCTCGTGTCGGCCCTTTTGTGTTTGCTGCACAATCAATTACGAGCGGGTGAAAGTCACTTTGCCACTGATTATCCCCGCATCCTCGGTCTCTTCTTGGTACATAACGAGGGTGTTGTCATCGAGGGTGAGGATGTCGTAGTGCAGAGTTTCGCCCTCACTCGTAATATTCAACATCTGCTTATCGCCACTGGTGTAAAGGCTATAGGTAAAGGTTGCCTCCACACTCTCACCGTCTTCATACATATAGGCGTGGCCGGTACCATCGGCCTTGAAGGTGTAGATGACAGTTCTACCCATCTCTGATGGATTGATATTAAGCGTTATACCGTCATAACTAACACTCATTTCGGTCATAGTCCACTTGCCAACGATGAGATCTGCGGGCTCCTTCTCGCACGAGGTGAGTGCAAACAGCGACACGATGGCCGCCAACATCATAGTAATAAGGTTTCTTTTCATAGAGTTGTTGGGTTAGAAAAATTAATGTTTTGTTTTTCAATGTTTTGCGTCCATTAAGCCACGAGCCATCAGCTCGTCCTACCTATTAGACACACGAAGGTACGCATTTGTTGCACGAGTTGCAATTTTTTTTGCAAAAATTATTTGACAACAACCAAGGGCAGTGCAATGTCTACACTAAAAGTTTATTGGCGACTTTTTATTAAAAAGTCGCAAAAAAGAATGGCGTAGCAAAGTCTACACTAAAAGTTTTTGGTGAAGCTTTTTACAAAAAGCTTCGAAGAAAAGAAGCGACGGCAGTCGCCAAAAAATAACCGCGACGAAAGTCGCGGGGATGATATGCTACTTTTGCTGCCAAAAGTAGCGCAAAAGCACCGCACGGCATCTCTGGCGGGAGCAGAGCGTGCAAAGTCTAAAACAAACGCCGTTGGCGGCCAAAGCATTTGGCGTCTTTGTTTTTAGACGCCTTTGCCCCCTCTGCTCGTCGCGACTGCGCGAGTCAGTCGCTTGTCCGCCGCCGATGCAAAGTGCGGACCACTTTGGCCTTCGGCGCTCGGCCTAAATTGGTAGACACAGTTAGGGTAGACACTGATAAAGAGATACGAAGTATCTCGACAAAAATTTTTGGGCGACTTTTTATAAAAAGTCGCAGAAGAAAAGCGACGGCAGTCGCAAAGAAAACCGCGACGTCAGTCGCAACAAAACAGAAACAATGTTGGAAGAGAGAAAAATAGGCGTTGTGATTGTGGCAGGGGGCAGCGGTAGCCGTATGGGTAGCGCTGTGCCCAAGCAGTTCCTGAAGGTGGG
>JAFPBB010000012.1 GCA_017390585.1 Tidjanibacter sp. | reverse complement strand
TTCAAAATTCAAAATTCAAAATGCAAAATTGGCCTTCGGCGCACGGCCTTAAATTAAAAGAGTAGAGCAAGTGCTACACTAAAAGTTTTTGGTGAAGCTTTTTACAAAAAGCTTCGAAGAACAATTTTGAATTTTGAATTTTGCATTGCAAAAGACACACGCCCCCGTCACTTCGTGACACCCCCTCTAACTTAGAGGGGGAGTAATAGGGAGCAGACGTTCTTTTCATCCTCCTCTAACTTATGGGGGGAGTAATAAGGGGGAGTAAATTTGAGTAATGCGCCGTAGGCTAATTAATTTTGCATTTTGAATTTTGCATTTTGAATTAAGGGAGACGCCCCCCCCTAAATTCCCCCTCTAAGATAGAGGGGGTGCCCGTAGGGCGGGGGCGTGTGTAAAGGGTAGAGGCGATGAAGAGATACGCAGTATCTCGCGAAAAATTTTTGGGCGACTTTTTATAAAAAGTCGCAAAGCAACCGCGACGGCAGTCGCAAAAGCAACCGCGACGAAAGTCGCGCAAAAACAAAAAAAGCAATGGAAGTAAGAATAGATGAGAGGTCGGGATTCTGCTATGGCGTGGTGAGCGCCATAGAGAAGGCGGAGGAGCTTGTGGCGGGAGGCTGCAGGGTCTATTCGTTGGGTGATATTGTCCACAACAGCCTGGAGGTTGCGCGCCTCGAGGGGCTGGGTGTGACGACCATCTCCCACGCCGACTTCGACTCCATAGACCCCTCCTCTGGCGCCAAGGTGCTCATCCGTGCCCACGGCGAGCCCAAGAGTACCTACAGCCGACTCGAGCGACTCTCGCTGGGCTATGTCGATGCCACCTGCCCCGTGGTGGCCAAGTTGCAGAGGCTCACCATTGAGGCCGACAGAGAGATGGCCGAGGTGGGCGGCACGGTGGTGATTCTCGGTAAGAAGGGCCACGCCGAGGTGGTGGGGCTCAATGGCCAGATTGAGGATAGGGCTGTGGTTGTGGAGTGCCCCGAGGATTTGGAGGGGATCGATTTCAGCCGCCCCATATTTCTGATTTCCCAGACCACCCAGAGCTTGGAGCTCTTTGAGAGGGTGAAGGCGGAGGTGCTGCGGAGGTCGTTGAGGCCCGAGGCGGTGGTGGTGCGCGACACCATTTGCCGACAGGTTGCGGGCCGCGAGGGACACCTCAGGGAGTTTGCACAGGGGTGCGATATGGTGGTGTTTGTTGCGGGAGCAAAGAGCTCCAACGGCAAGGTGCTCTATAGGGCGTGCAGCGACGCCAACCCCCACAGCATCAAGATTGAGTCGCCCACGGAGCTGAGCGCAGAGATGTTTGAGGGAGTGAGGAGCGTGGGCATTTGTGGCGCTACCTCCACGCCCCATTGGCTTATGGAGCAGGTGAGGGATACAATTTTGTCCTTCGAGGGCGCGTTAGAGAGTAGAGAGAGGGCCGATTAGGGCCGGATGCAACAATACATTGAAAGGAGAAACCGACAAAAATAGGATTTGAGATATGAGAAAACAGACTATGGGACAATATCTGGGCAGGGCGGTGCGCCACCTGCTGAAGCTCACGTTGATTGTGGGCGCACTCTTTGCCATTATGTACCTCACGGATACACTCGGTGTGGAGCCTGCCGAGCTGCTGGGCACACGCGGAGTGATTCTTGTGGTGGTTATGGTGGCCATCTCGGCGCTCTTCCCCCTCTATGGCTTCGACACCGTGGTTGTGGAGGGCTCCGTGGAGGGCGATAGGAGGGCTATTGTGGAGGCCCTTGCCAGGGGTGGCTACGGCCTTGTGGGATGCGACGGCGGCGTGCTGGAGTTTCGCGCGCGAGGTCTGGCCAAGAGGTTGCGCTATGTTGGTGGCGACGACAGGATTGTGGTCCGCAGTGTGGGCGAGAGAGCCATTGAGATCTCGGGCATCCGCAGGGAGGTCGAGCAGGCCCGCTTCCGCATCGTGGGACTCATTCGCGCAGGAGAATAGCAGACGGTCAATGGGGTGGGAGGTCCGCCCCGCAGCACAGAAGAATGAAAAGAGGAGTCAAATATGTAGTCGTGGCGCTGCTGCTGGGGGCAAGTGTGCTCCTGGGAGGCGCCGCAAAGGATAACACCTATCGCCTTGGCAAGAGTGTCGAGGTGCTGGTCAATATGCTCCGCACCATCAACCTCTTCTATGTCGACGAGGTGGAGCCGGAGAAGATTATGAATGCCGCCGCGGAGGGGATGACCAAGATTCTCGACCCCTACACCACCTACCTCCCGGCCGAGAGTATGGACGATTTCGAGGTGATGACCACGGGTAAGTATGGCGGCGTGGGCTCGCTCATCCGACTCGAGGGCGACTATGTGGAGTTCTCGGGCCCCTACCGCAACTCGCCTGCCGACAAGGCGGGCATCCGCCCCGGCGACAAGATTCTCTCCATCGAGGGAGAGAGCGCCAAGGGTATGACCACCCAGCAGGTGAGCAACCGACTCAAGGGCGACCCCGGCACCAAGGTGCGACTCACCGTGGGCAAATTCCCCACGGGCGAGGAGGTGGAGCTGAAGATTGAGCGCGAGAGGATTGCCATCCCCGGAGTGCCCTACTTCGGTATGGTCTCCGACAGCGTGGGACTCATCAGCCACCAGGATTTCACGGAGGGGTGCGCCTCCGACCTCCGCAAGGCCTACGAGGCACTCGAGGCGCAGGGTATGAGGAGCCTCATCCTCGACTATAGGGGCAATGGTGGCGGCATCCTTCAGGAGGCTGTGGGCATACTGTCGCTCTTCCTGCCCACGGGTAGCGAGGTGGTCAGCACCCGCTCCTCGAGGGAGGGTGGAGCCGAAAATAGGGTCTTCCGCACCGAGGGAGTGCCCCTCTCCACCGAGATGCCCATTGTGGTGCTCACCGACCGCTCCTCGGCCTCGGCTGCCGAGATTGTGGCGGGAGCTCTGCAGGACAACGACAGGGCGGTGCTTGTGGGTGAGCGCACCTATGGTAAGGGCTTGGTGCAGAGCACCTACCCGCTCGGCTATGGTGCCTATGCCAAACTCACCACCTCCAAATATCACCTCCCCAGCGGACGCTGCATCCAGGCCATCGACTATGCGGGCCACAATGAGGATGGCAGCGTGGCCTTTGTGCCCGATTCGCTCATCCGCGAGTTCCGCACCAAGGCAGGCCGCAAGGTCTACGATGGCGGCGGCGTGATGCCCGACGTGAGGATGGAGCCCACCTATGTGGCCACCTTCACCGTTGTGCTCTACGCACTCGGACATATCGACGACTTTCTGGCCGAGTGGTGTGCCCGCCACTACGACGAGTTGGAGGGCCGCGTGGTGCCTGTGGAGTATGCCTTCCCCGACGAGGGCTTCGAGGAGTTTGTGGCCTTTATGAAGGATAAGAAGGTGGAGTGGGAGAGCCCCACGGTGAGACTCTGGAAGCAGTTCAAGGAGGCTGCCGAGAAGGAGCGCTGGAGGGGCGATATGGATGGACAGATGGAGGCCATTGAGGCCAACATCACCAACGACACCGAGGACCTCATCCGACTCTATGAGAAGGAGATACGCGACCTCATCGAGAACAACATCGTGCAGCGCTACTGCTACACCGACGGCTCCATTGCCCACTCGCTTCACTCCGATGTGGAGGTGGCCAAGGCCCTCGAAATCCTCGCCGACAAGGCCCTCTACAACGAGATTCTCTCCTCGAGAGATACGGAACGCAAGTAGACGCGGGGGCGAGAGAGAATTAGGTGGGGTGCTGCGTGGCATCGTGCGAGAGTAGGCGTGGGCACCAACAATAACAACTACAACAAGAGCATCAGAGAGAATGAGTGAGATGGCAGAGGCGCTGTGGAGGCGCGTGAAAAATACCCCCTACAAGAAGAGGGTGTTGGTCATCACCATTGCGGTGGTGATCGGCTCCCTGTCGCTCCTCTTCACCACCCGTATGTCGCGCCTGCTCCAACACAAGGAGATGAACGAAATGGCCCTTTGGTCCTATGCTATGGAACGTATGGGTGAGACCACCCACAACGACCCGCTCATCTATCAAGTGGTTCACAACCAGAAGATTCCCTATGTGCTCATCGACGAGAACGGGCGCGTGGAGAAGTCCAACCTCATCCCCGAGAACCATCTCAACCACCCGGAGCGCAGGATGAAAACCCTGATGAGGCTCTCCCGCCAGAACGACCCCATCGAAATCAACACCCCCAGGGGCTACCGCTACATCCTCTTCTACGGCAACTCCGCCCTGCTCGATTGGCTCATACTCTTCCCCTATGTGCAGCTCGCCGTGGTTGCCATCTTCGTATTCTTCGCCTTCCTCACCTTCCGCACCTCCAAGCAGGATGAGCAAAACCGCGTGTGGATAGGCTTGGCCAAGGAGACGGCCCACCAGCTCGGCACCCCCATCTCCTCGCTGATGGGCTGGCTGGAGTATCTCCGCTCGCAGGAGGTCGACCCCGCCGCCATCGAAGAGATGGGCAAAGACCTCAAGCGACTCGTGAAGGTGGCCGATAGGTTTGGCAAAATCGGCTCGGAGACCTCGCTGACCACCACCAATCTGGGTGAGGTTGTGGGCGACTGTGTGCTCTATTTCCGCACCCGCATCCCCCGCAAGGTGACGCTCACCTACAACGGACTTGCCATAGCTCCCGTTATGGTGAGGATGAATGCGGCGCTCTTTGAGTGGGTGGTGGAGAATCTGCTCAAGAATGCGCTCGACGCACTCCAGGGAGTGGGTGAGATCGACGTGGCCATCAGCTCCGACGACGAGTGGGCCTACATCGACGTGCGCGACACGGGCAAGGGAATCGTCAAGTCCAATTGGAAAAAGATATTCGAGCCGGGCTTCACCACCAAAACACGCGGTTGGGGCTTGGGCCTCTCGCTGAGTAAACGCATAATCGAGGAGTACCACGATGGCCACATCTATGTCCAAGAGAGCGAGCTGGGAAGGGGTACCACCTTCCGCATCGCTATGCGTGTGGCAGTGCCATAGAAGGGCCGAGATGGCGAGGGCGTGAAATATAAGCGCGTGATAAATAGAGAGAAACAATGATAGAGAAAGAGGCGATGTTGAATCCTGTGGATAGGCTGGCTGGTGTGACCGCGCAGCCCGTGGGCGAGGTTGTGCCCGTGGGCGAGGCTGCGTTGGCCGACACCTTGCAGGTGGCCGACACCTTGCAGATGGCCGACGGTGTGCCTGCCGCACTCCCCGAGGGGGGTGTGGAGGCGATGTGTGCCGTGAGTCCCGCCGAACTCTTTGGTGAGAGTGCCCAGAGGGTGGCCACTGCTGTGGAGCAACTGCCACTCTTTGCCCTGACCGACAATGTGGTTGTGGGGGGCGTTATGCTGCTGCTCTTTGCACTCTACGTTGTGGTGCTGTGCAACTCCGGGGGCTATGTGGGCCAGATGTTCAAGGTGGTTGCGGGCAACCACATCGGCATCCGCATCTCGGATGAGCTGAGCTACCTCTATACCCGCGCCGTGGGCGGTGCTCAGTGGATTGGCGTGGTGGTGTGGTCGGCTGTGGCGCTCAAATGGCTCGAAATTTGTGGTTTCAGCGGCGTGGGAGAGATTGAGTCACTCCTGCTGTTGCCCCTGTTTGTGGTGGTTGCGGCTGCCATTGGTGGGGTGCAAATGTTGCTCACCCGAGGTATTTGTCGGCTTGTGCGCCGGGACGACGTGGCGGGCGGCATCGACCTTTTGGCCAAATCGACAATGGCCCTTGCCACCATTTTTGCCACCCCTGTGTCGTTGCTCTTTGTTCTCAACGTGGGGGCGAGCACGCTGTGGCTGGGCGTGGCCACTATTGTGGTGGCCTCCATCGGTTTAGTTACTTTTGTGTTGAAAAGTTTAGTTTTCTTTCTGGAGCAAAAAATTTCCATTTTACTTTGGTTTTTGTACCTTTGCACCGCAATTTTGATTCCCATCGGCATCGTGGTCACTTTGGTGGTCCGCAATGGTGTCGGATAATGTCGAACCAAATACCAATATAACTTTGAAAATCAAGAAGATACTCATCTCGCAGCCCCAACCTGCACAGCTCGAAAAATCACCTTTCTATGAGCTCACCAAGAACAACGATGTGGAGCTCTGCTTCAAGCCCTTTATGCGTATTGAGGGCATCTCGCTCAAGGATTTCCGCAGCCAGAGGACCGAAATTCTCGACTACTCGGCAGTAATTTTCACCAGCCGCACAACCATCGACAACTTCTTCCGCATCTGTGAAGAGGCTCGCATCAATGTGCCCGAGACGATGAAATATATCTGCATCACCGAGGCTGTGGCGCTCTACCTTCAGAAATACATCGTCTACCGCAAGCGCAAGATTTTCTTCGCCGACGGCAAGTTCGACAACTTTATGGAGCTCATCCTCAAGCACAAGGAGGAGAAGTTCATCCTCGCCTTGGCCGAGCCCCACAACCCCGAGATTCCACAGACCCTCGAGAAACTCAACGTCAACTTCCGCGGTCTGGTCTTTGCCCACACCGTGAGCGCCGACCTGAGCGACACCAACATCGCCGACTACGACCTGCTCGTGTTCTACAGTCCCAACGAGATTGCCTCGCTGGTGGCTCAGTTTGGCACGGAGAACATCCCTATGATTGCCGTGTTGGGTGAGAACACCGCCAAGGCAGCGGTGGAGGCGGGCTTGAGCATCTATTCCAAGGCACCCGCACCCGGCATTCCCAACATTGTCAAGGGCGTGGAGATGCTTGTCAAGGCTTCGTCGGAGGGCAAGGAGTTGGAGCCCATCGAGTTCAGCCACAGCCACAAGGCAGAGAACTTCATCAAGGCCCAGGAGGCCAAACCCGTCAAGCGCTCCCGCGCAAAGCGCAAACCTGCCGAGGCATAGGTGAGGCGGCGATGGGGCCGAAAAAATAAGGTAAGAAATAAGGTACGATTATGGTACGTTGCGGGGTGTCGGACTCTGATGCCCCGTTTTGATTGAGAGATAGTTAGCACCGAGAAGTGGAAAACCGACCAACATACGGACTTTGCAAAGCCGAGCGACTCTGTGGAAAGGCGGCCAATGGCCTCTTTGTGCAGAGCAAGAGCGGCTTTGTCCACCCCTTCCGCTACGTCTACAAGAAGCGTGCTGCTGCGGAGGGCGACGGTGCTGCCGTGTCGGTGCTCTTTGTGGTCCCCAAGCGCAATGTGAAGAGGGCGGTGGGGCGCAATCTGCTCAAGCGACGCACCCGCGAGGCCTACCGACTTGCCAAACTACCCATTGTGGCAAAGGCTGTGGAGAAGGGTCTCCACATCGACCTCGGACTCATCTATAGCACCAAGGAGATTCACAACTTCAGGACCATCAGCAATGCAGTGGAGGAGATTTTGGGAAAGGTTTGTGGCAGGTTGTAAGTGGGTGTTGAGTGCTCCCTTTGTGGCGCTCATCCGCTTCTACCAGATATGCCTTTCGCCGCTGAAGGGGAGGCCCACCTGTCGATTCACCCCCACCTGCTCGCAGTATGCACTCGAGGCCATCCGCAAATATGGCCCGCTCAAGGGAGGGTGGCTGGCCCTGCGACGGATCTTGCGATGCCATCCCTGGGGCGGTAGCGGCTACGACCCCGTGCCATAAGGTTGTGACCACTGCGTATTTACCAAAAAGCTACGGCTGCTGTGATTGCACAGCAGCCGTAGCTTTATTTTGTTGCATTCCGCCCTGCGATGCGTGGGAGGGGGCAGACTCCGCTCGGTGGGCTATCCGCCTACTTCACGAGGGTGCCGAAGAGCGTTGCCGAGGAGCAGTCGGTGATGGTCACGGTGGCATAGTCGCCCGCCTTCAGACCCTCGGCGGCGTCGAACACCACCATCTTATTCTGCGAGGTGCGACCACAGAGCTGGCTCTCGCTACGCTTGGAGTGGCCCTCGATGAGCACCTCAAACTCCTTGCCCACATCCCTGCGGTTGCTCTCGATGGAGAGCTCGTTCTGGAGGTTGATGATCTCGGTGAGTCGTCGTGTCTTCTCCTCCTCGCTCACGTCGTCGGTCATATGTCGAGCCGCGAAGGTGTTGGGCCTGAGGGAGAACTTGAACATAAAGGCGCTCTCGTAGCCCACTTCGCGCATCAGCGAGAGGGTCTCGGCGTGGTCCTCGAGGGTCTCGGTGCAGAAGCCTGCAATGAGGTCGGTGGTGATGGCACAGTCGGGCATTGCGGCGCGGATGGCGGCGATGCGTCCGAGATACCACTCACGGGTGTACTTGCGGTTCATAATCTGGAGCATACGGCTGCTGCCACTCTGTGCGGGGAGGTGGATGGCCTTGCAGATGTTGTGGTGGGAGGCCATCACCTCGATGAGTCGGTCGCTGAGATCCTTGGGGTGGGAGGTGGCAAACCTCACGCGGAGGTCGGGGGCCACACTTGCGGCCATCTCCATCAGTCGTGGGAAGTCCACAACGACCTCACCCTGCTCGTTTTTCCAGCGGTAGGAGTTGACATTCTGACCGAGCAGAGTCACCTCACGGTAGCCGAGGTCGTAGACCTCTCGGATTTCGCGGAGGATGGTCTGTGGGTCGCGGCTGCGCTCAATGCCTCGGGTGTAGGGCACTACGCAGTAGGCGCACATATTGATGCAACCACGCATAATGCTCACAAAGGCACTCACGCCGTTGCTGTCGAGCCTCACGGGTCGGATGTCGCCGTAGGTCTCCTCCTGCGAGAGTTGCACATTCACACCCTTGCTACCCGCCGATGCGGCCTCCACGAGTCGGGGCATATCGCGGTAGGAGTCGGGTCCGGCCACGATGTCGACGATGGGCTCTCGCTCGAGGAGTTGCTCCTTGAGCCTCTCGGCCATACAGCCCACGATGCCCACGATGAGCGTGCGTTTGGCGCGTTTGTAGCGCTGGAACTCTTTGAGTCGTCCCCAGATGCGCTGCTCGGCGTTGTCGCGGATGGAGCAGGTGTTGACGAGGATGATGTCGGCCTCGTCGATATTGCGTGTGTAGACGTAGCCCTCGTCGGTCATAATGGAGACGATGATCTCGGTGTCGCCCACGTTCATTTGGCAACCGTAGGTTTCGATGTAGAGCTTGCGCCCGCCACCTGTTGTTACTTTTGCGATTTCCATAGGTGTTGTTTTACGCTGTAATTCTCTTTTTTCGCGCCACAAAAATACCCATTTCCCCCGAAAACCCCAACCTTGAGCCAAAAATAATCGCTCTTTTGCCGAGGGATGTGGCCTGCTTCGGTAGATTACGCTAAGTTACCGCAACAGCACAGCACACAATGCAAAAGTGGCGCAGCCCCATCGGGCCGCGCCACTTGCTTTTTGTGACGAGTGGGAATCTCGCCCCCCTCACTTATGACGAGGGGAGAATTGCGCCCTTAGGCGTTGGTGTTCTCGTCGATGTCGAACTTCTTGAAGCCGTCGCCATAGGTCTCGTGGGCATCCACAACAACCACAAACGACTGGTCGTCGATCTCGTGCAATTTGTTCTTCACGGCAGCAATCTCCTTGCGGCTCACAACGAGGAAGATCATATCCCTATCCTTGCCGGTGTACATACCGCTCGACTTGATGTAGGTGCCGCCGCGGCCCAGCTCGTGGAGGATATACTGCTTGATCTCGTCGTTCTTCTCGGAGATGACAAACAGGAGCTTCTCGTAGGTTGCGCCATCGAGCACAAAGTCAACGGCCTTGCTGCTGATGTAGATGCTCACCAGCGAGTAGAGGGGCAGGAGCCAATCCTGGAAGCGGAGCATACCGATAACCACGATGGTGCTCTCCACGATGACCATTGCGGTGGAGAACTTCATCTTGCAGAACTTGCTGATGATCATCGACACGATGTCGGTGCCGCCCGAGGTTGCACCACCGCGGATGATGATGCCCACGCCTGCGCCAATGAGCAGACCACCGAAGATTGCGGCCATCAGTGGGTCTTCAGCAAAGTTGAAGGAGGTGGCAATCCAACCGTTGTCGTAGTAGGGACCCTCGCCGAGCCAGCTGGTCAGACCGTTCATCACCAGGGGGGAGATGAGGGCTGCGTAGATGGTCTTGGCGCCGAAGCTACCACCAAAGACGAGCAGACCGGTGATCATCAGGGGGATGTCAAACATAAAACCGAAGGTGCCGGTGGGGATGCTGGGGAAGATGTCGTGGAGGACACGGCCCAGACCGTAGACGCCGCCGGGGATGATTTTGTAGGGGTTGGTGAAGAGGGCGAAACCTGCCGACATCACAACCACGCCGAGGGTTACAACCAGCCAAGAGATGAGATTCTTGAGGGTGAAGAACTCTTTGGCGTTGAAGGCTTTGAATTTTACTTTTGCGCTCATAGAGATAATTGGTAGTAGATTATGGTTTGTGTTGTTAATTTCTTGTGTTGATTGTGTGGTTTCCTCCGCGGAAGATAAATTTTGGGCCGCGGCGCTGTGGATTTTATCGCGCATTTGGCCGCCGAATCTCCTTGTGGGGTGCAATAACCTACAAATATAGCGCTTTTGTTAAAAACCTACTCACGCGAGCCGATTTTTTGTTAAAAAAAACTTTCAGGGTAGGAGGCGAAGCGGGAGTGCGAAGAGGGGTGTGGGAGGGTATACAATGAATACGCGCGAGTGCGATGTGCGCGCGGATGCGAAAACTAAAGGGGTGTGGAAAACCCGAAAGCCGCCAACTGAGGAGGTGCGAAATGCTAAATGGGGCAGATAATAAAATGTTGCCGCCGACAGAACGGATGCCACCGACAGAATGGTGCCACCGACTGTAGGGATGTCGCCTACTGTATGGGTGCCGCCGACTGAAGGGGTGCAGGGAGGGTTAGTTGATGGAGGTGCCGGCCTTGATCTGCTCGGCCCTCGCCTCCATATCCATCTGGAGGTCGACCATCGCCACCGCGGCGCGAGCCAACGAGAGGCCGTCGGGATAGGAGATGGTGGTCACCACGGGCATACCCCACTCGAGCATAACGCTCGTGAGCCCGTTGAGGGTGGTGGAGAGAAGGGCCGGATTCTCGTGGGTGGGAAGGAAGACCAGCACGGCGTCGACGCTGGTCAACTCGCCGAAGCACTTGGCCGCCAGGACCGTCTCGAGCGTGCCCGGAACCACGCGGTACTCCACCTCGTCGGCAACATCCACCATCATACGGAGCGTCTGCTCGGCCATCATTGTCTGGTCGCCGCAGCCCTCGACTATCACGAATCCAAATTTCAGTGCGCTCATTCTCTCTCTGCAAAAAGTGATCCCCATTGTCATCCGACTCTCGGGGCGTTTGATAGAACAAAGTTACGACTTTTTGTTCCAAAAACCACACCTCCCCCCCACTTTTACAACATTTTTCCTCGCAAGTGTGGGCATCTGGCCCCAATAAAAAGCAGACGACACCCCGAGCAAGGGGTGTCGTCTGTGCCTATTGTTTGGCTCCTGCGGACTACAAGAAGGGGAGTTTGACGATCTCGGCCTTCAGTGCGCGCTCACGAACGATGACGGTGAGGGTGTTGCCCACTACGGCATACTCCTTGGGAACATAGCCCGTTGCGATGCCCACCTTCAGGCAGGGCGACATTGTGCCCGAAACAACCTCGCCAATGGGGTTGCCATTCTCGTCGCCAATCTGGTAGCCTGCGCGAGGAATACCGCGGTCGATCATCTTCAGACCCACGAGCTTGCGCTTCAGACCACCCGCCTTGAGCGACTCCATATACTCCCTATCGAGGAAGTCCTTGCCATCGACAAACTTGGTGATCCAGCCGAGGCCAGCCTCGATGGGCGAAATCTCGTCGTTGATCTCGTGGCCATAGAGGCAGAAGCCCTTCTCGAGGCGGAGAGTGTCGCGAGCACCGAGGCCGATGTTCTTCAGGCCAAACTCCTCGCCTGCCTTCCACAACTCTGCCCAGAGCTGGTCGGCATCCTTGGCGTTGATGTAGACCTCGCAGCCACCCGAGCCGGTGTAGCCGGTGGTGGAGAGGATGGCGTCGCAACCACCCACCTTGAGGGTCTTGAAGGTGTAGTAAACCATATCCTCCACGGGCTCGTCGCACATCTTCTGCACGAGTTTCATTGCCAAAGGACCCTGAATGGCGAGCTGTGCGGTCTCGTCGGAGGCGTTGAAAAGCTCCTTGCCGGGCTCCATACCGAAGGCTTTGCCCTGCTCACACACGAAGGCCCAGTCCTTGTCGATGTTGGCTGCGTTGATGGCCAGGAGGTAGTTCTCCTCGCTGAAGCGGTAGAGGAGGAAGTCGTCTACAATACCACCCTTACCATTGGGGAAGCAGGTGTACTGCACCTTGCCGTCGGTGAGTGCGGCCACGTTGTTGGTGGTGATGCGCTGAAGCAGGGCAGTAGCCTTGGGGCCTTTGACCCAAAGCTCACCCATATGGCTGACGTCGAAGACGCCCACAGCCTCGCGCACCCAGAGGTGCTCGGCGTTGATGCCGGTGAACTCGATGGGCATATTGAAACCTGCGAAGGGGGCCATCTTGGCACCGGCTTCGATGTGGTACTTGGTGAAGGGGGTGATTTTAAGGTTTTCCATTGTGAGTAAAATTAGTGTTATGTGTACGTTTTTGGTTGTGTCTGCATCTGTGGTGCGAGAGCCTAAGCGGCCAAATCTCACTCCAAAGATAGTGATTTGAAAAAAAATAACGACTATTTTGTCGATAAAGATTACAAAATACAATAAAAAAGACTACCTTTGGGGGTGCAAATATGCACGAACAAAAGAGAGAGTTTTCAAAACCTAATACATCTTTACAAACTTAAAACCTATTTTCAGTATGAATGTACAGAATTTGATGGCCGAGTTGGAGCGCAAGCACCCCGGCGAAAACGAGTATTTGCAGGCAGTTAAAGAGGTGCTCGAGTCGATCGAGGAGGTTTACAACCAGCACCCCGAGTTTGAGAAAGCAAAAATCGTTGAGCGTATGGTTGAGCCCGACCGTATCTTCACCTTCCGCGTAACTTGGATTGACGACAAGGGTGAGGTTCAGACCAACCTTGGCTACCGCGTTCAGTTCAACGCAGCCATCGGTCCCTACAAAGGCGGTCTCCGTTTCCACAAAGCTGTTAACCCCTCGATGCTGAAGTTCCTCGGTTTCGAGCAGACCTTCAAAAACGCCCTCACTACCCTTCCTATGGGTGGCGGTAAAGGTGGTTCGGACTTCGACCCCGTTGGCAAATCGGACGCTGAGATTATGCGCTTCTGCCAGGCATTTATGCTTGAGCTCTGGCACAACATTGGCGGCGACACCGACGTTCCCGCAGGTGACGTAGGTGTTGGCGGTCGTGAGATTGGCTACCTCTTCGGTATGTACACCAAGCTCGCTCGCGAGTACAACGTAGGCGTTCTCACCGGTAAAGGTCAGAACTGGGGTGGTTCGATCCTCCGTCCCGAGGCTACCGGTTTCGGCGCTCTCTATTTCACCGAGCACGTTCTTGCAAAAGCTGGCAAAGATATCAAAGGCAAAACC
>JAFPBB010000011.1 GCA_017390585.1 Tidjanibacter sp. | reverse complement strand
TACCGTAGTCTTTCTTCTCAACGAACAGATCGATATCATTGTGAATTCTTGTTTCCCTGCCTATAAGTGCGTCAATGCCCCAACCGCCGTCCAGAAACACCTTTACAGATGCTTCAGACAGCATTTCAAGAATCTCACATACATCAAAACAAGTTACCATAAAATTTCGATTTATGGATGCAAAGATATATAATCCGATTGTAAAAATCAATATATAAGTATTTTTCATTATTATATATATATACCTTGCATATTATCTCTCCATCTGTTGGTCGCACCATAAGAATATTGTCGCACAACCAACATTCGCAACCTCCCCAAAACGAAGAGTGGCTCCGCAATCGCGGAGCCACTCTTTCTATCTATCGGCACCCGAAGGTACCTTGTGAGATTCACTCATCAGAGATTAGTTCTCCTGAGCAGCCTCGAGTTTAGCTTTGAGCTCTGCCAACTCTGCGAGGTCGCCGAGGGTGGTCTTCTCCACCTGCGAGTTGATCTTCTTCACAGCCGATTTAGCAGCCTCAGCAGCAGCACGACGCTCTGCCTTTGCAGCATTCTCCTCAGCACGTTTTACCTCCTCGTATACGCGGGTGTGCGAGAGGCTGATGTGCTTGGTTACTTTCGAGAACTCGGTAACTTTGAAGGGAAGAACATCACCCACTTTAGCGGTGGTGCCATCCTCCTTAACGATCTGTTTTGCAGGAGCGAAGCCCTCTACATTCTCGCCAAGAGCAACAACTGCACCCTTGTCGTTCACCTCAGTTACCTTACCCTCGTGTACGGAGTCAACAGCAAACTGAGCCTCGAACTCGTTCCAGGGATTCTCCTCGAGCTGCTTATGACCGAGGCTGAGGCGACGGTTCTCTTTGTCGATACCGAGAACGATAACGTCGATGTCGGCGCCAAGCTGAGTGAGCTCTGCGGGATGTTTGATTTTCTTGGTCCAGCTAAGGTCGCTGATGTGAACCAAACCGTCGATGCCCTCCGAAATCTCAACGAAGATACCGAAGTTGGTGAAGTTGCGAACCTTTGCAGTGTGGCGCGAACCGATGGGGTAACGCTCCTCGATAGCCTCCCAAGGATCGCTGGTGAGCTGTTTGATACCGAGCGACATCTTCCTCTCCTCGCGGTCGAGGGTGAGGATAACTGCCTCGATCTGGTCACCAACTTTCATAAACTCCTGTGCGGAGCGGAGGTGCTGGTTCCACGACATCTCCGAAACGTGGATGAGACCCTCAACGCCGGGAGCAACCTCCACAAATGCGCCGTAGTCATACATCATAACTACCTTACCGTTGATCTTGTCACCAACTTTGAGCTCTGCATCGAGAGCCTCCCAGGGGTGAGCGGTGAGCTGTTTGAGACCGAGAGCGATGCGCTTCTTCTGATCGTCGAAGTCGAGGATAACAACGTTGATCTTCTGGTCGAGAGCAACGATCTCCTCGGGACGGGTTACGCGGCCCCAGCTGAGGTCGGTGATGTGGATGAGACCGTCTACGCCACCAAGGTCAACGAATACACCGTAGGAAGTGATGTTCTTAACGGTACCCTCGAGAATCTGACCTTTCTCAAGACGCGACATAATCTCCTGTTTCTGCTGCTCGAGCTCGGCCTCGATGAGAGCCTTGTGCGAAACAACAACGTTGCGGAACTCCTGGTTGATCTTAACAACCTTGAACTCCATAGTTTTCTCTACGTAGATATCGTAATCGCGGATGGGCTTAACGTCGATCTGGCTACCGGGAAGGAATGCCTCGATGCCGAATACGTCTACGATCATACCGCCCTTAGTGCGGCACTTGATGAAGCCCTTGATAATCTCATCGTTCTCGAGAGCCTGATTAACGCGATCCCAGCTCTTGAGCTGACGAGCTTTCTTGTGCGAGAGGATGAGCTGACCTTTTTTGTCCTCGGTGCTGTCAACGTAAACCTCCACTTTCTCGCCGATAGCAAGCTCGGGGTTGTAGCGGAACTCGGTTACGGGGATGATAGCATCCGATTTGTAGCCAATGTTTACGACAACCTCGCGTTTGTTGATAGAAGTAACAACGCCCTCTACGACCTCACCTACCTGTACTTTCTGTACAGACTCGTCGTACTTAGCGGCTACCTCCTCTTTGGAGAGCTGACCATAGAGATCTGCGTCGGTCTCATAAGCGGTCCAATCGAAGTTCTCGTTGGCTACCATTTTGTTGTTTTCCATTGTGTTAAGTTTTTGTAAATTAAAAAGTTAGACTTTATTTATAGACTCCCCCACGCACACATACGCGGGAAAGAAGCGCGCAAAGATACAAATTAAATTCAAAATGCAAAATGCAAAATGCAAATTTTTTTGATTTTTAGCCATTTAGGATGGTTGTGGGCGGAGAGAAAAACACACCCTCCGAGTGGGGCGCACAACGTTTTCAGTTCTCGGTTCCTACTCTCCCTCCTCGTCCCCGAGTATGGGGTCCACACGGTTGAACGAACCGTAGACCTGTTCCGAGGCGGCACGACATCCTCCGCGGCACCTATTCCACAGTTCGCATCCGCCACACTTCTCGGGCACAGCGTCGAAGTAGCCTTCGCTCTCGGCGGCCTTGATAATCTCCGCAATAGTTGTCTCATAGATATTGCCCAACACACGGGGTGAGTGGTTGCAGAAGCGCACCTCGCCACGATAGTTCACCGTGAGTGGTCGCATCGAAAGGTCGGTGGAGCAGTGGGAGAAACGGATATTGGGATACTCGTCGGGATTGAGCACACACATAGGGGTGCACACACCGCTCTGGATGGTCATTCCCAACTCGCCCGCCACCCTATCGACGCGGCCGAAGACATCTTTGAGTTCGGCAATGGAGAGGTTGAGTTCGGCGGCATTGTGCTTACCGAGTCCACCGATGTTGAAGCGATTGACCATAGCCCTCTTGGCTCCAAATTCGGAACGATAGAAACGCAGCAAATCCTCCACCTCGTGGGCGTTGAGTCGGCTCACAATGAGCACGGGCACCAGCCACCCCTGCCTTGTGGTTGCCACTCGGCGAGCCGCCGCCACTGCCCTCTCCCACGATCCCTTGAGTCCCGTGGTGTAGTCGTGTAGCGCGGGGTCGGTGGCAAGTATAGGAATCTGAATGGCCCCTATGCCGAGGTTGTCGAAGATGGCCACATCCTGCTCTTCGAGGAGGGTGCCGTTGGTGAGAATATTGACATTGGAGCCGGAGAATCGGGCCGAGAGTGCCAAGTCGTGGATGCGAGGCATAAGCATAGGCTCTCCCCCCGAGAAAGAGGTGCTCCCCACGGTTGCCTGACGAAACAATCGGCGGAGGGTGCGACGCGCAAGTCGGAAGTTGGGGGCCTCGGGCTTGGCGGGGCACTCCTCACCCTTCCAATAGTTGTAGCAGAATTTGCAGGCCTGATTGCAGGCATCCGTGAGTTCGAATACCACGAAGGGAAGATGGTGTTTACTCCTGCTCATCGTTCTCTTCTGCTTCGGTGAAATTGAGGTCGAAGACATACAAGATATGCTCATCTCCCGTTTCGGTGAGGCCCGACACAACAAGGTCGGCATCACCCAGATAGGCCGCCACATCGAGGCGGAGGCTAATCTGCCCGCCCATCTCGGCCACCTCAAACCTCTGCTCCTGCAACACCAGCGAGCCGGCATCGAGGATGGTCACCAGGAGTGTG
>JAFPBB010000001.1 GCA_017390585.1 Tidjanibacter sp. | reverse complement strand
CAAAATTCAAAATTCAAAATTCAAAATTATTTGGCCTACGGCGCATTACCCCAATTTACCACCCCCTATTATTCCCCCTCTAAGTTAGAGGGGGTGTCCGAAGGACGGGGCGTGTGTCAATTTTGCATTTTGCATTTTGAATTTTGCATTTTGAATTTTGCATTCCCTCTCACTCTCCCAGGAGGGTGTGGTAGCGGGTGGGGTTGAGCAGGATGTTGAGCGCCTCCGCGAAGGGCTCGTCGATGTGGGTGACGAAGACGCGGTGCATAGCGTTGTTGTCCCAGAGTTTGCGTGCGAGTTCGGCTTTGATGCGCACAGCCAGGAGCGCGAGGCTCTCCTCCATTCCCTTCTCTTCGGGAGCAATGTTGTGGTTGGTCATCCACTCGGTGAGCGCGGTGAGTTGCTGGTCGCCCACTTGGAACTCGGTGTTGAACTGCTCAAAGGTGGGGTAGGTGGCGAGCAGGTTGTTGCCGTGGTCGATGAATATGGTGTTGACGAACTCGTTGAAGGCGAGCGAGGAGATCACTCTATTGGCATAGGTGTAGTCTTTCGACTTGTCGTGTGGGATGTAGACATCGGGGGTGATGCCTCCGCCGCCAGTCACGGTGCGTCCTGTGCGGAGGGTTTTGTACTTGGGAGCCACGGCCAGGAGAGAGTCGCGGTAGTGGTCGTCGAGCATACGTTCG
The DNA here is from genome assembly GCA_017390585.1 of Tidjanibacter sp. Classification (GTDB taxonomy): domain Bacteria; phylum Bacteroidota; class Bacteroidia; order Bacteroidales; family Rikenellaceae; genus Tidjanibacter. Next base: position 2,807 of record JAFPBB010000001.1, on the reverse strand, counting down.
GCGTGGTCGAAATAGTACTCCTTGGAGTGCCCTTTTTCGTAGGGGCGCTGTATGCAACGCCCTGCGGGGGTGTAGTAGTGGGCGGTGGTGATTCTCACGGCCGATCCATCGTCGAGCATTATTTGCTTCTGCACCAGCCCCTTGCCAAAGGTCTGTCGGCCTACAATCACGGCTCTGTCGTAGTCCTGCATAGCGCCCGAGACGAGTTCGCTTGCCGAGGCGGAGTTCTCGTCCACAAGGAATATGAGTGGCTTGTCGATGTAGGAGCCTTTGCCTTTGGAGTAGTGGTTGTAGGGTTGTTCTTTGCGGCCCGAGGTGGTGGTTATGAGCGACTTGCGGGGCAGGAAGAATCCGGCCATCTCAATGGCTTCGGTCAGCAATCCGCCGCCGTTGCCGCGGAGGTCCACAATGAGACCCTCGATGTTGCCGAGTGACTCGAAGCCTTTGCGAAACTCCTCCATTGTCTGCTCTGCAAAGCGATTTACGCGCAGGTAGCCTATATTATATAAGGTATAGGCTGCGTCGAGGGTTGCGATGGGGATGGCGTCGCGTCGGAGGGTGACAGATTGGGGCTCGGACTCGCCGCGTGCAATGATGGTGAAGGCAACCTCGGAGCCCACCTTACCGCGCACCAACTCCACTATGCGTTGGTGGTCGATGCCGATGGCGGTGGTGTCGCCTATGGCCACAATCCTGTCGCCCCACTTGAGACCTGCCTTGGCTGCGGGTGAGTTGGGGTGGGTGGAGATTACTCTCACGGTGTCCCTGACGATGCCGAACTCCACGCCCACACCGCCAAACGACCCTTCGTTCATCTCCATCTCACGTTTCATCTGCTCGGCTGTGGCGTAGGAGGAGTGGGGGTCGAGTTTTTCGAGTATGGCACCTATGGCCTCGCCTATGAGGGCCTTATTGTCGGGCTCATCCACATAGAGCGAGTTTAGATAGTAGTAGAACGAGCTGAATTTATCCAGCTCGTTCCTGAAGTTTTGTGCCGAGAGCGAGAGCACTCCCGCCAGCACCACCACTATCGTTGTGCCAAGTTTTCTCATCCCAAAAGTGCGGTGAGCTCTCCGAAGGCGACCTTCTCCTGGGTGCCCTCCGCCATATTCTTGACGGTGGCCACACCCTCGGCAGCCTCGCTCTCACCTATGATTATAACGTAGGGAATGGCCCTTTTATTGGCATACTCCATCTGTTTTTTCATCTTCGCTGCCTCGGGGTAGATGTCGCTCGAGATACCTGCTGCGCGGAGGCTCTTGAGGACCTTGAGTGCGGTCTTGCGCTCCTCGCCGCCGAAGTTGATGAGCAGGGCCTTGGTGGTCATCTGCGCCTCCTCGGGGAAGAGGCCGAGGCCGAGCATCACGTCGTAGATGCGGTCGGCGCCGAAGGAGATGCCCACACCGCTGGTGTTGGGCAGACCGAAGATGCCCGTCAGGTCGTCGTACCTACCGCCTCCGCAGATGCTGCCAATCTGGAAATCCTTGGCCTTCACCTCGAAGATGGCACCGGTGTAGTAGTTCAGACCGCGGGCCAACGAGAGGTCGAGCTCCACCTCGAGGGAGGTCTCATTGTCGGCGATGAGGCCGAAGAGTTCCTCCATCTCCTCCACACCTTTGAGTCCTGTGGGGCTCTCGGCGAGGATGGTGCGGAGTGTGGTGAGCTTCTCGGCAGTGGTGCCCGATAGAACGAGGATGGGTTTGAGTTTCTCTATAGCCTCCTGCTCGATGCCCCTCTCGAGGAGCTCCTTCTCCACATTCTCGAGGCCAATCTTGTCGAGCTTGTCGATTGCTACGGTGATGTCTATCATCTTGTCGGCGTGGCCGATAGCCTCGGCGATGCCGAAGAGAATCTTGCGGTTGTTGAGTTTGAGCACCACGTTGATGCCGAGTTTGCCGAATACGGTCTCGACAATCTGCACCAACTCGGCCTCGTAGAGCAACGAGCGGCTGCCGATGGCGTCCACATCACACTGGTAGAACTCCCTATAGCGTCCCTTCTGTGGGCGGTCGGCCCTCCATACGGGCTGCACCTGATAGCGCTTGAAGGGGAAGGCAATCTCTGCCTGGTGCTGCACCACGAATCGTGCGAAGGGCACGGTGAGGTCGTAGCGGAGTCCCTTCTCGCAGATTTTGGTTGCGAGGGCTGCGGAGGAGCCTGCAATCTGCTCGGGGGTAACCTTATCCATAAAGTCGCCCGAGTTGAGAATCTTGAAGAGGAGTTTGTCGCCCTCCTCGCCATACTTACCCATCAGTGTGGAGAGGTTCTCCATTGCGGGGGTTTCGAGAGGTGCGTAGCCGTAGGTGCGGAACACCTCTTTGATGGTGTCGAACATATAGTTGCGGCGGGTCATCTCCACGGGGGAGAAGTCGCGTGTTCCCTTGGGGATGGATGGTTTCTGTGCCATATATAATAGAAGTTCTTGGCGCAGATAATGCCGTTGCTGTCGAGGATATTGGCATCCCCCAGCAGGCTGGACTTCACTTTGGTCACATTGCCGTTGCCGTCGTCTTCGAAGGTGATCTCTTCCACAGTGGAGCCGGTGCCCTTACGCTGGCCGACCATTGCTTCGGTGACAGTGGTTCCGTTGACTTCGGAAGCCTTGTAGACATCGTAGGTCTTGACCGTGATTTTGGGCTTCAGTGCAGCGGGCAGTTCTACATGCGTATTCTCTGCGTCATTGCCTCTCTTGTAGACAGTGTTGGTCATTTGCAGCTCAAAGCTGTCGCCCATCTGGTCCACATAGTAGGCATCGGTGGCTGCATAGGTAACATCCGATGCGAATTTTTGGAATGCCTCCTCCAACT
>JAFPBB010000084.1 GCA_017390585.1 Tidjanibacter sp. | reverse complement strand
GGCGGCCATTGCAAACACCCCCTTCGACCCGAGCAACTACCTCTTCCTCGGCGAAATCTATGCCCACAGGCAGCAGGATTCGCTCGCCGAGGCCAACCTTCTCAAGGCCGAATCTCTCGCCCCCGGCAGTCCCCTTGTGGACCTCTCGCTCGGCAACTTCTATCACAGGCGCGGACGCGAGGAGGAGTTCCTGAGGGTGACCAAGCGACTCTTTCTCAACGACGAGGTTACCCCCGAGCACAAGCTCCGCATCTACAACGAGATGCTCGTGGATGACCCCGCGTTTTTCCGTCGCAACTTCTTTGCAGTCAACTCGTTGGCCTCGATTCTCTACGTCAAATATCCCGACCACTTCGAGGTGGCAATGAGCTATGCACGCCACCACCTTCGCACAGGCGATGTGGACGTGGCACTCGATCTGCTGAAAAAGCTCGCTGCCGACCCCTCCAAACCCGCCGACGCGCTCTATGGGGTGATTGAGCTTGAGCGTTACCTCGGGCGACGCGACTCGATGATGCACTACGTCGACCTCGCCATCTCCCGCCATCCCAACGACCACACCAACTATCTCCTCAAGAGTCAGGAGCTCCTCGCCAATGGCGACACACAGAGCAAGCAGGAGGCCCTGAGATTGAGCAAAAAAGCCATAGCCCTCGCCCCCGACAGTCTCTCCAAAAGTGCCGCCTACACCCTGATGGCCGACCAGCTCGTGCCCCATCGAAGGGCGTGGCAAAACTACCGCAACGCGCTGAAATTCAATCCCAAAAACAGTGCCGCGCTCAACAATTGGGCCTACTTCTCGAGCCTCAATGGGGGCCCTCTCGACAAGGCCCTCGAGTGGAGCACTCTCGCCTGTGAGATCGAGCCCTCCAACCCCACCTATCTCGACACCAAGGCGTGGATTCTCTATCTCAAGGGGGATATCGCGGAGGCCAAGCGGGTGATGAGGATGGCTGTGACGCTCGACAAAAATGGCGACAGCACCCTCCTACTCCACTATGCCGACATCCTCGCAGCCGAGGGTGACACCATAATGGCCGAAATCTACTACAACAGAGCCCTCGAGGCGGGAGAATCGCCTGCCCTCATCGAGGAGCGCCTGACAAAGCTAAAAAACCAAGAGTCAAACAATTAGCCCAGGATCCACACTATGAAGACCACATCGCGCACCGCCCTACTCCTCTCTCTCTGGCTCCTGGCAGGCACCCTCCTCGCCCACGGGCAATCCATTGAGGAACTCAACGGCAGAATCCAAAAGGCCGAGAAGGAGATTGCCAAGAACGAAAAACTGCTCAAGGAGCTCTCCGCCTCCAAGAAAAGCAACCAAACGGAGGTGAAGCTGCTACAGGTGAAGATCGACAACCGACAGAAGGTGGTCTCCTCGCTCGATAAGCAGATGGGATTGATTTCCAAACAGATAGAGAGCAAGAATGGCGACATCAAGTCGCTCCGCACTCAGCTTGCAACCCTCGAGGAGGAGTATGCCGAAATGACGAGGGTGGCCTACAAAAACCACCTGCTCGGCACCCCACTCCACTTCATCTTCTCCTCCGAGGATATCTCCACAGCCACCCGACGTGTGGCCCTCCTGTCGCGTTACAACAAGGCCCTACGCACCCGCGGTGAGGAGATGAAGCAGATGAGTCAAACCATTGAAAATGAGGTCACAAACCTCTCCACCCAACAAGCCGAACTCGACAAAACCAAAGGCGAGCACCAAGCTGCACTCAAGTCGCTCGGCAAGGAAAAAACCGAGCTCAGCGAGGCCGGCAAACGACTCGCAGCCAACGAGAAAAAAATCTCCAAGGAGCTGAAAAAACGACGCGAGGAGAAGAAAAAAGCACAACAAACACTCCAAAAAATCATCGACGAGGAGACCCGCAAGGCCAAGCGCAAGATGACCGACGAGGAGCGAAGAGCCATAACAGCCCTCAATGGTCGCTTCGACCAGAACAAGGGCAAGATGTTGATGCCCGTGAATGGGGGTGTGATAATCGAGCGTTTCGGCAAACACAAACACCCCACGCAGAAGCACATTACGGTGGTCAACAAGGGCGTAAACATCGCAGCCTCAAAGGGTTCGGATGTCTTTGCCGTCTTCGAAGGCGAGGTGGCGAGGGTGATGTTCATCAGCGGTCTCAACCACTGCGTGATGCTGCGCCACGGCGACTATTTCACCATCTATTCCAACCTCGCCAGCGTGACGGTGAAGGCGGGTGACCACGTCGCCACAAATGGCAAAATCGGCGCACTATCCTCGGGCGACAACCCCGACGACTATCAGCTCCACTTTGAGCTTTGGTTCCACACCGTGAATCAAGATCCCGAGCTCTGGTTTGCAGACTAACGGGGCGAAAAAGGGGTGGGGGAGCACTCCAACAATGGGAGCGCCCAATAGCCTACTTTCACCTCGCAACACACTGAATAGCAATAATATAATGATATAAAATAAGGCAAAACTATGGCCGTACATTTCTACAATCAAGAGACCGATTTCCTGCCCAAAGGTAGAGTGAAAATCAACCAATGGGTGAGGGAAACCATCCACAACGAAGGCTACAGGGTGGGGGAGGTGACCTACATCTTCTGCTCCTCGGAGAGCCACCTGGAGATGAATCGCCAATATGTGGGTCACGACTACTTCACCGACATCATCACCTTCGACTACTGCGACCTCGAAGGACGCGGGGTGGTGAGCGGCGACATCTTCATCGACCCTTTCACCGTGGAGGACAACAGTCGCATACTCGGTACAGACCCCACAGAGGAGCTCCATAGGGTCATTATTCACGGCATCCTGCACCTCTGCGGCTACAAGGACAAGAGCGACGAAGAGGCGGCTCAAATGCGCTCAAAAGAGGATTTTTACCTACAAAGATTCCCACGATAGATGAGATTCGACTACGATATTATTGTCATCGGAGGCGGCCACGCAGGTTGCGAGGCGGCTGCAGCTGCGGCACGACTCGGCGCCGAAACCCTGCTGATTACGATGGATATGACCAAATATGCAGGAATGTCGTGTAATCCGGCAGTGGGTGGCGTGGCTAAAGGTCAGATTGTCAGGGAGATAGACGCTCTCGGCGGACAAATGGGCATCATCACCGACCAGAGCACCATCCAATTCCGTATGCTCAACCGCTCCAAGGGTGCGGCAATGTGGAGCCCAAGGGCGCAGTGCGACAAGTCGCTCTTCTCGGCCCTGTGGCGCAAGAATCTCGAGAACACCCCCCATCTGAGGCTGTGGCAGGACACCGTCAATAAGTTGATAATCAGTGAGAAAGAGGGTAGGAGAGAGGTGGCCGGAGTGGTCACCCGCCTGGGTGTGGAGTTCAGGGCCAAGAGCGTCATCCTCACCGCAGGCACATTCCTTGGTGGACTGATGCACGTGGGTCGCAACAGCGCCGAGGGAGGTAGGGCAGGCGACAGCGCCTCCCACGGACTCACCGAACAGCTCGTAGAGCTCGGTTTTGAGGCTGGCAGAATGAAGACCGGAACTCCCGTGAGAATAGATTTCCGCTCCCTCAATCCCGAGAAATTCGAGCGTCAGGATGGCGACGAAAACCCCTCGAAATTCTCCTTCCTGCGACGCATTCGCCCCGTGGAGAAGCAGAAACCCTGCTACCTCGTCTACACCTCCCAGCAGGTCCACGACACCCTCCGCACGGGATTCGACGACTCGCCCCTCTTCCAAGGGCTCATCAAGGGCATCGGCCCACGCTATTGCCCCAGCATTGAGGACAAACTTCGCACCTTTGCCGACAAGGATTTCCACCAGCTTTTCCTCGAACCCGAGGGGTGGGATACCAACGAATACTACCTCAATGGCTTCTCATCGAGCCTCCCCTGGCAGGTGCAGTGCGCAGCGTTGGAGCAGATTGAGGGATTCGAGGGGATTGAGATCTATCGCCCGGGCTACGCCATTGAGTACGACTACTTCCCTCCCACACAGCTCTACCACTCGCTCGAGACCAAACTCATCGACAACCTCTATTTTGCGGGTCAGGTGAACGGAACCACGGGCTACGAAGAGGCGGCGGCACAGGGTCTGATGGCGGGAATCAATGCCACCAGAAAGGGTAGGGGAGAGGCTCCCGTTGTTCTTTCGCGAGACGAGGCCTACATCGGTGTGCTCATTGACGACCTTGTGACCAAGGGAGTGGACGAGCCCTACCGAATGTTCACGAGCCGCGCGGAGTATCGCATCCTCCTCCGACAGGACAATGCCGACCAGCGACTCACCCCCATTGGTCGCAAAATTGGTCTTGTGGACGACGAAAGGTGGGCAGATTTTGAGCAAAAAAAATCGCTCTCAGAATTGCTTAATTTCTATATTCACAAGCACGGGGTCGCTCCGCACGAAATTTCCGCCTATTTGAAATCGGTCAATTCTGCCGAACTTTCACAAAAAAGAAAGATTGCCGACGTGTTAATTCGCAATAATGTGACCATTTTGGGTCTTTCCGAACATCTGCCCGAGCTGAAACGATTCATCGAGAGCCACAACATCGACGAAGAGGTGATTGAGCAGGTGGAGATAGCGGTGAAATACAGCGGCTACATTGAGCGCGAAAAGAGCATTGCAGAGAAGCTGCGCAGGATGGAGGAGATTACTATTCCAGACCATTTCGACTACACCAAGATAGGTTCCATCACCATCGAGGCTCGCCAGAAACTCTCGCGCATCAAACCCAAGACCATTGGTCAGGCCTCGCGCATCCCTGGAGTGTCACCGGCAGACATCAATGTACTTCTCATTCTCTTCGGCAGATAGGGGTGTTCCACGTGGAACACACAAACAACCCGCCAAATGGCAATGCTCCACGAGGAACAAAAGCGGCGAAAAAGAGATTGACAAGAAAAAAAACAAAAGCGGAGTGTTCCACGTGGAACACTCCGCTTTTTCGTAGCAAGAACAACAGACTATTTCTTCTGCATCTTTGCCCAAGTATCTTTGAGTGTGACAGTGCGGTTGAAAACAATCTTCTCGGGAGTGGAGTCTTTGTCGACGCAGAAGTAACCAACCCTCTCGAATTGGAAGCGATCGCCAGCCTTTGCCTCGCCAAGCGAACGCTCGCAGTAGGCTTTGGCAACAACGAGCGAAGTGGGATTGAGGTAGTCGGTGAAAGTCTTGCCCTCCTCAACATCGTCGGGATTCTCCTTGGCAAAGAGATTGTCGTAGAGGCGCACCTCGGCCTCAACAGCGTCGACAGCCGAAACCCAATGGATAACACCCTTCACTTTGCGGCCGTCGGACGAGCCACCACCAGCAGACTCGGGATCGTAGGTACAGAGCAACTCAACAACATTGCCCACCTCGTCCTTCACAACCTCCTCGCATTTGATGAGGTAGCCATACCTGAGGCGCACCTCGCCGCCGGGACGGAGACGATAATAGCCCTTGGGAGGCTCCTCCATAAAGTCGCCACGCTCGATGAAAATCTCCCTACCAAAGGGAACATCCCTGCGACCTGCGGCCTCATCCTCGGGGTTGTTAACACAGCTGAAGCACTCACTCTTGCCCTCGGGATAGTTGGTGATGGTCACCTTGAGGGGGTCGATGACAGCCATACGGCGCTCGGCCACCTTGTTCAGATCCTCCCTCACGCAATACTCCAGCAGCGAGAGGTCGATGACGTTGTCCCTCTTTGCCACACCCACTTTCTCGGCAAAAGCACGAATGGAGGCGGGGGTGTAGCCCTTGCGACGGAGGGCGCAGATGGTGGGCATACGGGGGTCATCCCAACCCGTAACCACTTGGTCCTTAACCAATTGGAGCAATTTGCGCTTACTCATCACGGTGTAGGTGAGGTTGAGTCGTGCAAACTCATACTGGTGGCTGGGAAAGATGCCGAGCTCCTCGATGAACCAATCGTAGAGGGGACGGTGAACGTCGAACTCAAGGGTGCAAATCGAGTGGGTGATACGCTCGATGGAGTCACTCTGGCCGTGGGCGTAGTCATACATAGGGTAGATACACCACTTGTTGCCCGTGCGGTGGTGCTCGGTGTGGAGAATGCGATAGAGGATGGGGTCGCGGAAGAGCATATTGGGGTGGGCCATATCTATCTTGGCACGCAACACCTTCTCGCCGTCGGCATACTTACCCTCCTTCATCTCCTCGAAGAGCCTGAGGTTCTCCTCCACGGAACGATTCCTCCAGGGGCTCTCTGTTCCGGCCTGCTGCACGGTGCCACGACCGAGGCGAATCTGCTCCTGGGTCTGGTCGTCGACATAGGCTTTGCCCTTCTTGATGAGCTCCACAGCCCAATCATAGAGCTGGTCGAAATAGTCGGAGGCGTAGCGCTCCACGGCCCAATTGAAGCCGAGCCACTTGATATCCTCCTTGATGGAGTCGACATATTCGGTGTCCTCCTTCACGGGGTTGGTATCGTCGAAGCGGAGATTACACTTGCCATTGTAGCGCTCTGCGAGGCCAAAATTGAGGCAGATGCTCTTTGCGTGACCGATATGCAGGTAGCCGTTGGGTTCGGGCGGGAAGCGGGTTTGGATGCTGCCTCCAGTCTCGGCGATATAGTTTTCAATAATTTCTTCGATAAAATTGAGCGACCTCTCTTTGGTGGTCTCGGTGGTTTTTACCTCCATTTTCAATAAATCATTTAGTTGTGAAAAGTGCTCGTGTGCACCGCCACGGACATAACATTCTCATTCATAGAAACTTACCCCACGCGCGACGCAACACCACAGCTATATTAGTGCAAAGATACGAATTTGTGGAGAAAATCGTCACCGCCGCGGTGGCTTTTTTGCCCACATTTTTTCTTCGCTCGGCTCCTCGCCACACTCCAAAGTAGGTGTGCACCACTCCGAAAATAGAGCACCCCACTCCGAAGGAGCAGGGTGCCGGGGTTGGAAGTAGTGTGCAATCCACTATTTGATGTTCATCTCCTCGAGCAACCACGAAGCGCCGCCGAGGGTGTCGATGCACCAGAGCACGTAGCGAATATCGACGTTGATAGTCCTCTGAACATTGGGCTCAAAGGCGATGTCGCCACTCATAGCCTCCCAGTTGCCGTCGAATGCAAGGCCAATGAGCTCACCCTTGCCATTCATAATGGGGCTACCCGAGTTACCACCGGTGATGTCGTTGGTGGAGAGGAAGCAGGTGTGGAGCGTGCCATCAGCATCGGCATAGCCACCCCAATTCTTCTCGGCATAGAGCCTCTTGAGACCCTCATCCACGGTGAAGTCCACGGGGTTCTTGGGATCCTCCTTGGCAACAACACCATTGATGGTGGTGTAGTACTTATACTCGACGCCGTCGGCAGGCGAGTAGGGGAGGATAGTACCATAGGTCAAGCGGAGGGTGAAGTTGGCATCGGGATAGAAACTCTTCTCGGGCTGCATCTCCATAAGGCCCTTGATGTAGAGGCGGTGACCCTTGTTGTAGTCGGCCTTCAGGGGGCGTACTTTGGCGAGCAGGTCGTTGTAGAGAGCCGAAGCATCCTTCATAATCGCGAGTGCGGGATCGTTCTCGAAGAGCGCAACATCGGAGGCGGCAGCGGCGCCGAGGAACTTCTGCTCATTGGCAAAGAGCGAGGTCTCAAAGAGATTCTCGGTGAAAGCCTTCACGTCGCCACCCCACTCGGTGTCGATCACCGCAAGGCTCTGGGGCCTACGCTCTGCGGGAATCATCTCACGCAGCACCTCGATCATACGGCAAGTTACCAGGCGGTCTACACCCTCGTCGTAGTCCTTGTAGAACTTCTTGGCAGCACCCACAGCCTTGTCGAAATCTTCTGTGCGACGGTATGCATTGTAGAATGTGGTCGAAGCGTTGAGAATCTCTGCGGCGCGGAAGATGGTCTCGCTCAGAATCTGTGCATCGCTCTCATAGGGGGTACCCTCCTCAACATATTTCTTGATCAGGGGGAGAGCCTGTCCATACTTCTCCACGCGCTTGGGATCGCCATTCACCCACGCGGTGAAGGCCTCTTCCTGGGCCTCTTTCTGGCCTTTCACGCCGAGTTTCTCCACGCCCCTCGACTTACCAATCGAGTTCTTCCAATAGTTGGACGAGGAGGCGTATTTGGAGGCATACTTGATGCGGATGGCATCGTCGGCAGCCATATGCACCTTAAGGATGTTCTGCCTCTCGCCACGGATGTAGATGCGGTTGGGGTTGTCCACGGTGAGCATCTTGTCGATCTCATAGGAGGTCATATAGCGGGTGGTGGTGCCGGGGAAGCCCATAATCATTGCGTAGTCACCCTCCTTGTAGCCCTCGGTAGAGATGGTCAGATACTTCTCTGCCTGATAGGGCACATTCTCGGGCGAATACTCTGCGGGGCTCTTACCGTCGGGAGCAGCATATACGCGGAATACGGAGAAGTCGCCGGTGTGACGGGGCCACATCCAGTTGTCGGTCTCGCCGCCAAACTTACCAATAGCATAGGGAGGAGTACCCACCAAGCGCACATCTTTGTAGATCTCGGTCACAAACATAAAGTACTGGTTGCCACCAAAGAAGTCCTTGATGGTGATGCTCTTGCCCTCATACTTTTTCTCCATTTTGGCCTTGAGGTTCTCGACGTTCTTCGTCACCTTCTCGCTCCTCTCCTCGTTGGTCATCGACTCGTCGACACCCTTGAGAGCCTTTTTGGTCACATCCTCGATGTGGCGGATGAAGGTCACCTGCAAGCCGGGTGCGGGTAGCTCCTCGGCGTTGTTCATTGCCCAGAATCCATTTTTGAGGTAGTCGTGCTCCACGCTACTGAGGGCCTGGATGTTGCCAAAGCCGCAGTGGTGGTTGGTGAAGAGCAGTCCGTTGGACGAGACGATCTCGCCGGTGCAACCGTTGCCGAAGATGACAATGGCATCCTTGAGCGACGATTTGTTCACGGCATAGATATCCTCGGCGGAGAGTTCGAGACCCTTGGCCTTCATATCCGCGAGGTTGAGTTTCTTGAGCAGAGGCAGGAGCCACATACCCTCATCTGCGAAGGTGCTCAACGTGAGGAGCATAGCAATCGCACTTACGATCAGTTTTTTCATTCTTTCTTACTTTTTTTGTGTGTTACTATAGGTTAATAATTGTTAGCCTTTGTTTTCTTGCGACTTGCGTCGCTTTCTTCTCTGCGACTTTTTATAAAAAGTCGCCCAAAAATTTTTATCGAGATACTTCGTATCTCTTCATCGTGTCTGCCCCATTTTGGCTGAGCAAACTCTACACTAAAAGTTTTTGGTGAAGCTTTTTACAAAAAGCTTCGTTCCTTTCTTGGCGACTGCCGTCGCGGTTGTTCTTTGCGACTTTTTATAAAAAGTCGCCCAAAAATTTTCCTCGAGATACTCCGTATCTCTTCATCTGTGTCTATTCCATTTACACACGCCCCCGTCACTTCGTGACACCCCCTCTAACTTAGAGGGGGAATTTTG
>JAFPBB010000083.1 GCA_017390585.1 Tidjanibacter sp. | reverse complement strand
AGGCTGCCTATGAGGCACAGAACTTCCTGAAACTCCCCATCTCGCCTGCGCGTGACGAGACCGGCAACTGGTGCTCGGTGCAGGTGGCTCTTCCCGGCCGTACGGTCACTGCCCGCATCTGGAAGTGCGAGGTGGGCCGCACCGACCTCTACCTGCTCGATACCGACCACGAGCTCAACATCGAGGAGGATAGGAGCATCACCCACCACCTCTATGGTGGCGATTGGGAGAACCGTCTCAAGCAGGAGTTGCTGCTGGGCGTGGGCGGTATCCGCGCACTCAATGCCCTGGGCATCAAGTCGGATATCTACCACTGCAACGAGGGCCACGCAGCCTTCATCGGTCTGGAGCGCATCCACAACTATGTGAAGGGTAGGAACCTCTCGTTCAGCGAGGCACTCGAGGTTGTGCGTTCCTCGTCGCTCTACACCACCCACACTCCCGTGCCTGCAGGCCACGACGCCTTCCCCGAGCAGATGATTCGCCAGTATATGAGCCACTATCCCGATAGGCTCGGTATCACCTGGGAGCAGTTCATCAACCTCGGTAAGACCAGACCCAACGATCCCAGCGAGAAGTTCTCGATGAGCTTCCTGGCTTGCAACCTCTCGCAGGAGGTCAACGGTGTGAGCTGGCTCCACGGCGAGGTGAGCAAAGATGTGTTGGGCGGTATGTGGCCCGGCTACTTCAAGGATGAGTTGCACATCGGCTATGTGACCAATGGTGTTCACTTCCCCACCTGGACCTCCTCTATCCTCCGCAAGCTCTACGCCAAATATTTTGCCGAGGGCTTCAGCAAGGAGCAGTATGATATTCCCGCTTGGCAGAAGGCCAAAGAGATTCCCGACGCAGAGTTGTGGGAGGCTCGTTTGGCACTCAAACAGCGCCTCTATAAGGCCGTTGGCAAGATTATGAGCGACAAGTCGAAGTCGCCCGTGGTGTCGCCTCGCCAGATGGTGGCCGTGAAGGAGAACTTCAAGCCCGATGTGCTGACCATCGGTTTTGCACGAAGGTTTGCAACCTACAAACGTGCCCACCTGCTCTTCACCAACCTCGAGCGCCTCTCGGCTCTGGTCAACAACCCCGAGCGCCCCGTGCAGTTTGTGTTTGCAGGTAAGGCCCACCCCCAGGATATCCCCGGTCAGGACCTCATCAAACGCATCGTTGCTGTGTCGCAGATGCCCGAGTTTGCGGGTAAGATTCTCTTCCTGCCCAACTACGATATGGACATCTCGAGGAAGATGGTTCAGGGCGTGGACATCTGGCTGAACACCCCCACCCGTCCTCTGGAGGCTTCGGGTACCAGCGGTGAGAAGGCTGTGATGAACGGCGTTATGCAGTTCAGCGTCTTGGACGGCTGGTGGGTTGAGGGCTACAAGGAGGGCGCCGGTTGGATGCTGCCTATGGAGCGCACCTACACCGACCAGAACCACCAGAACGAGCTCGACGCCGAGATGATCTACCGCACCATCGAGGAGGAGATCGTGCCCCTCTACTACAACCGCGATGAGAACGGTATGCCTCGCGGCTGGATTGAGAGTATGAAGAGCTGTATTGCCGACATCGCTTCGGAGTTCACCACCAACCGTATGCTCACCGACTATGAGGAGAGGTTCTACAACCCCCTCTATGAGCGCCACCGCGAGATCGTTAAGAGCGACTACCTCTTGGCACGCGAGATTGCCGCTTGGAAACGTAGGGTGAGCGCCGCTTGGGATAAGGTGAAGGTGCTCGAGACCCGCCAGGCCGATATGTCGAAGCAGACAATGGTTGTGGGTAGCAAATATCGCTTCGAGGCAACCCTCGATATCGACGGCCTGAAGCCCGAGGATATCGGCGTTGAGTTGCTCCTTGCCAGCCAGATTGAGAGCGGCCAGGATGTGAAGATCGCCGAGAAGGTGGAGCTCGAGGTGGTGGCAGTGGATGGCTCCAAGGTTGTCTACGCCGTAGACGCACTGATGGAGCACACCGGTTCCTACGACGCTGCCCTCAGGGTGTTCCCCAAGAACAGCAAGCTCCCCCACAGGATGGACTTCGCTCTGGTTAAGTGGGCCTAATGAGGGCCGCCAACCGGAGACCACAGAATACATAATCAACACGCTGCGGAATAGGGTGGGGTGGCCCACAAGCCCCCCTCCCTCCACTCCGTAGGGTGGCTGGGCAATCCGCGGATTGACCTACGACTAACCTACCAAGACCGAAACCTAAACAAATACCATAAAACAAATCTTATAACACACAGAATAAGGAGAGAGATATGGCAGTACTAACATTCGACAAAAACAGTCTGGGTAACCTCGAGTATTCGCTCCAACGCGAGATGCTTTCGACCAACAGAACGGGTGGCTATATGAGCACCACCATCGTCTGTTGCAACACACGAAAGTATCACGGACTTATGGTCTGCCCAATCAAGGAGGGTGACGACAAGAGCTATGTGCTCCTCTCGTCGCTCGATGAGACCGTCATTCAGCACGGTCAGCACTTCAACCTCGCTCTACACCGTTTCCCCGGCATCTATGAGCCTCGCGGTCACAAGTATATTGTGGACTTCGAGTACAACCCTACGCCCACGATTCTCTATCGTGTGGGCGGCGTGCTGCTCAAGAAGGAGATCCTCTGGCGTCAGCACACCTCACACTCGAGACTCTTTATTCGCTACACCCTCTTGGAGGCAAAGAGCGAGACCACACTCCGTCTGCGCCCCTTCCTCGCCTTCCGAGAGAAACACTCGTTGAGCAAAGCAAATATGTATGCCAACGGCCACTCGTGGGATGTTAAAGGTGGTGTTAAGTGCCGCCTCTATGAGGATTTCCCCTACCTTTATATGCAGTGCTCCGACCCCTATGCGGAGTTTGCAGCAGCCCCCGATTGGTACTACGACTTCGAGTATGCCGAGGAGGCTAAACGTGGCTACGACCACCACGAAGACCTGCTCACAACCGGCTACTTCGAGGTGAAACTCGAAAAGAACAAACCCCTCGTCTTCTCCGCCTCGCTCGAGGAGATCGACCCCGAAGCTCTCAATGAGCGATTCGAGAAGGAGCTCTCCGAGCGTAATGCCAAGACCGACTTCATCTCGCTGCTCCGCCACTCTGCACACCAATTTGTGACCCGTTCGGGCGGCCGTAGCGAGGTTGTTGCAGGCTATCCTTGGTTTGGTCGCTGGGGTAGGGACACCTTCATCTCGCTGCCCGGTATCACCCTCTCGCAGGGCGATGTGCAGGCTTGTGAGGATGTGCTCGACACCATCACCTCGGAGATGAAAAACGGACTCTTCCCCAATGTGGGTAGCGCCTACAACTCCGTCGACGCCCCCCTCTGGTTTGTGTGGACCCTCCAGCAACTCGAGGAGCACATCGGCAGGAAGAAGACCTGGAAACGCTATGGCGACAAGGTCAAAGAGCTTCTGGAGGCCTACCGTCGCGGTATCGACGGCGTGGTTGCACTCCACTCCAATGGCCTGATTTGGGCTTCGCATCCCGAGTATGCCATCACCTGGATGGATGCTTGCGTGGATGGCAAACCCGTGACCGGCAGGGATGGCTACCAGGTTGAGGTCAATGCCCTCTGGTACAACGCACTCTGCTATGCACTCGAGTGCGCCACCGAGGCTAAGGACAAGGCCTTTGTGGAGGAGTGGAAGGAACTTCCCGCACTGACCAAGGAGTCGTTCCTGAAGCATTTCTGGCTGGAGGATGGCTATCTGGCCGACTATGTGGGTGTCGATGGTGCCAACAACTTCATCCGCCCCAACCAAATTGTGGCTTGCTCGCTTAACTTCAAGATGCTCTCTCTGGAGCAGCAGGAGGCTGTGGCCGACGTTGTTAAGCGCCACCTGCTCACCCCCCGCGGTCTGCGTACTCTCTCGCCCCGCAACCCCCTCTACAAGGGACGCTACAATGGCGATCAGCGCTCGCGCGACGAGGCCTACCATCAGGGTACGGTGTGGGTGTGGCCCCTGGAGCACTACGTTAAGGCTCGCTTCGATGTGAAGGGCGAGAGCTTCCTCTATAGGGCCGAGGAGATTCTGGAGGCCTTCAAGGAGGAGATGAGCACCAAGGGTATCGGCTCCATTTCGGAGATCTACGAGGGTGATCCACCACACGATGCTCGCGGTTCGATTTCCCAGGCTTGGAGCGTGGGAGCCCTTTTGCGTATTAACGAGATGATTGAAAAACAGAAAAAATAGTCGCTATGAGAGTATTAATGTTTGGTTGGGAATTTCCTCCCCACATTGCCGGCGGTCTGGGTACGGCTTGCTATGGTCTGACCCGCGGCTTGGCTCGCAACGATGTGGAAGTGATTTTTGTTGTCCCCAAGGCCTATGGTGATGAGGACCAGCGATTCATCCGTGTGGTCAATGCCAGCGATGTCGATGCAGTCTATCGTAGCGGCGAGGCCGACAGCGAAATCTGGAAGCACGTTAAGTTTATGGAGATCAACTCCAATATGGTCCCCTACATCTCGCCCGAGCAGTGGGAAACCGAAAGGCACCGCAGCGAGAAGGTGGGACACATCCACCACGAGGGTGACGTGTGGAGGGAGAGGTACAACTTCTCCGGTAAGTATGGCGCCAACCTGCTTGAGGAGGTTGCACGCTATGCGGTTGTTGCCCGTCAGGTGGCACTCGAGTTGGAGGGCCAGTTCGACGTGATCCACGCCCACGACTGGCTCACCTACTATGCAGGTATTGCTGCAAAGGAGGTCTCGGGCAAACCACTCGTGGTCCATATGCACGCTACGGAGTATGACCGTAGTGGCGAGAACATCAACACGCAGACCTATGCCATCGAGCGAGGTGGTATGGAGGCTGCCGACTTGGTTATGGCTGTGAGCAACCTCACACGCAATATTATTATCAATAAGTATGGTATCCCCGCCGAGAAGGTAATCACTGTCCACAACGCGGTGCGCTTTGCCGAGAGCAACATCGAGGAGGAGCGCGGCGTGAAGGACAAGATTGTCACCTTCCTCGGACGTATCACCTTCCAGAAGGGTCCCGACTACTTTGTCGAGGCGGCTGCGAAGGTGCTCAAACGTACCCCCAATGTGAGATTTGTGATGGCAGGTAGCGGCGATATGATGAATCACGTCATCCGCCGTGTGGCTCGTCTGGGTATCTCGGACCGCTTCCACTTCACAGGCTTCCTCAGGGGTGCCGATGTGCAGAAGATGTTTGCCCTCAGCGACGTCTATGTTATGCCATCGGTGAGTGAGCCCTTTGGCATCTCTCCCCTGGAGGCTATGAAGTCCAATGTGCCCACCATCATCAGTAAGCAGTCCGGCGTGGCCGAGGTTCTCGACTATGCTGTGAAGGTGGACTACTGGGATGTGGACTCTATGGCAGACGCCATCTATGGTCTGGTGACCTACCCCGCGCTCGGACAGCTCTTTGCACGCAAGGGTCTCGAGGAGGTTACAGGACTCAAGTGGAACAATGCCGCAGCCAAGATCAAGGCCGGCTACGAGAGAGTAATCAAGGAGCAGGAGAGCAAGAAATAGCCTCACAGCGAGGCTCTTGGCTCGCCATACCATTTCTATAAAACGATAATAAGAGAAAAACCAATAGATATGAAAACAGTTTGTCTATACTTTCAGGTTCACCAGCCTCTGAGGCTCAAAACCTATAGGTTCTTCAATATGGGCAAGGACCACAACTATCTCGATGTCTCCACCAACCGCATCATTATGCAGCGTGTGGCCTCGGAGTGCTATCTCCCTATGAACAACCTCCTGCTCCGCCTCATCCGCGAGAATGAGGGCGCCTTCAAGGTGACTTTCTCCATCTCGGGTTTGGCAATCGAGCAGTTCCGCAGCTACACCCCCGAGGTGCTCGACTCGTTCCGTGAGTTGGCCGCAACGGGTTGCGTGGAGTTCCTCGCCGAGACCTACTCCCACTCCCTCTCGGCGCTCATCTCCCCCGAGGAGTTCAAGCGCGAGGTGGAGGAGCACGTTGCTCTCATCAAGGAGGAGTTTGGCTACACCCCCACCTCGTTCCGCAACACCGAGCTCATCTACTCCGACCAGATTGGCGAGATGGTGGCCTCTATGGGCTTCAAGGCAATGTTGGCCGAGGGTGCCAAGCACGTCTTGGGTTGGAAGAGTCCCAACTTTGTCTATGCCAACGCTTTGGACCAGAAGCTCCGCGTGCTGCTGAGGAACTACAAGCTCAGCGACGACATCGCCTTCCGCTTCTCCAATCAGGGTTGGGGCGAGTGGCCTCTGACCGCCGACAAGTATGCAGGTTGGATTGCCGATGAGAACACCACCGGCGAGATTGTCAACCTCTTTATGGACTACGAGACCTTCGGTGAGCACCAGAAGGCTGCCAGCGGCATCTTCGACTTTGTGGCTTCGCTGCCCAAGGCTATGCTCTCCACCGGCGCCCTCAAGTTTGGCACCGTCACCGAGACCGCTGCTGCCAACCAGCCCACAGGTGTGCTCTACTGCACCCACGCAATGTCGTGGGCAGATGAGGAGCGCGACGTGACCGCTTGGCTCGGCAATGAGCTCCAGAACGAGGCCTTCGGTAAGCTCTATGGTCTTCAGGAGAGTGTCCACGCTCTCAACAATCCCGATTTCAACTACGTTTGGAACTTTATGAAGGCTTCGGACCACTTCTACTATATGGCAACCAAGTGGTTCTCCGACGGCGATGTACATAGCTACTTCAACCCCTATGACTCCGCCTACAACGCCTTCATCAACTATATGAACGTTCTCTCCGACTTCGCCAACGAGTTGCAGATTGCCCTCAATGAGAAGGGTTGCTGCGCGGAGACTCCCGCTCCTGCAAAGGAGGCGACCGAGGAGGAGCCTGCGGTCAAGCCCGCTCCCAAGAAGCGTACTTGCAAGAGGAAAACTACGGCTGCCAAATAGTGAGAGAGTGGCAGCGAAAAGAAGGGAGGGCCCTGTGCCCTCCCTTCTTTTTTATAGCCCCACCTATTCTTTCTTATATATATAAATAGATGCACCGCTCGGGAGCCGATAGAGGTTGGTAGTCCCAGGCACCGTTGCAAATAAAAAGAGGTCCACCCCAGCGGGTGGACCTCTCTGCGTTGCATCTTCTGATGCCTATCTTGTGGTATTCCCACCACTCTCGCCGTGGGAGGCACCTCGTGGGCACCACCCGCGGCTGAGTGAAGCAACTATTTCACGCGATAGATTTTCTTGTAGCCGTAAACAGCCTCGTCGCCGAGCTGCTCCTCGATGCGGAGCAACTGGTTGTACTTGGCCATACGGTCGCTACGGCTCATCGAACCGGTCTTAATCTGGCCCGAGTTGGTAGCCACTGCGATGTCGGCAATGGTCGAATCCTCGGTCTCGCCCGAACGGTGCGAGGTAACCGAAGTGTAGCCTGCGCGGTGAGCCATCTCAATAGCGTCGAGAGTCTCGGTGAGCGAGCCAATCTGGTTAACCTTGATGAGGATGGAGTTGCCGCAACCCATCTCGATACCCTTCTTGAGGAACTCAACGTTGGTAACGAAGAGGTCGTCGCCTACGAGCTGGCACTTGTCGCCGATAGCGTCGGTCAGCATCTTCCAACCCTCCCAGTCGTTCTCGGCCATACCGTCCTCAATCGAGTCAACGGGGTATTTCTCCACGAGGCCTTTGAGGTACTCAACCTGCTCAGCCGAGGTGCGTTTTGCACCCTTCTCACCCTCAAACTTGGTGTAGTCGTAGATGCCGTCTTTGTAGAACTCGCTCGAAGCGCAGTCCATACCGATCATTACGTCCTTGCCGGGAACATAACCTGCAGCCTCAATAGCCTTCAGGATGCTCTCGATGGCGTCCTCGGTACCCTCGAGTGCGGGAGCGAAGCCACCCTCGTCACCCACTGCGGTGCTGAGACCGCGAGCGTGGAGCACCTTCTTGAGGTTGTGGAACACCTCTGCACCCATACGGAGAGCCTCACGGAAAGTGGGGGCACCCACGGGGCGAATCATAAACTCCTGGAATGCGATGGGAGCATCCGAGTGGGAACCACCGTTGATGATGTTCATCATAGGCACGGGGAGGCTCTTGGCGTTGGTGCCGCCGATGTAGCGGTAGAGGGGCATACCAAGCTCCTCTGCAGCTGCGCGAGCAGTTGCGAGCGACACGCCGAGGATGGCGTTTGCGCCGAGGTTGCTCTTGGTCTTGGTGCCGTCGAGCTCAATCATAGCCTTATCTACACCCACCTGATCGTATACTTCCATACCGATGATAGCGGGAGCAATCACGTCGTTTACGTTGGCAACAGCTTTGAGTACGCCTTTGCCGAGGTAGCGACTCTTGTCGCCATCGCGAAGCTCGAGAGCCTCGTTCTCACCGGTCGAAGCACCGCTGGGAACAGCAGCACGACCAACAAAACCATTTGCAGTGGTAACCTCTACCTCGATGGTGGGGTTGCCCCTCGAATCGAGAATCTCTCTTGCGTGTACGCCTAAAATCTCTGACATTTCTTTCTCTTTTTTTTAATTAATAATTAACCTAACTGTGTGTTGTTCACATATATCATTCCCATAGCAAGGGTAGGCGACAGTGCACCTACCCTTGATTATGGTTCTGTTTTGCTCCTACGGAAGCAACCTCTTAGCTGCGGAATTTAGCTTTGAGGTACTCGCGGTTGAGGCGAGCGATGTGGTTGATGGTGATGCCTTTGGGGCACTCTGCCTGGCAAGCACCGGTGTTGGTGCAGTTACCGAAGCCGAGCTCGTCCATCTTGGCAACCATAGCTTTGGCCCTGCGTGCGCCCTCCACCTGACCCTGGGGCAGTTTGGCGAGCGACGAAACGCGTGCAGCCACGAAGAGCATTGCCGAGCCGTTCTTGCAGGTAGCGGCGCAAGCACCACAACCGATACAAGCAGCTGCGTCCATACTCTCCTCAGCGTCGTCCTTGGCGATAGGAATAGCGTTGGCATCGGGCACACCGCCGGTGTTCACCGACACGAAACCACCTGCCTGGAGGATGGTCTCATAGGCGGTGCGGTCCACCACGAGGTCTTTGATTACGGGGAATGCGCGGCTCCTCCAGGGCTCGATGACGATCTTGTCACCGTCCTTGAAGTTACGCATATGGAGCTGGCAGGTGGTCACCTCGCTCTCGGGGCCGTGTGCGTGGCCGTTGATGCGGAGCGAGCAAGCGCCACAGATACCCTCGCGGCAGTCGTGGTCGAATGCTACGGGCTCTTTACCCTCGTGGATAAGCTGGTTGTTGAGGATATCGAGCATCTCGAGGAACGAGCTCTCGGTCGAAACATCCTTAACCACATAGGTCTCGAATTTGCCTTCTGCTTTGGCGTTGGGCTGACGCCAGATTTCAAGTGTTAAATTCATATCGTTGTTCTGTTTTTTTGCTTACGTTAATCGTTTGGATTCGGGATAGTTCCTGTTCAATCCTCTTGTTTTAGTCTTTGTAGTTACGCTGCTGGAGGTGGATGGTCTCGAAGGTGAGAGGCTCTTTGTAGAGCACGGGCTCTTTGTCCTCACCCTGATACTCCCATACGGCTACATAGGCGTAGTTCTCGTCGTCGCGCAGAGCCTCGCCCTCGGGAGTCTGGAACTCCTCGCGGAAGTGGCCACCGCAGCTCTCGTTACGGTTGAGTGCGTCGCGTGCCATAAGCTCGCCGAGCTCCAGGAAGTCGGCCAGACGGAGTGCCTTCTCAAGCTCCTGGTTGAACTCATCGGGCTTGCCGGTGAGTTTCAGGTCGCTCCAGAACTCTTTCCTCAAGGCCTGAATCTCAACGATAGCCTGCTCCAACGACTCTTTGGTACGAGCCATACCAACTTTCTCCCACATAATGCCGCAACCGAGTTTCTTGTGCAGCTCGTCGGGAGTCTGGTTACCCTTGATGGCGTAGAGTTTCTCGATCTTAGCGCGGATGGCGTTCTCTGCCTCCTCGAATGCGGGATCGTTGGTGTCCACCTTGGGCGACTGGATCTCCTTCGAGAGGTAGTCACCGATGGTGTAGGGCAGCACGAAGTAGCCGTCGGCCAGACCCTGCATCAGAGCCGAAGCACCGAGGCGGTTTGCACCGTGGTCCGAGAAGTTGGCCTCGCCAATGGAGTAGAGACCGGGAACGGTGGTCATAAGGTTGTAGTCAACCCAGGTACCACCCATAGTGTAGTGAACAGCAGGGTAGATCTGCATAGGCTGCTCATAGGGGTTCACTGCGGTAATCTTCTCATACATCTGGAAGAGGTTGCCGTAGCGCTCGCGGATCTTGTCGATACCGAGGCGGTTGATGGCGGTCTTGAAGTCGAGGTAAACGGCGAGGCCGGTCTCGTTCACACCATAACCTGCATCGCAACGCTCCTTGGCTGCACGCGAAGCCACGTCGCGGGGAACCAAGTTACCGAATGCGGGGTAGCGACGCTCCAAGTAGTAGTCCCTATCCTCCTCGGCGATGTCGGAGGGCTGTTTAACACCTGCGCGGAGAGCCTTCACATCCGAGAGGTTCTTGGGAACCCAGATGCGGCCATCGTTACGGAGCGACTCACTCATAAGGGTGAGTTTGCTCTGCTGGGTGCCGTGTACGGGGATACAAGTGGGGTGGATCTGAGTGAAGCAGGGGTTAGCGAAGGCGGCGCCTTTCTTGAATGCCTGCCAAGCCACCGAACCGTTGGAGTTCATTGCGTTGGTCGAGAGGAAGAATACGTTGCCGTAGCCACCGGTTGCCATAACCACAGCGTGTGCGCCGTGGCGCTCGAGCTCGCCGGTAACGAGGTTACGAGCAATCACACCTCTTGCTTTGCCATCGATGAGAACGATGTCGAGAATCTCGTGGCGGGGGTAGCTCTTCACGGTCTTGGCAGCGATCTGGCGGTTGAGGGCTGCGTAGGCACCCAAGAGGAGCTGCTGACCGGTCTGACCGCGGGCATAGAAGGTACGCGATACCTGTGCGCCACCAAACGAACGGTTGGCCAGAAGGCCGCCGTACTCGCGAGCGAAGGGTACGCCCTGAGCCACGCACTGGTCGATAATGAGGTTCGAAACCTCGGCCAGACGGTAGACGTTGGCCTCACGTGCGCGGTAGTCACCACCTTTGATGGTGTCGTAGAACAGACGGTAGACGGAGTCGTTGTCGTTCTGATAGTTCTTTGCGGCGTTGATACCGCCCTGAGCTGCAATCGAGTGGGCCCTACGGGGCGAGTCGCTGATGCAGAATACTTTTACGTTGTAGCCGAGCTCACCGAGCGAAGCAGCAGCAGCGCCACCACCGAGGCCGGTACCGATAACGATAACGTCGAGTTTGCGTTTGTTAGCGGGGCTAACGACTTTGATATCACCTTTATGTTTTGTCCACTTGCCTTCGATGGGGCCTGCGGGGATTTTGGAATCAAGCTTAATCATATGACGTATGGTATTTTTGGTTTCAGATTAGAAAAGGGGGTTGGGCAGGATGCCGTTGCCCTGCAAGAAAAGTACGATGGTCACCAGAGCGAAGCCGCCGCAGATGAGGGTAGCAACGATGGTGGAGATGCATTTCATACGTTTGAACCACACTTTGCTGTTCAGACCGAGCGAGTGCATCATACTCCACACGCCGTGAGTGAGGTGGAACCACAGACCTACGAACCATACGATGTAGATGGCGGCATAGTACCACTGGCTGAAGTAGAAACGAACGATTGCAGCACCGTCGGTGGGAGCTACGGTAGCGGCGCCGAGAGCAACCTCGTGGGCACCCATAAGCTCGGTGTACATCATCTTGAGCCAGAAGTTGGCGAGGTGAACGATGAGGCCGATGACTACAACGAAGCCAAGTACCAGCATATTCTTCGACGACCACTCAACACCGTTCTCACGCTCGGTAACGCGGTAGCGGATGGTGCCACGAGCCTTGCGGTTCTGGATGGTCAGAACGATGGCAAGACCAAAGTGAAGCAACACAACAAGTGCCAATGCAGCGGTTGCAGCAACGGCATACCAGTTGGCGCCGAGGAAACCGCAGATAGCGTTGTAGGCGCTGTCGGAGAAGATTAATGCCAAGTTCATACACATATGGAATGTGAGGAACAGGATGAGGATACAGCCCGAGATGCTCATAAACATCTTCTTGCCGATTGAAGAGGTAAAAATACTTCCACTCATAATTAATTAGGTTAAAGAATTAAAATTGGTTTGTTTGTTCGTTTCTCTTGTGACAGTGGGGGCCGGGGCGAGTTGTTCGCCACACGCTCGCGCAATGAGCCCTTTAATTCCGCAAAGTTACCATCGTTTTTTGAATAACACAATTATTTGGGTAACTTTGTCGGAGCAACAAGTGTTTTTTGTCTATGAAAAAGTTGTTTTTACCTCTGCTGATGCTCGTTGTCACCTCTTGGGGTGAGCTTCGTGCGCAGTCCTACGCGCCGTTTCCCTATGTGCAGATTCCATCCTACATTGCCGATGGAGCCGCTGCCGACCAGTGGCTTGCAATGAATTTCTGGAACAACTACCCCTTCGATAGGGCCGATGAGATCTTCGACCCCAACACCCCCAAGGTCGCCTTCCTCCACTACCTCGATGTGCTCTACGCCACCGACCCCGTCATTTCGGCAAAGGCCATCGAGGGGTTGCTTGGTCGTGCGGCAGCCACAGAGGATGGCTATTGGCACATCCTCGAGGTGGCCGAGACGATTCTCTACGACCCCTCTTCGCCGGCGCGCAACGACCTCCTTTGGGAGCCATTCTTGCGCCACGCCGTGGGGGCCAAGAGCCCGCTCGACGAGGCCTCCAAGGTGCGCTATCGCACTCTCCTCGCCCTTGTCTCGCGCAACCAGCAGGGCTCCCTCGCCAACGACTTTGTCTACACTCTCCCCGACGGACGTCAGGGGCGTATGCACTCCATCAAGAGCCCCTATCTGCTCCTCTATTTCTACAATCCCGGTTGCAGCGAGTGTGCCCGCACCAAGGCACAGATTGAGGCTTCCGGACTGCTGGAGGTGTTGCGCTCGAGGGGGCTGCTGAAGGTGCTGGCCATCCATCCCGACAGCGACCTCAGCGAATGGCGCAAGTATCTGAAAGAGAACCCCGAATGGTGGATTTCCTCCTACGACAAGGGTGAGCAGATTCGCTCCCGCGACCTCTACGACCTCAAGGCCATCCCCACCATCTATCTGCTCGACGCGCAGAAAACCGTGTTGATGAAAGACCCCACCGTGGAGGATTTGTTGATGGTCTTGGATGGCATTGCACGCAGCAAGTAGGGCGACCCGCCTTGACCCCCATTATCCTTTTTCGGGGCCTCATTCCCCTCCACCACGATTGGGTACAACACAACGACAGCGCTCCCTGCAATGGGGAGCGCTGTCGTTGTTTTGTGTCTGGTAGCCTATTCCTCTAAGGCATCTTTCTCGATGCTCTTGAAGTATCTGTAGGTGTTGACCTTGAGTTCGCCTGCGGCCTCCTCGTCGGTCACGAGTATGCCGTGGCGGTGGGTCTGGAGTCCTGTGATGGTCCAACTGTGGCTGTAGGGGCCCTCCACACCCTGCTGCACCGCGCGTGCTTTCTTGGGGCCAAAGGCGAGGATCACGACCTCCTTGGCGGAGAGTATGGTGGCCACACCCACGGTGAGTGCCAAGCGGGGCACGAGGCTGATGTCGCCGTCGAAGAAGCGGGAGTTGACCAATACTGTGTCCTCTGTGAGGGTCTTCACGCGGGTGCGCGACGACATCGACGAGAAGGGCTCATTGAAGGCTATGTGGCCATCTTCGCCCACGCCACCGAGGAAGAGGTCGATGCCTCCGGCGCTCTCAATGCGCTTCTCGTAGTTCTCACACTCCTTCTCGAGGTCGTCGGCATTGCCATTGAGGATGTTGACATTCTCGGGCTTGATGTCGATGTGGGAGAAGAGGTTTTCCCACATAAAGGTGTGGTAGCTCTGGGGGTGCTCCTCGGGGAGTCCCACATATTCGTCCATATTGAAGGTGACGACATTGGCGAAGCTGACGTAGCCCTCACGATTGAGTCGGATGAGTTCCTTGTAGGTCTCCACGGGGGTGGAGCCGGTGGGGAGTCCGAGCACAAAGGGTGCGCTTGTGGAGGCGGCTTTGCGGTTGATGGCGTCGGCGATGTAGCGTGCGGTCCAGCGGGAGCCGCTGCCCGAGTTGTGGTGTATAAGCAATCTCATAATCGTTTGTGGGTTTGTGAGCAAAACTGCCCGAATCGTTGTGGATGTCAGGCAGTTGCGTGTGTGATGAGAATTGTTTTCCTTAGAATGTGATGAGCGAGTAGACGGGTGCAATCTCCTCCAGGAGTTCCTTGCCGTGGAGGAAACTCAGGTCGGCCAGGAAGATGAACTCTTTGACCTTCACGGGATACTCCACACCATCTTTTTCCACCCTCAGGGCCTCCAAGTGGCGTGCCATCTCGAGTGCGGTGCCGCCGGTGGCGAGAATGTCGTCGAGGATGGTGATTTCCACCACGCCGTTGCTCACGAGTGCGTTGCAGAGGTCGCTCTTGCGGAAGAAGAGGTTGTCCTCGCCATACTCTTTGACGATGGCCACCTTCTGGAGGTCGCCCTCATTTGCGGGCAACTTGCCGCTTTTGCGGAAGGTGATGAGGTTGTGTGCTTTGCTATCTGTGACGAGCAGAGGTGCGGCAAAGAGGAAGCCGCGAGCCTCGGGTGCTGCGATGTTGGGGGTGGTGACGTGCTTACCCAGCTCCTCCACGATAACGCCGAAGGTGTCGGCGTCGCTGAGCAGAGGAAGAAGGTCCACGAAGTTCACACCCTCTTTGGGCCAATCGGGGTAGAATTTGATAAGTTGTTTTGCCTCGTCGAGCGAGACCATTTTCTCTTTCATTTCAAAAAATATATTATGTCAAAAAATGCTATTCCAAAGGTAGGGCATTTTGTCGAAAAAACAAAATTTTATTACCAAAGAGCCCATCTTTACACCCCATCCCCTCTGCTGTGGGTGGTTTCGGCGGTGCTGCAAATTGTGTGGTGGTATGCCCAAACGAAGGAGTGCCACTCGTTATTGCTCGGTGCAAAACGAGTGGCACTCCATTGTGGCGTTGGGTGTTGACCGTTAGAAGTTGAACACCTTGTGGATGTGATTCCTGGGGCGCGACACCTTGGTACGGAGGGGCGTGGGCACGTTGCGCTCGGCCACCTTGGGCGACACAGCCACCTGACCTCCTGCGGGATTCATTGCTGCGGGCAGCTGGAGAAGCTCGCTGTTGGTGAGTCGGTAGTACTTGCCGTCGATGTCGGCAATGAACTGCATATAGTCGAAGAAGGGGTAGCCCTGCACGCTATCGTCGTCGTAGCGAACGATGGCCCTCTGGCCGCCGTCGAGAATGCCTCCAATGGCAATGCCATAGTCGCCACTCTCGGTGGTGTAGAGCCCACCATCGCGGTCGAGGCCCAAGAAGTAGAGGTCGCCATAGCCATAGTCGCCGAAGTTGACATCCTCTTGAATGGTCTGGGAGTAGAAGAACAGGGCGTCGAGCTCGGCGTTGTAGTCCACCTGCACCACGAAGTCCATATCTCCCTCCCAATAGGACATATAGAAGAACTTGTTGGCCAAGCCGTTGGAGAGGTTGATGGTGTAGGTAACTTCGTTGTTGCCCACGATGTCCCAGTTGCCCAGCCAAGCGCGGAAGGCTGCCGAGGCGGTCTGTTCCTTCACCTCGAAGGTCTCCGAGACGGCGTAGAGCCCCGTGACCTCGCCCTTCTCATCCACGCCGAGTGCCACGGCCTTGTAGTAGCCCGGAACCAGATTGAAGGCGTCGTAGCCGTCGCCCACAAAGAGCCAATCGGCTATGGTGTAGGTGGAGCCGTAGTAGTCGTTGAACTCGTCGATGTAGTTCTTCAGGTCGGCCACCACATAGTTGGCCAGCTCGCGGAGTTGGGTGGGGTCCCACTCGGTGGCGTAGACCACGGTCATAAGGTAGGGGTTTTTGTCGACGCTGGTGACCTTCACGATGTGGTCGAAGTTCTGCTCATAGAGGGTGCCTGCGCCGATGTATTCCACGCTCCAGGCGCTGTTCTCCCTCATTCCGTTCACCTCGCCGCCACCGCCGCCACCTTCGCCGTTGTCGCCACTGCCGCCGCCATTATCTCCCGAGTTGCCTTGGGTGGTGAACTCGAGTGCGCCGTAGTTGCCATAGACTTCGCCCTCTTCGGAGAGGCCGAAGGCGATGTACTTGTAGGTGGTGCCGGGGGTGAGGTTGGTGAGAATCTGCACATAGCTCTTGGTGGAGCGGAGTGCCGTGGGTGCGGAGCTTGCGAGGTAGCGAGCCACCTCCTCGTCGATGAGGAGTTTCTCGCTCTTTTCCACCTCCGAGGTGAGGAAACCATACCAAGTATCCTCCGAGGTGCCGTTGTGGGTCACTTTCACCTTGGCGCTCTCGGAGAGGATGTTGTCGATGTCCACCTCGAGAGTGAGGTTGTGGTTGAGTTTGGGATTCTCATCCGGCTCATTGTTGCCGTTGCAAGCGCCAATGGCTATGGCGGCAAAAGCCACCATAGCCATCGTTGCGATATGTTTCACGAGATTCATTGCTTGCTTTTTTCGTGGTTACTACTCGTAGAATTTGTAGAGACAAACGGCGCCGAAGGAGCCATCGGTGCAGTAGAATGCGGGCGAGGAGGTCGACTTGTTGTTGTACTGCATTTGATTGCGAGTGTTGCTACCCTGTGCCACAATGGTTGCAGCGCCATCGGCAGCGATGTCGATGGTCCACCTGCCGTTGTCGTCGAGGGTGGTCGAAACCTTCATATAGTTGTTCGACGAGCTCGAGGCGTAGATATACTTACCTGCGTCGGTGCCGAGTGTGCCCTTGAAGGCGTAGAGACCCTTGTCGTCGATCTCGAGGTCGTACTGCTGCACGGAGTCGCTCACATCCACAAGTGCTGTACCCTCCTTGGTGATGGCGGTCGACTTGCGGTTGTTGGTGTTTTTGTCGGTGCTGATTGCGTAGTCCAAGCCGGTGGCGGCGATGATGATCTTGTCGCCAGCCTTGAGGTCGTTGACGTCGGTCACCAGATACCAACCCTTCTTGAGTGCGGGATTGACATCCTGCATCACGGTGACGGAGGTTGCAACATCCAGATGTGCGGAGCCTGTGCTGAAGGAGAGAGTCACCTTGCGAGCCGAGCCCGTGGTGTTCTCGCCGAAGGTCACGACTGCGGTTGCGGTGCCGTCGCCGTTGTCGGTGAAGCTGTAGGCTGCCACGGGGTTGTTGTCCTCGGCCACCTCGCCGCTAACGATTGTTGCGGGGGCAGTGATGTGGCCAAATTTCTCCACCTTGACACTGATGGTTGCGTCGCCACCACCAAATGCAACTGCATCCGATGCGGTGGCCGACATTGTGTAGTGGCCCTTGTAGATGGAGGGGTAGGTGCTGCTGCCGCCCGTGCCTTTGGTGGTGCCCGTAACGACGGTGGTGACGGTCATAATGTCACCGACTTTGAGGTCGATATTACCTTTTACATAGGAGCCATCCTCTCTCTTGAGGTATTTGATCTGTGCAATGTTGCCGTTCTCATCCGAGAGTTTGAAGGTGCCAGAGGTGGAGCTGGGGATCTCGGTGAGCTTGCCGGTGAGTTTGTAGACGGCGGTGAGGTCCTTACCCTTGGTGATAAACTCTGCAATGGTGATCTCGGCGGGGGCGCCCTTCTGGCTCACGGTGAAGCTCCAAGTGAGGCTCTCCTCGCCCTTGGTTGCGGTGATGGTCACCACAGCCTCGCGCACGCTACCGGTGTTGGCCTCGGCGGTGTAGGTGAGTGCGCCATCGGCATAGCCCACGGTGAGCCAAGCCTCGCTGGCACTGACGGTGATGTCCCAATCGCCAACGTAGTTGAACACCACCTCCTCAATGGTGGTTGCGGTTGTCGTACCCTCCTCGGCAATCTCAACGGGTTCGTCGGCCTCGGGAACCTCGATGTTGGCGGGGATGGTGGGGATGGTGCCCACGGCGCCCTCGAGACGGTAGATGGCGATATACTTGGCCTCGGAGATCTCGCTGTAGCAGTGGAAGTAGCGCGAGGATGCGTAGGTGCTGCTGTTGTACATCATCTGCTTCGAGCTACCAGAGCCGTTGGTGGCGATGACGGTGGCCACGCCCTGCTCGTCGATGGTTACGTCAAATTGGGTGTTGGCGCTGTAGTAGCCCTGGAGTTTGAGATACTTGCTGCCGCTGTCGGGAGCCCAGAGGAAACCGCTATCCTCGTCGCCCTCGTAGTCGGTGGTGCCGTTGTAGAAGTCGAAGGCGGTGCGAGTTGCGTCGCGCTGTGCGATGGTGAAGGGCTGAATCATATTTTCAGGCTCGGAGGCGATGGGGTGGTAGAGGTAGTCGCCCACCTTGGTGACCTCGGTGTCGGAGGCATAGGGGTAGTTGTTTGCCATATCGGCGCCCAGAACGTAGTTGGAACCATAGGATGCGATGGCCACAACATCACCCTGCTTGAGAGTGGAGGCGTCCCTCACGAGCACCCACTTGTCGCTGGCCACCACGCCCTGCATATCCACACCTACGCGGGTAACCTTGCCGGCCACAAACTCGAGGCTCTTACCCTCGGCGATGGTGCTCTTCTTGATGTAGAGCTTCTTGTTGGTGGTGATGATGATGGTGTAGGGGGTGCCTGCCTCGAGGGTTGCGGGCAGGGTGGTGAAGAGGATCTCCGATGCGGAGGTGGTTGCAACCTTCACGCTGTTGCTACCCGAGACTACGGTGAACTCTTCGGGGTTGGAGAGGTTGGTGCTCACCGTGCCTGCGAGGGTTTTGCCCTCGGCAACGAAGCTCACGCTCTCAATCTGGTCGCCCAACTCCACGCCGAAGTTCTTGATGTTCATCTTCACAACGGCAGCCACGCGGGTGAATTGCAGGAGCTGGGTCTCGGTGGGCTGTGCTGTGGTGGTCACCACTTTCGACACCATAAGGTCGGCTTTGGGGTCGTAGGAGCCATTGTCCATAGTCTGCTCGGCGGGGAGCGAGAGGGTGGCTGCCTCGAGGCTCTCGGCGCTCACATAGCCACTTGCGGGGTGGATGGTGGCATACCTATACTCTTGTGCGCCCTCGTTTGCGGCAAATTCGGCTGTGATGTTGGCCTTGCCGTCGACCTTCGCGTAGGTCACTGCGGTAGCTTCGGCGAGAGTGGCGGTCTGCTCCAGCACGGCGAAACTCTCCTGCTCGCCCCAAGCGAACACGGGGGCATCGCCGGTGGTATCCACCGAGGTGCGGGTTGCATCCTGGTCGGCCACGAAGTTCACGATAACACTATTTTTTGCCTCGATTTGTTCCTCAAAATCGTTTTGGCAAGCGGTGAGGCCCATTGCAGCTACTGCAATCAGGGCCAGAGATTTAGCAATACTTTTCATACTTCAAAGCGATTTTTTTGGAGAACTACAAATCTTCGTCATAGCCGTCGTTGAAACCGGAGTCCTGACCGGGATAGCCGGGCTCGCCATAGCTCACGGCGATGCCATTTTCCACCACCACATTCTCAATGTCGATAGCGGGTTGTGTGTAAATTTTTTTCATCGTATCGTTAGTTTGTTAGTTGTTAGATTTTTTTTCTCTTTTGTTTGTATGCCTCCTACTCCTTCACGCATCTTACGGAAGCACCTATACATTTGGCTCCATAGGAGTACCACGCGGCCATCTCGGCGGGGTCGAGGATGGGGTAGATGCCGTAGAAAATCTCGTCGAAGGCCTCAAACAGCATTGCGGCCTTGCCAAAACCCTCATAGTTGGAGCCGAAGCTCTCCGCGGTCCAGTAGAGGATGCGCTCGCTGGTCTCGCCAATGAGGCCCGAGACGTCGAAGTTGCCCACCCTGGGGAAGTGGAGACCCTCGCCGACGTTCCAATCCCAGCCATAGTCGCCCATCGACCAATCCCTATCGCCATAGGTGCAGGCGTAGCCCGCGGGAATCTCACCAAAGGCGCCCGTGGGGGGAACGACGTAGCCCACAGGGCAGGGGTCGAAGATGGTCTTGTAGTTGTCGGTCGTGCGGCTGTCGCCCCAGAGGTAGGAGTCGGACTGCTGCATCACGCTGCCCTTGCCCTCCAGGTCCTGCTGGAGATACCAATCGAAGACATACTCACCGATGGGGATATCCACCCTGCAACCGAGGAAGGTGGTGGGGTGGTTGAGAGCGTAGTCGATGTTGCCGGGTGCGCTGAGGGCTACGGGGGCAATGTAGCCCGCATATTGCCACTCCTGTGAGCCGTTGCCCACCTGCTCGTTGTTCACATTGAGCCTCTCGCGTGCGGCTACGATGGCATTCTCTGTGGCGTAGTACTCCTCCTCGCTCTCCAGCAGGTTGCCCTCGGCGTCGTACTTGTGGGTGGGCACCTTGTCGTAGGGTTTGGAGGAGGGGAGGAAGGGCTCTTTGCGGCCCCATTGGTAGAGCAAGCCGCGGTTGTTGATATCTCCGGGGGTGTTGTTCAAGGCGCCCAGATTGCGATCCATCCAATCTATGCCCGCGATGCTGGTGCTTCCGATTCGCTCGTTCACCACCCAGATGTGCCAACTCCAGAGAATCTTGCCTGCGGCATTGTGGAGTGTGATGAGTGCGTTGCCCTCACACTCGCCCGTGGTGAAGAATATGGCCTCTTGTTCGGCGGAGTAGACGGGCTCGTTGAGGATGATCTTTGTGCTGCGGGTCTTGTCGCCGTCGAAGGTGGACTCCCACGCCAATTCGGCATAGGTGGCGCCCTCAATCTCCACGCCCTCCAACTCGATGTAGCGGCTGTTGCCGTCGCCTTTGCCGTTGCCTTTCACCTGGGCATCGAAGCGATAGGAGCCTCCGGTGGGAGCTATGTAGCAGTTGGCGGTCGCTTCTGCGGAGAGGTTGGCGGTGGATTTGCCCTCCTGATAGACTTTCAGTCGTGCTTTGGCCACATCGGGCTGCTCGCCTGCCACAATCTCCACCACGCACAGGCGGCCTTCTGCCGAGGTGTTCTCGTCGATGAAGAGGGTGATGGCGTTGCCGTCGATGTTCACGTCGAGCCATCCGCACGCCTCCTCCACGCTCCACTCCTTGCGGTTGGAGGAGACAAAGAGGGTTTTCATCTGGCTCTCTGGAGCCACAACCACCGACTCCGACGAGAGTTCGACGTTGGCATAGTCGGGCTTGATTTCCATTTCCTCGCTACTTTGGCAACCGGCTGCCAGAGCAGCGAGTGTGATGAGTGCTATCTTGTGTAGTTTCATATTTTCGTTCTCATTTTTTTCGGTCCTACAATTCTCTTACTTCCAGTCGCTGGGGATGTTGTCGTAGTCTGTCAGTCCGTTGCACCCTGCGAAGCACTTGGTGTGTGCCGACGACGAGGAGGGCACCGTTGCAAAGTCGTCGCCCTTGACGCGCTCATAGAGGTGGACCTTCTGCTCCACGCCCTCGCTATCCACCACAATGGTGTAGGGCGATTCGCCTTTCAGCGATGAGCAACCGTCGAAACAGTAGTCGACGTAGTTGATGCGTCGCACCGTGTCGAAGAGCCCTGCGGGGAGCGACTCGAGCGACGAGCAGTTCTGGAAGCACTCGGCAAAGGTCACGCTCGAGCTCTTGGTGCCGATGGCGGCAAAGAGCTCTGCGGGGAGCGACCTCAGCGAGCTGCACTCGGCAAAGGCACGCTCGAAGCTGGTGATGGCGGGGCACTCGGCAAAGAGCCCTGCGGGAATCGACTCCAGCGAGCTGCAACCATCGAAGATGCCCTTGACGGTGGTCACCTTCTCCTTGCTGCCGAGGAGGTTGGCGGGGATGCTCTTGAGTGAGGTGCAGGAGTTGAAGGTGTTGGTGAATTGTGTGGCTGCGGTGTTCTCGGCAAAGAGACCTTCGGGGAGCGACGCGAGCGAGGTGCAACCATAGAAGGTGGCGGTGAACTTGGTCTTCGATGCAGCCAGGGGGGTGAAGAGGTCGGCGGGGAGCGACTCGAGCGAGCTACAGCCCGAGAAGGTGTAGGCCAGCGAGCTCACATTCTCCGAGGTGGGGAAGATGGAACCCTCGATGGTCTTGAGCTCCTCGCACATATAGAAGAGGTCCTCGAAGCCGGTGGTGATCTTCACGCTCTTGGCAAACAATCCTGCGGGCACACTCTCGATGCCGGAGTGCTCAAAGAGGCTCCTGAAGCCGGGCGAGGTGACGGTGGTGAAGGTGTCGAAGAGGCCTGCGGGCACGGTTTTGAGGTTCTTGCAACCTGCCAACATATAGGTCAGGTCGGCACCCGAGTAGTCCCTTGCGTCGGCAAAGAGTCCTGCGGGGATGCTCTCCAAACCCGAGTCCTCGAAGGTCGACTTGAACTCGTAGGCGGCTGTGAGGCCTGCAAACAGACCCTCGGGAATGCTCCTCAGGGAGGTGCAGCCCGAGAAGCAGTATTTGAACGACTTGGCAGCCGAAAGACCGTCGAAGGCTCCCTCCTCAATCTCGCACAGGGAGAGGCAGTCTTGGAATACGGCGCCCACGGTTTTCACACCCGAGAGACCCTCGAAAGTGCCCTTCGAGAGCTTCGAGATGCCGGTCTTGTAGAAGATATACTCGAGGTTGGTGACGGCCGAGTTGTTGGTGAACATCCCTGTGGGAATCTCCTTGATGCCATCGCAACCCGCAAACATATATTTGATGTCGAGCGCACCCGTTGCACCCCTCATCAGCCCTGCAGGAATCTCCGTGAGGTTGACGCAGGCCGAGAATGCACCCGTGAAGATTGTGGCGGCCGAGTTGTTGGCAAACAGCCCCTCGGGGATGCTCTCGATGGCGGTGGCGCCAAAGACGTAGTCGAACTTCTGCGCGGCGGTACACTTGTCGAAGAGTCCCTCGGGGATGGCGCGGAGCACACCCTGCTGCACCATAGCCTTCACCTCCGAGAAGTTGGGGAGGGTGGAGGAGGTGCTGACGTAGCCCGTGCCGGTGGCGTAGAAGGTGTTGATAAATCGCTCGGCGGCGGTGCAGTTGTCGAAGAGGCCCGCGGGAATCTCGCTAATGGAGCGCGAGTGGCTGAAGCAGTCCTCGAAGTTCTTGGCCAGGGTGGCGTGGCGGAAGAGGCCGGCGGGAATCTCCTTGAGGCTCTCGCAAGCCGAGAAGGCGCCGAGGAAGGACTTGACGTTGGCAAATGAGCCTGCCACGTCGTTGGGAATGCTCTCCAAGCCCGAGCAACCCAAACACATATCGGCGGCATTCTTGAGTCCCAACTGACCCCACGAGATGATGTTTTTCAGCTCGGGTGCAAAGCTACTGCCGTCGCTGAACTTGAGTTGATGGGCCTCGCCGGTGATGGAGATGGTGTAGAGACCGGGCTCCTTGTAGGTGTGGGTGCCGCGTCGGCTCTCGAAGGTCTCCACCTCGGAACCATCGCCCCAATCGACAGCAATGCTGCCTCCCGTGGAGGTGGTCAACACAGGCGCTGCGGTGATGAGGTGGAAGGGCTCCACAATCTCTATCTCATAGATCAGCTCCTCGGTGTCGGTGCCAATCTGGTGTACCTTCACGGTGGCTTGTGCCGAGTTGTTCTCGTCGCCCACCTCGATGGTGAAGCTACCCTTGCGCTCCAAGCCCGCATCGTTGGGGTTGATCTCCACCTCCAGCTCCTCGGCAGAGAGTTTTTTCACGGAGAACCAACTGCTACCATCGCTCTCGACAGCCCACTCCAACTCGGGGTTGGCTTTCACGGCGAGACTCTTCTTGGCACCCTCGTCGTCGGTGGCCACATTGTAGGAGGCCAGGGTGACAAAGGCGTTGCCATCCTGACGCACGGTGAGCACACTCTCCAGGGCCACCGCGCCCTCGCGCTCCACAAAGAGCCTGATGAAGGTCTCGCGCTGGGCGTTGCGGCGGTTGTCGTCGGCGGTGAGGATGAGTTCCTCTCCGTTCTTCTCGATGAGGAGCCACGAGCAGGTGCAGTCGAACTCCCACTCGTCGTCGCTACTCTCCACCCTCACCACCTGACGCAGCGAGGTGTGGGCCTCCATCCTCAGAGAGGAGGTCGACAGACCCAACTCGGCCTGACCAATGAAGTTCTGCGACACGGTGAGCACAAACTCCACCCTCTCACCCTCGCGCTCGGCGGTGATGGTGATGGTTGCGGTGCGAATCTCTCCGGTGTTGTTCTCCTCGGTGGAGAGTCGGAG
Organism: Tidjanibacter sp.; assembly: GCA_017390585.1. Classification (GTDB taxonomy): domain Bacteria; phylum Bacteroidota; class Bacteroidia; order Bacteroidales; family Rikenellaceae; genus Tidjanibacter. Next base: position 30,584 of record JAFPBB010000083.1, on the reverse strand, counting down.
GAAGTAGTCGCTATCTTTGGCGGTGAGCCAGGAGGAGTCTTGGCTCTTGGTGTAGCTCCACGCGGATTGGTTGGTCAGCACATCGAGGACTATTTCGCCTCCGCGCGAGAGGAACGTAACCTCACCTGCGAGGCCACTCTCGTCCACTTTCAGGAGTGGGTTTTTGGCACTGACCTCAAGGGTGATGCGACCTTCCGAGTTGGGGAAAACAATCTCGTCGCTGTGGGGGTTGTTGCAGGCAACCAAGCCCATAGCGAGGATTAAGGTGTATATCAGGTTGCGAAATTTCATAGCGGTGGTGTTTTGGGGTGGTTAGAACTGCTTGCGGAGGACAATCTCATCCATAGGGAACATCGTGGGGCGGTAGGTGGAGCCGAAGGCCACCTTGGCTCCATTGTCGTTGTAGGTCCACAGGCCGAAGCCGACGTGGTTGAATCCCGCCACGGTGGGCATCTCCAGAGCGAGTGTGCCATCCTCGGTGGGAACAACGTCGACCTCCACGGAGGCGTAGGAGAATTGGCGGTCCGAAACAACGGTCACATAGAGAAATACGTCGTAGCCCAAAACCGACCATCCGAAGGGGATGACAAAACCACCCGTTTGGCTGTCGTACCTCACCTCCAACTCGGTGCCGGGGTAGAGGAAATCTTTCATCACGAGCGTCTGACCATAGACTCCCTCCTCGATGGCGAAGATGAGGTAGTAGTCGGTGGGGTTGGGGGCATAGTCGAGGGAGTTGAGCGAGCCGTTGGGGGAGTAGAACCACTTGGTGGCGGTAATCTCCCAGTTGCCCACGAGTTTGTAGTAGGGGTTGTTGGCCCTGATATCCTGGGTGAGCAGGAAGTTGTGGCGCTCGGTGCGCTCACCCTCGCCCACAATGATGCTCACGAAGCACTCCTTCGCCTGCTCGGTCTCGTTCTTCTCCACGGTGAGGCTCATCCTGCCCGAACTCTTGTCGCACTCGATGGCCACCCACTCGGCCGCGCACTCCACATCCCACTCGGTCGATGCAATCACCGTGAAGGTGATGGTGCCTCCCTCGGAGTCTATAGCGTAGACCTCGTCGATGGGTGCGCTGGTGGAGAAGCTCTCCTCGGGAGCGGCCTCCTGCAGAATCTCCACTTCGATGGGCTCGAAGAGAGCGTTGCTGTTGGAGATGGTGAATGCGGAGGTGCGTGTTGAGGTGGAAGCATTGGCCTGGGTTGTGACCACAACCTTACCCTCTTGGGTCTCGATGGTGGCCCAAGTGAGGTCGGGGCACTCCACGGCCCAATCCACACCCTGAGGATAGGTCTCTACTTCGATGGTTTTGCTGCCACCAAAGCAGTCGAAAACAACGCTATTGGAAGAGAGTCTCACGGCTCCGAGGTCTGACACATCATTGGTGTCGCAGCCGTTGAGTACCAATGCAGAGATAAGGACCATTGCAAACAGGGCCCTAAGTGCACGTTTCATTTTTGGAGAATCAATCGTTAACAGTAGTGAATAAGCTATCGCAAATATATTCTTTTTTTTGAAGAAATACAAACAAATGTTATCTTTTTCACAACTGTTCCCCCGGATAGCTTTTCGATGGGTGGGGCGAGGGGTTGAGACGGAATTATTGCCCCGTGTCGGATTTAATCACAAAAAATTTTGTACCTTTACACCACAAATCAAGAAACCATAAATTATGAAACCTCTATTTTGCACCATCCTCCTCGGACTGCTGATGCCCTATTGTGCTCAGGCCCAGGAGAGAAAACTGTTGACTATGGAAGAGACAATCCTCTCTCGCGAACTCGTTCCACAGAACATCTTCGTCATTTGGGGCGAGGATGCCAAGGGAAAAGCCATCTATGGCAAGGTCGTCTCGCGCGACAACATCGAGTGGTTCTACCCCCAATCGGGTAAGCCCGCCACACCCGCCGAGACCACCAAAACCGAGCGCCCACGCTACTTCACCGAAGAGAACAATCTCTACGCCCAGATTGGCGACGAGAAGATAGCTATCACCGCCGACGAGGATAGGAATATCGTCAACGGCTCCCACGTCAGCCGCAACGAGTTTGGCATCGAGGGAGGCATCTTCCCCTCGCCCGACGGACTCAGCGTGGCCTTCTACCGCAAGGACGAGAGTCGCATCACCGCCTTCCCGCTGCTCGACATCACCACACGCACAGGCTCTCTCAAGGAGATTAAGTACCCTATGGCGGGTCTTCCCTCCGAGGTGGTGTCGCTGGGTGTGTGGAACTCCGCAACCCGTGAGACCACTTGGATGAAGGTCGACGACTTCGACGAGGAGCGCTACCTGACCAACATCACTTGGAGCCCCGATGGCAAGCTCATCTACATCCAGGTGCTCAACCGCGACCAGAACGAGATGCACCTGAATAGCTACTCGGCCACCTCGGGTGAGCTCGTGGAGTCGCTCTTCACCGAGACCGACCCCCGCTATGTGGAGCCTCTCCATCCTCTGCGTTGGCTCGACGAGAGCGGCAACAGATTCCTCTACGCAACCAATGTGCGCGATGCCTATTGGAACCTCTACCTCTATGAGCGCAATGCCAAAACGGGTGAGTGGAACCACCGTCGTCTCACCGAGGTCGATGCCGATGTGGCCTATGTGGGTCACGACAGCAAGTGGGTCTACTACTACTCCTTTGAGTTCTCCACCGCCGAGCAGCACCTCTGCAAGGTCAACCTCAAAAATGGCAAGCGCGTGCGCCTGACCCACGAGGCGGGTTGGCACAACTGCAGCCTCAGCCCCGACCGTAAGTGGTTTGTGGACAACTACTCGGCTCTCTATGTGCCTCGCATCGTGAACGTGGCCTCCACCACCGACGGCAAGGTGGCCGCCAACCTCCTCACCGCACCCGACCCCACCGAAGGCTACAACTACACCCCCATAGAGTTGGGCACCATCCCCACCGCCGACGGCAAGTGGGAGAATTGGTATCGACTCATCTACCCCATCGACTTCGACCCCGCCAAGAAGTATCCCGCCATCGTCTATGTCTACGGTGGTCCCCACAGCCAGATGGTCAACAACTCCTATCTGGCCAGCCTGCGTCGCTGGGAGATGTATATGGCACAGAGGGGCTATGTGGTCTTTGTGATGGACAACCGAGGCACGCTCAACCACGGTGCCGAGTATGAGAAGGTGATCCACCGCCAGTGTGGCAAGGCCGAGATGGAGGACCAGATGAAGGGCGTGGAGTGGCTCCTCGGCCACGAGTGGGTCGACGCCGACCGCATTGGTGTCCACGGCTGGAGCTACGGCGGTTTTATGACCATCTCGCTGATGACCCACTATCCCGAGGTATTCAAGGTGGGCGTTGCCGGTGGCCCTGTGATTGATTGGAAGTGGTATGAGGTGATGTATGGCGAGCGCTATATGGACACCCCCGAGCAGAACCCCGAGGGCTACGAGGCCACTTCGCTCATCAATCAGGCCCCCAATCTGAAGGGTAAACTCCTCATCTGTCAGGGTGCCATCGACCCCGTGGTGGTGTGGCAGCACAGCCTCAGCTTCGTGAGGGCTTGTGTGGTCAACAACATCCAGGTGGACTACTTCCCCTATCCTCGCCACGAGCACAACGTTCTCGGCAAAGACCGTGTCCATCTGATGGATAAGGTGACTATGTACTTCGACGACTACCTCAAGTAGCACAATCACCCGAGAGACATTGGCGACCGATGGTCGTCGGTTTATACGCAAAAACTCCCTCCTGCCAGAGTCGCAGGAGGGAGTTTTTGCGTATGTGTGGGTGTCCGAAGAGGAGAGGGTCTCTCCTATAGGTCTTTCATCTTCCAGAAGTGGTCCACGGGACCGTGGCCGTGGCCGATGGTGTAGTTGGCTCCGCTGCAGATGGCCGAGTGGATATACTCCTTGGCCTTGCGGGCAGCCTCGTTGAGGGAGAGTCCCTGCGCGAGGGCAGCAGCAAGTGCGGAGGAGAGTGTGCAACCCGTGCCGTGGGTGTTGGGGGTGTCGATGTGCTCCGAGGGGAGGGCAATGAGCTCCTCGGTCTCGGCATTGTAGAGATAGTCCACAATCTCCCTACCCACCAAGTGGCCGGCTTTCATCAGCACCGAGCATCCTGCACTCTTTGCGAGGGCGCGGGCCACCTCGGGGAGTTGGTCGTTGTGGTCGATTTTCACCCCCGCGAGAATCTCGGCCTCGGGGATGTTGGGGGTGATGACGCGCGCAAGGGGGAGCAGTTGGCGTCGGAGCGTCTCAATGGCACTCTCCTCAATGAGTCGGTGGCCCGAGGTGGAGACCATCACGGGGTCGAGCACGATGTTCTCTGCCTTGTGGCTGAGGAGGGTTGCGGCCACCGCCTCCACCACTTCCGAGGAGTGGAGCATACCGATTTTGATGGCATTGGCCCCTATGTCGGAGAGCACGGCCTCAATCTGGCCGCAGATGACGGGGATGGGGATGGGGTGAACGTCGGTGACTCCGAGGGTGTTCTGCACCGTAACGGCGGTGATGGCTGTGGCGGCATAGGCTCCCATTGCGGAGATGGCCTTGATGTCGGCCTGTATGCCTGCTCCGCCGCCCGAATCACTGCCTGCAACGGAGAGTACTGTGGGGTATTGTAGTTTGCTCATCTGCGATTATGTGTGTTTTGTGTTGTGGTGGTGCTAAAAGTGCGAAAAACCCTTCTTGTTGTAGCGGACCTTGCGTCCGTTGTGCATCCAGCAGAGCTCCCTATCCTCGGTGATGGTGCCGATGGGGTGGAGGGGAAACTCCACGAGCTCGGGGAGGTTGTCGGGGCCTGTGAGCAGGAGTTCATAGTCCTCTCCGGCTGTGAGCGCGAGGTCGGTGGGGTTCCAATCGTGGAGAGTGCACATCTGGCGCAACTCCTCCGAGAGGGGGAGGGAGGAGAGCTCTATGGTCGCACCCACACCCGAGCAGCGGAGAATGTGCCTCAGGTCCGACGCAATACCGTCCGAGATATCCATCATTGCACCCACTCTCTCCGTCTGGCGGAGTGCCACACCCTCGGCGAGCCTGGGGGTGGGGCGGAGATGCTTGCCTATGAGATGGTCTACGAGGGGGGTGGAGGGGAGCTGTTCGAGGATGGCTTTGAGACCTGCTCCCGAGTCGCCGAGGGGTCCCGTCACGAAGATTGTCTCGCCCACCTTGGCGCCGTTGCGACCTATGGCCTTGCCTTGTGGGCAACGCCCCTTGACACCCACGTTGATGGCAATGTCGCGCAGGGAGGAGGTGGTGTCGCCACCCAGCAGGGGGACGTTGTAGAGTCGGCTGATCTCGGCATAGCCCACAATGAAACGCTCGGCCCACTCGCCCTGTGCGTCGGCAGGCAGAGCCATCGAGAGGAATGTTGCGGTGGGGACACCTCCCATTGCAGCTATGTCGCTGAGGTTCACTGCCGCAGCCTTCCAACCGATATCCTCGGGAGAGGCTTTCGTGCGGAGGAAGTGGATGCCCTCGAGGAGCATATCGGTGGAGACGAGCGTATCTTCCCCATAGCTGGGGATGATGGCGCAGTCGTCGCCTATGCCCACCATACCTTCGGGTACCTTGAAGTGGGTGCTGATGAAGTCTATCAGCGAAAATTCACCTTTTGCCATACGCTTTTCTCTCACAGATTGTTGCCGTAGTAGCCCCAATTCCAGAAGGCCCACTCATACTCGGCGGCAATGAGATAGGCCTCCTCCATCTCGGCCCTGACCTCGGGTGTGGCCTCTGCGGCTATGCGGTCGCAGAGCTCCAGAATCAGGCGAGTGACCTCGGTGAAGTCCTCCGAAGCGTAGGTTGCCACCCACTCGGCATAGGGGTTGGGATTGGGGTTGCGGTGGGAGTAGATGTAGAGTCCCACCTCGTTGTAGATCCACATACAGGGGAGCATTGCTGCCATTGCGTGGGCGAGTGAGCCGCTGTTGATGTGGCCTCGGGTGTGGGCCATATAGCCGGCCGTCACCTCCGAGGGCTCCACGGCGGTGTCGATGCCGAAGCGCTCAATCAGCAGAGCGTGCATTGCACCCTCGGCCTCCATACCTCCCTTGGCCAACTCGCGAAACATCTCGCGCATCTGCTCATTGGGCATCATATCGGCCAGGAGGAACATCTCCTCGCCATAGTTTTTGATGTAGATTTCGTCCTGTGCAATGTAGCGCACAAATCGCTCTGTGGCGAGAGAGCCGTCGGCCAACTCCTTGATGAAGGGGTGGGCGATGATGCGCTCATAGATGGGCAGCGACTTCTGCCATATCTCTTTGGTCCAACTCATAGTTGTGGGTTTATGCTGGTTGATAATCTCCTTGAGCTCTCGGGCGGCGGCTTGGGGTGAGGGGGCCGAACAGATGGCCGAGACTACGGCCACGCCGTCGGTGCCCGCAGCCACCACCTCCCCGATGGTCGAGGCATTCATACCGCCTATGGCCACGGTGGGGTGGACAGAGAGGGCAACAGCCTTCTGCAAACCCTCCAGACCGAAAGGCTCGGCGGTGTCGCTCTTGGTGGGGGTGCCGTAGACGGGCGAGATGCCCACATAATCGACATCCAAGAGGTTGGCCACCTCCAAGTCCTCGAAACTCTCCACCGAGAGGCCAATGATCTTCTCAGGGCCCAGCAGTCGCCTTGCATCCTCGTAGTTCATATCGCTTTGACCGATGTGGAGCCCCTCGGCATCCACCGCAAGGGCCACATCCACGCGGTCGTTGATGATAAGCGGAATATTCAGGGGCGCGAGTATCTCCTTGAGTCGGCGTGCCAGGGCAACGAACTCACCCGTGGGGCAATCCTTCTCGCGGAGTTGCACTATGGTCACACCTCCTGCCACCGCCTCCTTCACGATTTGTTCGATGGGGCGGCCGAGCGAGAGTGGGCGGTCGGTGACCAGGTAGAGAGAGAGTTGATCTTTGTTCATTGTTTTTCTTAGATGGTTTCGGGGGTGAGGTTGTAGAGCTCGTCGAGGAAGGCCACCTGCATCGAGCCGCTACCTCGGGCGACGGAGGCTGCCCTCTCGCCTGCGAGGCTCATAATTGCCATTGCCGCGGTGGATGCCACCATTGGATTGGGCTCCACAGCCGCGCAAGCGCCCACAACGGACGAGGAGGTGCAACCCATTCCTGTCACGGCGGTCATTATGGGGTGACCACCCTCCACAGTGTGGGTGGTGTGGCCATCGGTGATGTAGTCCACCTCGCCACTGATAACAACCACGCACTCCGCCTTGAGGGCCAACTCCTTGGCCGAGTCGAGTGCGCTGTGGCTCGAGGCGCTGCTGTCGACTCCTTTGCTCTTCACGTCGGCCCTCACGAGGGCCATAATCTCGCTGCCGTTGCCGCGGATGATGGTGGGGTGGCACTCGCGGATAATTCGCCAAGCGGTCTCCGTGCGGTGCGAGGTGGCTCCTGCGCCCACGGGGTCGAGCACAATGGGGGTACCCTTGCGGTGTGCGGCGGTGCCTGCGGCAATCATACCCTCAATCCACTGGCCATCGAGAGTGCCGATGTTGATGACCAGAGCGCCTGCAATGGCCACCATCTCCTCCATCTCATCCTTCCAGTGGGCCATTACGGGGCTGGCGCCAAGTGCAAGCAGGGCGTTGGCCGAGTTGTTCATTGCCACATAGTTGGTGATGTTGTGTACCAGAGGGCTTTGCTGCCTCATTGCTGCGAGCGTGCGCGAGAGTTCCTGGGTGGAAATCGAACATTTCATAGTCTTAAAGTGTGTTTATGAGTGTGTAAACAAAAATGCCGTATTCCGATGGCGGGGAATACGGCGCGTCTATACATCAATTATAGTATGCGACCATAAGACTACCGTTTCCCTGCGCTGTCATTATACATATCAGGTTCGGAGGGTATAATCTCAGCCGGCCTTTGTGCGATGAGCCTTGTGTGGCACACAGCTTTGGGCGCGGCACCCCTAACAGCACCACAAATATAAGCAATATTATGGTTCGATGTTCTCTCTGCTCCAAAAAAAAGAGGCGGGCCACATCCATTTCTCTCTCGCTGTGGATGCGGCCCGCGTCATATTGGTTTGCAACTATGCCGACTCTCTCTATTCGGCTTGTGGCTGTGGTGCAGTGGGCTCTGCGGCACTTTGCTGGTCGACACTCTGCTCACTGCTCTGCTCCAATTCGACTACGGCATTGGGGTCGTAGTGGAAGTTGGGGTTGCGCCAATCGGCGTAGTAGTCCTTCTGGAAGGCGCCGAGCTGCTGGCGATACTTCTCGATGTTGGAGGAGGCGAGCCAGGTGATGTAGCCACCCGTGAGTCCTGCGCCATAGAGTCCGCGGATCTCCTTCTCCACATTCTCCGCATTGTAGGCAATGCCGTTGCGGTCGACGTGGCGCATCACATTGTAGGCCTGCACCCAGGTGCGGACCACTGCGGGGGTGGGGGTCACTTTCTGCCTGTCCTGCACACGCTTACCCCACTCATAGAGAATGTCGTAGGGGTGGTTCCAGGGTTTGGTGATGCCATAGTAGCCGTTGGAGAAGTGGTCGGGGTAGGGCATACCGCTGATGACGTCGGCAACGTTGCTGATGGCGGGCCAATATTGGCCGTAGGCGGTGGTGTAGCCGGGGTTGGCACTCTCGCCGAAGACATCCACCGAAACGTAGGCTCCCACCTTGTGGATCTCGTCGCAGGCATACTGCACAAACCTCTGGATAGCCTGCACCTTGCTCTCGCCATAGCGATTGTGGTAGTCCACAAGCTCCTCCACCTTGGTCATACGGTCGGGGAAACGAACGTAGTCGAAGTTGATCTCGTTGAAGCCAAACTTCTCCACAGCCTCCTTGGCCAAGGCCACATTGAACTCCCACACGCGCCTGTCGAAGCCGCTGGGCCAGAATGCTTTGTTGTGCTTGAAGGGCTCTCCTGTGGCCTTCTCGGTGATGGCGCTCTTGGGGTTGTCCTTCACGAAGTAGCTATCCTTGAAGCAGGTGATGCGTCCCACCACATAGAATCCCTCCTCGTGGAGGCGGGCCACAACCTTGCGATAGAGGGCCTCCTTGTCGCCGGCACGTTTGTAGTTGGTGGGGGAGTAGGTGGCCATAGCGTCGGCCTTGAAGCCGGGGCTTTCGTTGTCTTTGATGTCGATGACGAAGGTGTTGATTTTGCTCTGCTTGGCCAGGGCGATGTAGCTCTCGATGTTCTTCAGCACATTGGTGCCCGAGTTGAGATAGAGCGAGTAGCAAGCCACGGGCATAGGGTTGTGCTCAAAGGAGGGCTTCTCCACGGGATAGAAGTCGCACCCTATGGCCTTTCCGCCTCCAAAGGGGTTTTTGATGGCGTTGTGGATGGGGTCGTAGAGGTCGGCTTTGTAGCGCTTGGCTGCCTCCTCGGGGGTGAAGACGAGGTATTTGCCATAGACGTAGCCCTCCACACCATCGAGACTCACCCTATAGGTAGCCACGGTGCCGTCGGCTCGCAGGGAGTCGTAGTCGAGGATGGTGAGTTCGGCATTTTTGTCGGCGTGGCCTGCGATGGTGGAGAGGCCGAGGTCGCCGAGGATGGTGGCAGGTGTACGCACCCACATATTCTTTTCGCGCACCACATCCCTTGGCTCAATGGCGAGGTTCTCCTCGGGGGCGTAGAACTCCACTCCGTCGAGCAGGAGTTTGGTGAGGCGTCTTTCGCCATCTTTTTGGGTGCAGTTGGGATAGATGGTGAGGGTGGCTCCGCGCAGGAAGTCGCCCGCTTCGGAGAGGTTACCTTCGGCGTCGAGCGAGTAGAGGGTTGCTGTGGGTGTGGCCGAGGCGAGGTATCTCACTTCGGTCACTTCGGGGTCCTTGCAACCTCCCAACAGTGCGGCGATGCCGAGCAGGAGTGCATATCGTAGGTTTTTTCTCATCGCAATTGGGTTTTTGTGTTTGTCTTGAGGTGCAAATGTACGTTTTTTGTGTGAGAAACGTTATATTTGTAGGTAGAATATTGGACCAAAACAACACTTTAATCACACCAACACTATGAAACGCCACCTCCTAACCGCCGCCCTGACACTCCTCTCGGCCACCCTTTTCTCCCTCTCCGCACAGCCCAAGGTCATCGCCCACAGGGGCTATTGGCGCGCCGAGGGAAGCGCACAAAACTCTGTAGCTTCGCTTGTTGCAGCGGCAGAAATAGGGTGCTGGGGCTCCGAATTTGACGTGTGGCTCTCGGCCGACGGCGTGCTGTTTCTCTACCACGACGACGAGATGAACGGCCAGCGAGTGGAGAAGCTCACTATGGCTCAGATGAAGGACTACACACTCGAAAATGGCGAGCCACTCCCCCTGCTGGAGGATTTCCTGACCGTGGCTCAACGCTATCCCGAGTTGCAACTTATCTTCGAGCTCAAGCCCCACAACAACAAGGAGCAGGAGCGAAAGGCTGTGGAGGCCTCGGTGAAGATGGTGGAGGCTATGGGTCTTGCCGAGCGCACGGAGTACATCAGCTTCTCCCACAATGCGTGTCTCGAGTTTATCCGCTTGGCACCCTCTGCAAAGGTCTACTATCTGGGTGGCGAGATTCTGCCCAAGCGACTCCTCGAGGAGGGATTTGCGGGTGCCGACTACCACATTGGCGTCTATAAGGTTGCTCCAAAGATGGTTGAGCAGCTCCACAAGCTGGGCCTCGAGGTGAACGTTTGGACCGTCAATAAGGAGCAGGATATGCTCTGGGTGAAGCGCCACAACCTCGACTACATCACCACCGACTACCCCGAACTTGCCCTCGAGCTATATAAATAAAACATAGGTAGGGGGAACCAAGACTACTAATAGCAGAGAGAGCATCCCGCGTCGGGATGCTCTCTCCTTTTTTTGTTGCAAACTCGGAGTGCCAACTCTTGCACTCCAAGCGGTGCGGGGTGAACTATTTCACGCTCCAAGTGCCACCGCCATTGTCCCAAGCACCCTCGGTTACGGTGTAGAGGTTCTTACCGTCGGTGGGAGCCTTGAGGTCGGAGGTCTGGTTCCACTTGTTGTTCCAGTTGTTGTCGGCTGCGCCGGGGTTCATACGGCAGAAGATCACGTTGCAACCGTAGTCGTAGCCCTCGGGGATGGTGAGCTCATAGATGCCGTCCTTATCCTCGTCGGTCATACTTACCCACACCTCGGCAGGGGTGCCACCGAAGAAGTAGGCTGCAAAGCGAGCGTTGTCAACCTTCCAGTTGGAGTTGGGTTTGAGGAAGAGCTGTTTGGCGGGCTCCTCAACCACAACGCCATCCTGACGGATGATGGTGCTCCTCACATTCTGGCCGTGCTCGAAGGTGTAGCCCTGGATCTCGGGGAAGGTGCAGACGATCTCTGCTGCGCGGGGAGCGCCGGTGTTCTCCTGGATGTTGGCGAGCCACCAAGTGTCGATAACCTTGCCGTCGCCGTCCTTCTTGTAGTCTACGGTCACCCAGTCGATCTCTGCGCCACGCACGCCATTGGTGTAGTCGTAGCACTTGAACTCTGCGCCGCCATAGATGGCCTGCTCGTTGTGGCTGTCGCCGCCCCAATCGGTTGCGGTCTGGCCGTCGACATTAACAACCCAGTAGCTCAGGCCCCAATCGTTCTGTGCAGCTGCGTTGTGGGTGTACTCGGGAGCAAGACCACCCCAGAAGCTGATGACCTTCATTGCGTCGTTGGCCTTCTGGGTCACCATAAACTGGCGGAAGAAGCTGGTCTGGCCGTTCTCGAAGATGTAGCCCTCGGGAGCGTTGTAGGTGCAGCATACCAGAGCCTGACGGTTGGCACCGGTGGTGTTCTCGGTTGCGGTTGCAAGCAGGTGGGTGGTGTTGAATTTACCCTGGTCATCTTTGCCATACTCCACGGTGAGCCAATCCACAACGGGGCCGGCTGCGCCACCCTCGCGGCATACGATCTCAACTGCGCCATAGAGCTCCTGCTCGTTGTGCTTGTTGTCGCCCCAACTCTCGGCGTTGACGCCATTGACCTGAATTACACAGTAGCCGAGGCTCTGTTTGGTGACAGCATCACCAGAGATGGTCTGGTCGCCGATGCCGCCGAAGAAGCTGAGGATGTTGTTCTGGCTGTAGGCACTCTGGGTCACGGTAATGCTCTTGGTCTTGCAAGCCTCAGTAACGTAGTAGCCGTTCACATCGGGGAAGGTTGCGGTAACCACAGCCTTGCGCTCTGCACCGTCGTTGGACTGTGCGGTGAGCAGCCAGTGCGAACCGCCGTCACCACCGTAAACCACCGAGATCCAATCTACGGGCTCGCCGGTAGCCTCGTCGGTGTAGGTGAAGACAACATTTTCGTAGAATGCTTTGTTGGCTGCGCCGTCGCGGTTTACCCAAGCGTCGCTACCTGCATCGCGGGTCTGTGCATACCAGTAGCCACCATAGAGTCTATCTGCGCCCTGGAACGAGAGGGGTTTGGTTGCCTCGGCGAGGTCACCGATATACTGGAGGTCGCCCTTGAAGGCGGTGTCGTCGATGCGTTTTGCGTTCTCGAGCTTGAGGAAGATGTTCTTCAGCTCGTTCTCCTTGATCTCGAGGGTCTCGTTGGAGTCGAAGATGTAGGTGGCAACATCGGTCTTCACGGTGATGGTGTAGCCGTTGATGGTGTGAGTAGCAGTGGTGGCTGCAAGTGCCATATAGATACCTTTCGATTTCTCGCGCGAGTTCACACCCTCGAGTGCGAAGGGCTCGGTGAGGTCGATGTGTACGGCGGACGATTTCTGCCAGTTGACGTCGTTCACGCCCCTGTATTTGCCTGCACCACGGTCGTAGGCCACAGTACCAACAATGCCGTTACCACCCTTGGCGGTGAGCTCCACATACTTCACGGACTCGGTGTTGTAGGTCTCGGTGTAGGGGATGTAGCGGAAGATGGAGCCTGCGATGTTCATAGTCACCTCGGGAGCCTCATCTTTGGTGATGTTGATGATGCCGGTGCCGGAGTGGAGGAAGATGTAGCGGCTGTTCATCAAGCCGGCCACCTCCTGTGCGTAGGCGGCACCACTTGCTGTGCCGAGGGTGAACTCCACCTCGTTGTAGTTGCCGGGGTGGCAGGTGGTGGTCACAAACCAACCGGTGCGGTCCACCTGGTTGAGGGCTGCGGGGAACTTGAAGTTTGCGGTGTAGCCGCCATCCTCGATATCCTCTGCGGTGAGGGGCTCGGAGGAACCTTCCCAGCCGCCGGCATATTTAATCTTGTCGCCAACCTGCCATTTGAGGCCCTCCACATCGGAGAAGGTTGCGCGGGTCTCCTCGCCGAGCGAGGCTTTGACGATGACATACTCCTTGTCGGCGCCGGGCTGGATGCCCTCTTCGGGCTCGTTTGTACAAGCTGTCATTGCGGCCAAGCCTGCAACGAGAGCGATTGCGTAGCTGAAAATCTTTTTCATATTTTTCTGTCGTTTTTTGCTTTTACTCTACTTTTTTTGGGAATTAGGGAGTTTTGTCTTGGCGCTATCCCCAAGTCTCGTCGTCGGTGATGACGTAGTCGAAGTCGCCTTCGCCACCTTTCTCATACCACAGAGTCTCGCTCGAGGCGATACCGTTCTCCACCGAGCATTGAGTTTGCTCAATCTCGGGGCGCTCATAGATTTGTTTTCTCATAGTTTGTTGGTTTTTTTGGTTGAAGATTTTAATGTGTTATGTAGTTGTTTTCTTGTGATTTGCAACTCGGGGGCGTGGGCCTACTTGCGGAAGCAGAACCAGTTGAAGTCGGCTCTGCCACCGTCGAGCACTACGCGGAGGGTGTGGCGACCCTTGGTGAGTTTGAAGCCCTCGATGCGGTTGGTTTTCCACGCATCCACAGCGCCTGTGGCGGGGAAGGTGTGGGTGGCCACCCTCTTGCCGTCGATCTCAAAGCCGAAGGTGCCGTCCACGAGGTTGGCATAGCGTGCCAGAAGCTCGTAGGTGCCATCCTCCACCACCTCGATGCCATACTCCACCCACATAAAGTTGGCGAAGAAGTCACATAGCACCACGGGGCCCGTAGCGTCGCTCGAAGCCTTGATGCGGGGGGTGTTCTCCCATCCGTTACCCTCGGCCAGAGCCTCTGCGTTGTTTGCGCGGAAGTGGGCTGCGGGGAAGGCCTCGCCGGTGGGGTAGTAGCAATTTTTGTCGAAGCTCGAGAAGTAGACATACTCCAGGCCGAGCTCGGTGAGTGCAGGGTTGTTGGCGTTGGTGTTGAGCAGGCTGATGGCCTTCCAGCTGCCCGAGCCGCGCGACATAAACCACGAGTAGCCGCCCACCTTGTCGTCGGCCTCCATATAGTTGAGCACATCGGCCATAAACCTCTGCTGTGTGGGGACATCGTTGGTGATGCCGCTACCGGCGTGGCAGAACTCGGTCATATAGATGGGTTTGTTGTACTTGTCGAAGCGGCGGATGAAGCTCTTGAGCGACTCACCTGTGGGCATATAGCAGTGTACGGCGATGCCCACCACGTCGTCGAGGCTCACGCCGGGCTGTGCAAAGAACTCGTCGAGCCACTTGATGGGGTCGCTGTAGCCTGCGAGGGTGCCGTAGTTCACAGCGGGGGAGATGAGTTTGTAGCCCACCTCGTTGGCAAAGTTCTTCAGCTCGGGCCAATAGGAGGCTGCCACCTCGGGGGTCATATTGGCCTGGTCGGTGAGGTTAGGCTCGTTGTAGGCGAGGATAAACTGTGCGTCGTCGGGGAAGTTATTTTTGTAGTTCCTCATCTCGTTGGCGCCGAAGTGGTTGTTCCAAGCCATAGGGTAGAAGGCCATACCGTTGTCGTGCATAACCTGTGCCAGGGGCACACTCGAGCCCCAGTTGTACTGCCAGCACACGCCGGGAGCGAGCAGGGTGATGTCGGTGTTGAGCTGCATAGGGCCGCTGATACCGCGTTTTGCGCTGCGGGCCTGACGGATGGTGTACTCCATCGTGAGGTCCTCGATGTTCTCTTTGTTGGGCTCGTCGATGGGGGTGCAGGAGAGCAGAGCCACAGCGGCGAGGGAGAGCAGAAGGGTGTGTGTGAGTTTCATAGATTGCATTATCTCTCTATTGTGTTGAAAATCTGTTGATTGGGGAGGCTATTTCTGGTAGACGCGCACGAAGTCGACATACATCTTGGCCTCGCTACCTGCGGTGGGGAGTGCGGTGATGCCCTTCTCGTTGAGGATGCCGGTGAAGCGTCCGCCAATGGCGAGGTTGAAGAGGATGAAGTGGTCGTGGTGGAAGTAGCGGCCGGTGGCCCACTCGTCGTCGGTACCCTCGATACCCATCTCATAGTAGGGGGCTACGTTGGGGTTTTTGTCCAGGTCGAGATACATCTTGATGCTCTTCTCGTCCCAGATGAGGGTGTAGAGGTGGAACTCTCCATCCTGCAACGAGTAGGGGGCATTGGATGCTTTGGCATAGTTGGGATAGTTGCCGTTTTTGTAGAAACCCCAGTGGCAAGCACCGTTGAAGTAGGTCTCCTGGGTGCCGGTGTTGATGCCGTGGGAGTTGCCCATCTCGAGGATGTCGATCTCGCCGCAGCGGGGCCAGCCCACCTCGGAGAAGTCGTTGCCCATCATCCAATATGCGGGCCAGAGACCGTTGGCGGTTTTGGGCAGAGCGATGTAGGCCTCCACCTTGCCGTGGTTGAAGTATTTCTTGTGCATAGAGTTCACGCGGCCCGAGGTGAAGTGCTTGCCCGAGAACTCCTCGCGGCGTGCGGTGAGGGTGAGGCAGCTGCGGCCGCTGGTGGGCTCGGTCTCAATCGACACGTTCTCGGCGCGATAGAATTGGAGCTCGGCGTTGCCACCGCCGTTGCCATTGACCTCGATGTTCCAAGCGGTCATATCGAGTGCTTCGCCATCGAAGAGGTCTTGCCAAACGAGTTTGTAGCCGTCGGTCTCGCCCGAGCCTACCTGTGGTGGGAATTTGTCGCCTTCGTTGTTGGTGCCGTTGGTGTTGTCGCAAGCGGTCAGCAGCGCAGCGGTGAGTGTGAGTGTTGCGAAGAGGTGTCGTAACATAGTTGATTATTGATTAGGGTTTCACTTGTTTGTTCGTTTTATTTCTGTTTGTGGCTCGGAGGGGGTTCAATCCCTCCGAGTCTTGAGCCTATGCTACAAATTTATTTTGCGGGTTTGTAGATGAAGCAAGCGTCCATATTGAGGGCACCGAAGTTGCCGCTGAGGACTGCCAACACGTTGTGGCCACCGGTACGGCCGGTCTCCTCGGTTCCGGGAACCGAACCTGCGCCGAGGTTGGCGGTCCAGAGGAGGCCCTGGTTGGTGAAGGTGGTCATAGGAATCTCGATTCCATACCACTCGCCGTCGCGTGCGTAGCCATAGAGACCATCAACGTCGATCTGAACTTTAGCCTCGCTACCATCGTCGCTGTACATAACGAGCTCGTGGGTGGCGGTGTCCTGCGACTTCATAGCAACGTGGAATACGTAGTCCTGGGGATTGGCGGTGATGTCGGCGAGTTTGCTCAACTTGGCAGCGTCGTAGCAGCAGAAGCCTGCACCCGACCAACCTATCGAACCAACCTGGAGTGCAACCCAACCGTCTACCTCACCGAAGTAGTTGGGACCGGTCGAAGTGCCGGCAACGTAGGTGTTCTCCCAGATCCAGAGCCAGGTGTTGTAGTCGTCAACGCGGAGGTCGGCAACAACTTTGCTGCTGATGGAGTTGTAGGTGGTTGCGTCCATAATGATGGGGAAGTAGTTGGTACCCTTGAGGCAGTCGTAGTCTACCGAGGGGGTCACGGGCTGCTCGGGCTCGTTGGGGTTGGGCTTGTTGTTGGGCTCGTCGTTGTTGGGCTTCTCGCCGCAAGCAAACAAGAGAGCAGCAATAGCTGCAAGTGCAAAGAATTTTTTCATAGTTTTTTGTTTGTTTAATTAGGTTGAATTGTGTAAAAATATATTGGTTGTTGTGTTTCCACTGTTTGGCGGCGGCGACTAATTGTAGCCGTTGTTCTGCGTAAGACCGCCGAGGCGCACCTCCTCCGAGGGGATGGGCATAAGCTCGTGTTTGCCCACAACGAAGTCGGCCATCTCGGCGCCCTCGGTGTTGCCATTGGGGTTGCTCGCGCCATACTTGGCCTTGTAGGCATTCATAGTCTCGCCCACGATGCCCCAGCGGCAGAGGTCAAACCAGCGGTGACCCTCCATAGCCAGCTCCACCCTACGCTCGTGGCGCAGTGCTTCGCGGGTGGCACTCGCAATAGGCTCCAGACCCACGCGGGCCCTCACCTCGTTGATGGCATCTTTGGCCGCGGCGAGATTCTCTCCCTTCTCGATGCAGGCCTCGGCATACATCAGCAACACGTCGGTGTAGCGAATCTCTTTGTGGTTGATGGGTGCGCGGGTGGCGTGGGAGAGTGCGATGTAGTTGCCATCCTGATTGCGCAGAGCATACTTGTTGCTCATATAGCGGCAACCGAGATAGATCTCCTGTGCGGGGGTTTCGATCTGTGCGTCGGTGGGGTTGATGATGGTGTAGTCCCTGCGGGGGTCGCCCTCCTCATACTCGTCGTAGAGGTCCTGAGTGGGCTTGTTGAAGCCCCAACCTGCGTTGCCCTGACAGAGCACCGTGGAGCGCGAACGGGTGAGAATCACGGTGAAGGTGCCGCGAGTGAAGCCGTTGCCCTCGCCGTAGTCGCTGGTGGGGTCCTCGGCATACTGAATCTCAAAGACCGACTCGGGGCCATTCTCGCCCTCGAGGTAGAAGTTGTCCATATAGTTGGCATTGAGCGAGTATTCGCCACTTGCGATAATCTTCTCACCCCAACTGATGGCTGCGTCGTAGTTCTTGCGATAGAGGTTGACCTTCAGCAGCAGAGCCTGTGCAGCACCTTTGGTCACCCTACCCAGCTCCTCGGCGCTCATCTGGCTCTTCTCCTTGAGCATACCCTCTGCATCTTCCAGCTCTTCGAGGATGAAGTTGTAGATCTCCTCGCTCTTTGCGCGGGGTTGTTTCCAATTCTCCGAGGAGTCGATGATGAAGTCCACCAGGGGCACATCGCCAAACATTCTCACCAGGCGGAAGTAGTAGAAGGCCCTGAGGAACTTGAGCTAGCCGAGGTAGCGATTTTTGGTCTCCTCGGTGAAGCTCTCGTCGGTGGCGAGGGTGGGGATGTAGGTGAGTGCGAAGTTGGACCTCGAGATGCCCTGATACTGGGCCCTATAGTAGTCCAAGAGGAGTCCGTTGCTGGCCACGGTCTTGAAGTTCTCGATGTCGTAGGCATCGGCCATATCGGTGAGGTTCTGTCCGCCCTTCACCGCGTCGTCGGAGGCCACATCGCCCACAAACCATTCGGGGTAGTAGGTGCCGTGGTATTCCCACGCCATAGGGTAGTAGGCTGCGTTGACAGCCTGGAGTGCGGTTTGTCCGCTGGTGAAGAAGTCGTCGAGCTCGGTCTTGCCGGGTGCGTCTTCCCTGAGCCAGTCGTTGCAACCTCCGAGGAGTGTTGCGGTGGCAATGAGTGCCAAGATTATTGTTGATTTTTTCATACTTGCCGAGAGATTAGAAGTTGATGTTCGTGCCGAGAGTTATGGTCCTCGATTGGGGGTAGTTGCCCCAATCCACGCCGCCGCCCACCTCGGGGTCGTAGCCCGTGTAGGAGGTGAAGGTCAGCAGGTTGCTCATAGTGACATAGAGGCGGCACGAGCCGATGCCCACCTTGGAGGCGAGTTTCTCGGGGAGGGTGTAGCCAATCTGGAGGTTCTTGAGGCGGAGGTAGCTGCCGTCCTCCACATAGCGGCTCGACGACTCGAAGTTGCGGCTCGAACCCGAGGCTCCGGGGTTGGGGATGGTGCCCGTGAGGTTGGTGGAGCTCCACACGTCGCGCATAGTGGTGCTCAGGGTCGATTGGGTGCCGTCGCCCTCGGTGCGGAGCCTTACGGCGTTGTAGATCTGGTTGCCATAGACGCCCTGGAAGAAGAGGCTCACGTCGAAACCGCCCTTGCGGAGCGAGAAGTTGGCACCATAGGTGAGCCAGGGGAATGCGCTGCCGATGGCCACCAGGTCGTCGTCGTTGATGACGCCGTCGCCATTCTGGTCCTTGTAGCGTGCGTCGCCCATCTTCTCGGTCACAGCCTCCACACTGTATTGGTGCTGCTTCACCTCCTCGTCGCTCTGGTAGATGCCCTCATACTCATAGCCCCAGAAGGAGTAGAGAGGCAGGCCCTCGTCGCAGATGGTGTAGGCGCCGTAGACCCTCTCGCCGCCATTGAGTCGGGTGAGCTGGTTGGAGATGACCGAGCCGTTGATGTTCACGTCATACTCCCAGCCGTTGCCGAAGCTGCCGCCGTGGCCGATGGTGAGCTCAACGCCTCGGTTGCGCACGGTGCCCACATTGGCGGTTGCGGCATAGCGGTTGCCGACGTGTGCGGGTGCGGTTACAGAGAGGAGCATATCGTAGGTGTTGCGCTCGAAGATGTCAACCGTACCGTAGAGGCGGTTGTTCCAGAGGCTGAAGTCCACGCCGAAGTTGAGCTGCTCGGTTGCCTCCCAGCGTCCGTTGTTGTTGACGTAGGTGAGGATGGTCGAGCCGGTGGCCAGCTCCTGGTTGGTGCCGAAGGGGTAGCCGGTGAAGGTGTTGCTCGAGGAGAACACCGATTGGGTGAAGGCGCCCTCGGCAATCTTATCGTTGCCGATGCGGCCCCAACCGAACCTCACCTTCAAGTTGTCCACAGCATCCACATCCTCCAGGAAGGACTCCTCCGAGAGTCGCCACGCCAGAGCCATAGAGGGGAAGTAGCCCCAGAGGTTCTCGGGGAATTTCGAGGAGGCGTCGGCGCGGAAGTTGATGGTGGCCATATAGCGGTCGGCGTAGTTGTAGAAGAGTCGTCCGAGCAGCGAGAAGCGGCGTGTGCGTGCTGCCGAGTCGCCCGACTCGGTCTTGTCCTCGGTGGCTTGGTTGAGATACCAGTTATTCTCGGAGGGGTTGGCAATCGAGGCGCCTGCGCCGCCCATAGAATAATAGGTATACTCCTCGGTGGTCTGACCCACCATTGCCGAGAAGCGGTGGTCACCCTGCTCGAGTGCATAGGTGAGGGTGTTCTCGTAGAACATTGTGCGGCCCACACCGATGTTGGAGGAGATGAAGTTTTTGTCGGCCTTGTCGTAGTCGGAGTGGAGATACTTGTCGGAGTAGCTGCGGCTCATCGAGGTGTTCTGGTCCATACTCACCGAGGAGCGGAACGTGAGACCCTTGATGGGGTTGGCCTCGAGGTAGATGTTGCCCAGGAGTCGTTGGTCGGAGTTGTTGGGGTGGGAGTGTTCCACCATCGAGAAGGGGTTGACCACATTCTTGAAGTTGGAGCCTGCGGCGATCTCACCGCTGAGGTCCTTGCCATCGACATTCACCGAGCCTTCGGGGTAGTGGGTGGGGTCCCAAGGAGCCATTGCGAGGGCTGCCGAGAGGATGGAGGCACCGGCGCTGCTGCTGTTGTTCATTGCCCAACGCGACGAGGAGGTGATGAGCGAGAGGCTCTCGCCCACTTTGAGCCACTTGTTGAGGTTGTAGGAGGAGTTCAGGCGGAGGGTCAGACGCTCGTAGTTGGAGCCGATGATGGTGCCGTCCTGCGAGAAGTAGCCCGCACTGAAGGAGTACTGACTCTTGCTGCTACCGCCCTCCACGGAGAGGTGGTAGTTGTGGATGGGTGCGTTGGCCCTGAAGACCTCGTCCTGCCAATCGGTCTCCACGGTGGAGTAGTCGAGGTTGGTGGGGTAGTAGGGCGATTTGCCGAGTCGGTAGGCCTTGAGCCACTTGTAGAAGCCGTGTTTCTCATAGAAACTCATCTCCGACTTCACGCCGCCGATGGCAATGAGTGTTGCAGCCATCTCGTCGCGGCCCATCAGGTCGAGTTTTCTCCACCTATTTTGCACGCCGGCGTAGGCGCTGAGCGAGATCTGTGGAGCGCGGTCCTTGGCACCCGTCTTGGTGGTGACGATGATGACACCGTTGGCACCACGCGAACCGTAGATGGCCGTACTCGAGGCATCCTTGAGCACCTCGGTGGAGGCGATGTCGCCCGGGTTGAGGAAGCCGATGTCCTCGGTGATCACGCCGTCGACCACATAGATGGGGGCGGAGTTGTTCACCGTACCGATACCACGAATTCTCACCTCGGCAGCAGCACCGGGCTGACCTGTCGAGGAGTTGACGGTGACACCTGCGATGCGGCCCGCAAAGGCCTGGTCGATGGTCGCCACGGGGGTCCGCTGGATATCCTCCGAGTCTACGGAGGCAACAGCACCCGTGAGGTCGCTGCGTTTCATCGTGCCATAGCCCACCACCACAACATCCTCAATCACGTCGGCTCCCACTTCGAGGGCCACATCGAGACGGCTCTGAGTGGGGGTCACAGCAACGGTGAGGTCGTTGTAGCCCATATAGGAGAAGGTGAGTTCCTTTTTGGTGGCGTTGCCGAAAGGAACGTTGATGGTGTATTTACCGGCATAGTCGGTGATAGTAACCGTGGAGGTACCCTCGAGGCTCACGGTCACGCCAATCAGGGGTTCGCCGTTGCTCTTGTCGGTCACCACGCCCGAGATGGGGGCGGTGCGTTGCGCCACCATTTGGCCACAAGCCAGCAGGCAGGCAAGGATTACCAATAGTCGTTTCATATTGTGCACTTAGATTTAGTTCGCTTGGAAGGTGTGGGGCTATTTTACGGCAACAACGAGTCTCTCACCCGAGGCGCTGTCGCCAGCGAGCCAGAGGTGGAATTCGCCAGCCTCGACAACCTTCTCCATATCGATGTTCCAGAATGCAAGACGCTCCACGGGGAGTTCGATGGTCATCTCGCGGCTCTCGCCTGCCTTCAGGTTCACGCGCTCAAAGGCTTTGAGCTCCTTCTTGGGACGTGCGGTGGAGCCGGCAATGTCGCGGACGTAGAGTTGAACAACTTCGGTGGCGTCGTATTTGCCGGTGTTGGAGAGGGTGAAGCTCACCTTGATGCTCTCCTGCTTGCCATAGGTGCTCTTGTCGGTGCGGATGTTGGAGTACTCAAAGGTGGTGTAGCTCAAGCCGTAGCCGAAGGGGTAGAGGGGGCCGAAGCCGCCGTCGAGCCAGTAGGCCGAGCAACCGAGTGAGGTCTGACCCGCCTCGAGGGGAATGTCGTTGAGGAGCACCTCGTTGCCACTTGCGGGCCTCTCGGGGAAGTGTGCATTGTAGTAGATGGGCTCCTGGCCTGCTGCCACGGGGAAGGTGATGGGGAGTTTGCCGCTGGGCACCTCCTCACCGAAGAGAAGCTGTGCCAGGGCGGGACCACCCATAGTGCCGGGGTGGAACGACCACAAAAGTGCGTCGATGTTCTCGAGGTCTTTGCCCACGGTGAGTGCGCGGCCTGCCATCACCACAGCCACAACGGGTTTGCCACTGCGGCGTGCGGCCTCGAGGAGGTCGCTCTGGCTGCCCTGTAGGTCGAGGTTCACGAGGCTGTGGGCCTCACCCGAGAGAATCGACTCCTCGCCGATGAAGAGTACCACTGCGTCGTAGGAGGCTGCCTGCGAGGTGAAGTTGCGGAGCTCGCGCTCGCTGCACTTCTCGCGGCTGAAGGAGAGGATGTCGGAATAGCCCACCTTAACGCGGTCGCCATAGTTCTCCATCAGAGCCTGCAGAGGAGTCACGGTGTGCTCCTTCTGGCCGTCGAATACCCAGGTGCCGAGCTGGTCGTGGGGAGCTTTGGCCAAGGGGCCTGCAACGAGGATGCGTTTGGTCTTGGCGGGGTTGAGGGGGAGGGTCTGCTTGTCGTTTTTGAGCAGCACGGCGCTCTCCACAGCAGCCACCCTTGCGGCCTCAAGCGACTCGGGGGTGTAGATGGAGGTGGCATATTTCTCCTCCTCCACATAGGGGTTCTCGAAGAGTCCGAGGCGGAATTTGAGCCTCAGGATGTTGCGAACGCTCTCGTCCACAACCTTCTCGCTGAGCTCGCCACTCTCCACGAGTTCTTTGATGTGGGAGATGTAGGCAAAGGACATCATATCGACGTCGGTACCTGCGGTGAGGCCCCTCTTGGTGGCCTCCTTGAGGTCGGCAGCAAAGCCGTGGTTGATCATTCCGCCCACGGAGCCCCAGTCGCTCACTACGCAGCCATCCCAGCCCCACTCGTCGCGCAATACGTCGCGCAGGAGGAATTTGTTGCCTGCCGAGGGGATGCCGTCGTTGTCGTTGAAGGAGGGCATAAGGGTCATACAGCCAGCCTTGGCCAGAGCCTCAAAGGGGGGAAGATAGTAGTTTCGCAGCTCGCGCTCGGTGATGTGGATGGGGGCGTAGTCGAGACCACCCTCCGAGGCGCCGTAGCCCACATAGTGCTTGGCACAAGCGGCCAAGGGTTTCTCATTCTCCTGATAGCCACGCAGCATTGCGAGTGCAAACTCGGTGGTGAGGTAGGGGTCCTCGCCGAAGCTCTCGGCTATGCGGCCCCAGCGGTTGTCGCGGGAGATGTCCACCATAGGCGAGAATGTCCAGCGGATACCTGCGGCCACAGCCTCCTCGGCTGCAACCCTCGCACCCTGCTCCACGATGGCGGGGTCGAACGAGGCGGCCTGACCGAGGGGGATGGGGAAGATGGTGTGGAAACCGTGGATGACGTCGCGGGCGAAGACCAGAGGAATGCCCAGGCGGCTCTGCTCCACAGCGGCCCTTTGGATCCTGTTGATCTCTGCGGGGTCGGCGATGTTGAGGATGGAGCCAATGTTGCCGGCAGCAACCTCATTGAAGAGGCTTTCGCCGTGGAAGTGGGTCACCTGATTGAGCTGACCGATTTTCTCCTCGAGGGTCATCTCCGAGAGGAGCGAGTCGATACGTTTTTCGATGGGGTCGTTGGCGGAGCAGCCAACAGCCATAGCACACAGTGCTACTGTGGCGATGGATTTGAAGAGTCGATTCATTTTCTTTATGTGTTTAGTTAGTTTGCTTCGGTAGCTGTAAGGAGTGGTCCTCGTGCGTGTGCGCGCGATTGCGCGCATTTTGGCACCTCTAAGGTAGGATTTTTCGGGCGGAAAAACGAGAGGGCTTGGAAAATTAGTAGATTCTCCAAGCCCTCAAATAAAATTAATGTCGTATGAATCAGGTTGTTGACTCGTCGTTCGGGTGGCGCGAAAAGTAGATTCCTATGAGCCTACTACATTGCACTTAGTTGCTCTTCAGGGAGCCGATATTGCGGATATTCTCCTCGAAATCGTCGCGCTGCACTTTTGCTTTATTCTTCATTCCGGAGCGGTAGTTGTAGATGGTGTTGACCGAGTAGCGCAGCAGCGAGGCGATGCGCGAGGAGTCGGAGATGCCGAGTTTTATCAGCGCCACTATGCGCAACTCCGTGTTGAGCTGCCTGGGATTCTTCAGGCTGATGCGGCACTCATCCTTGAGCAGCGAGTTGAACTCCTCGACGAAGGTGGGATAGAGACTCAGGAAGGCGTTGTCGAAGTTGGCATAGAACTCCTCCTCGGCCTCGTCGATGATGCGCGAACGTTCGATCTCACCGCGGAGTGCATCCACCGAGCCTTGCGAGAGCTTCTTACGCACGTTGTTGTGGTAGGATTTGAGCAGGTCGATGTAGTTGGAGCAGATGACAAGGAAGAGACCTATGTACTGCTCCTTGACGGTGTTGGCCTCGCTCAGTTCGGCCGAGAGTTGGTGCTCGATGGCGTTCTGTTCGGAGAGTTGGCGAACGTAGTCGTCGAGCTGTTTGTTCATCTGCTCGAGCATAGTTTTGGCTTGCTCGAGTTGACGTGCGTGGCGGCTCTTGTTGATGAGTGTCAGGAGGATGGCCACAAGCAGGAGCGAGATGAGCAACACAGAGACGATGAGGATGTCCTGCTGCTTCTCGATGCGTTCGCGGTAGTTGCGCTCAATGAGTGGCATCATCGAGGCCACCTGCCACGGACGCAGGCGCGAGTTGTAGAAGGTGGCATCCTGAAGGGCAATCTGGATGTAGCCAAAGGCTCTCTCGATGTCGCCCTTGTAGAAGAGAATCTCGGAGAGGAGGCTGAGGGAGCCGTGGTCGGTGGTGGCACTACGCATATCGGCCCTTGCCGATTGTGCCAAGTGGGTCATATAGGCCTCTCCCGAGCCGCGCTCGTTGCCCAGACCTATGGCCTTGAAGTAGGAGAAGTAGGCATACTCCTGCTCGTCGGGGGAGAGGGTGGGGAGGATGTGGTCCAATTCGTGGTTCATAGCCTCCCAATTGGACTCGTTGAAATATTTAGTGCACAGGAGTTTGTGGCGTTCGAGCGAGTCGGTGGCGGTGTCGACAAGTCGGTTGATGTAGTAGTGCTCTTTTTGTGCCGCTTGCTGGCGGAGCTGCTTGTTGGGCGAGTACTCGCGGGTCTCGCGGTTGAAGGAGTAGGCGGCGTGGTAGTAGGCCATCCTCTCATCCGTGTCCATAGCGAGGGTGTCGACACTCGCGAGTGTGGTGGCGGCTTCGTTGTAGAATCCCGCTGCGGAGTAGAACTGCGATGCCTTGAGGGTTAGGAGGTTGACTCGCTTGTGGTCGTTGTTTTTGCGTGCCAGAGCTATGCCCTGCTCGAGCCAGGTGATGGTGGAGTCGAGCTGGTATTTGGAGTACTCCTCAATGATCTCCTCCACGAGTTCTATGCGTTGGGCGTAGGTGAGGTTGGTCTCGCGGAGCGAGCCACGTCGCACCTCTATCTTGGTCTCCTTGATGTCGGCCACGTCGTCGCGGAGTGCAATGGCCTTGTCGAGCTGACGGAGAGCCTCGGAGAGGGTGCTGCTTTCGGGTTGGGTGCAACTCACTGTGAGGAGTGCTATCAGGAGGGTTGTGATGGTCGGGTAGAGGTGTCGGTTCATAGCGGCTTTATCAGTTTCACAAATGTAGAAATTTTCTCAAAAGGTTCAAAATATCAGCTCTTTTTTAGTACCGATTTATTTGGTTGGCGGGTCCGACAAATCTACTTTTCTGGAGGGGGAAGGGTGGGGTTAATGTGTCCATTATCAGGGTGTTATTGGTTTTTGGTGGGCTTGGGTGTCTACTTTTTGTCTATGGGGGCTCGGAAGGGCCGAAATTAGTGGTTAAATTTGTTGTCGAGAAAGCAGATTGTTCCACGAATCCAAAATAACCTATCATTGCTACTATGAAAAAACTTTTCCGCATCGGCGCCTACATCCTCGCCGCACTCGCCATCGTGGCTTGCCAGCCTGTTGACGAACCCACTCCTCCCACTCCCGACATCCCCGATGAGCCCGCCAAAACTCGCACCATCGAGGTGGAACTCCAGCCCGTGGTGAAGACTCGCGCCGCCATCAACGATAGCGCTGCGTTCAGTTGGAACGACGGCGATGCAAACCAGTTTGTTGCACTCGCCGACGGCAAAATCTACGCACCCAAGGCATTCTCGCTCGAGAGTGGCAAACCCGTCTTTACCGTGGAGGTGCCCGAGGCAACTGCCTCGCTCGCAGCCTTCTACCGTGCCTCCACGCTCACTCCTACCGCAGTGAACATCAACATTGCAGCTGCGCCCACCCAGCGTGAGGCCGGTCTGCTGGAGAACTTCACTCTCGTGGGCAAGGAGCCTGTGGCTATTGAGGCCGAGGCAACCGCCGTGGTTGCCACCTCCGAGTTGGTCACCTCCGTAGTGCGCTTTGGCATCTACTCCTCCGAGGAGGCCTATGTGGGCGAGACCATCCGTTCTGTGGTGGTTGCTGCCTCGCAGCCCATCAACGGCACCTTCAAGTATGACCTTGCCCGCAAGAGCGGAACCCTCGAGGGTGGCACCAACACCATCGAGCTCGGCCTGGCTACCACCTATGCCATCGGTGCCGAGAAGGACTCCGCCAAGGGTCTCTATGCACAGATTGCCCCCGCCACCTCCGCAGGTGTGACCTACACCGTCAAGACCGACGTGGCAAAATATACCTTCGTGATGGAGGGCGACGTGAACTTCGAGGCCGGCACCATCCACAACATCTACTTCGACCTCAAGAACGCCACCTCCCGACTCGAGAACAACGCACAGATTGTCACCTACGACACCACCTACCTCACCACCGCACTCCAGATGAGCGCAATGGGTGGTCAGCAGGATTTGGGCTACTACCTCGCCGCTGTTGACGGTGTGCAGGATACCACCAACTACGAGGCCGACTACTACTCCGCCATCTCCTTCGACATCAAGAGCGACAATGGCGAGGCTGTCGATTGGGTGAGCTGCTCCATTGCCAACTACAACCACCCCATTGTGAATGTGGCGCGCAACACCTCCGAGCAGGGCCGCACCTGCACCATCGACATCATCTACACCCCCTCCACCAAGGATTATGCTATCGAGAACCCCATCGTCGCAACCATTGCTGTGGCCCAGAATGGTGCCTCGGCAGTGAGCACCCTCTCCTACCAGTGGTTTGGCGATGCGGAGATCATCATCCCCGGTGGCGGTCTGAGTGGCGCCAAGGGCCTCGGCTACTTCCTTGCCTACCTCGACGGTTCGGCCACCGCTGTGCCCGATGCAGAGGCTATCGAGTCCTTCTTCAAGACCGTGGAGGTGACCAGCGACGCCGATTGGTGTCAGGTGTCCGTTGTGGGCGGCAACTCCAACAACCTCCAGCTCGAGGCTGTGGGTGCCAACCCCTCGACCACCGAGGAGCGTGTGGCCACCATCACCGCAACCTTCAAGGGCGACACCGATACCTACAAGATGGAGCCCGACAACACCGCCTTCATCCTCCGCGTGGTGCAGCAGCCCGCCAAGGCAGCAGGTGAGACCACCGAGCTCTACTACACCACCGCCAACCTCTCCACCTCGACCGTGCTCTCCGCAGCAGGTGTTGTGGAGCGCGACCTCGGCTACTTCTTCGCTATGGTCGACGGTATGCAGACCGACGATGGCACCTCCAAATATTTCGCCTCGCTCGAGATCAGCGTCGATGTGCCCTGGATCACCGCACGCATCGGTGGCAACCACCTCTACATCACCGTCGACGCTTCCCAGGCAGATGGCTGGCGCAAGGGTGTGGTGACCATCTCCTATCCCGAGAGCGACACCGAGGTGGCTCTCCGCGGCGGCAACCCCGCAGTGACCATTGAGGTTACCCAGATGCCCGCCACTACGGAGGGTAATGTGGCAATCTACACCTTCGGTAACGACCCCAATAACCTCTCCGTGCGCCGCGATGTTGAGGCTGCTCCCAATGGCGTTCAGAATGTGGGCGTCACCTGGATGTCGGTCTATAAGATCATCTCGGGCGTGGTGGACTCCACCCGCGACAACACCTTCGGTGACGAGGCACACGCTATGACCTACTCCTATGTCGATGGCGAGGGTAGGCCCATCTCGTGGCTCTCTGCAGGTGTGGGTGGCGACTGGCTCAACTACTCCGCCGAGGCCAACAACACAGGCGCACTCCGCGTGGGCTACATCCACGTTCACCCCGCAACCGCACCCGGACAGGCCTATGAGGGCTACGACATCCCCGATCCCTGTCTTGTTGTGAAGGTTACTCAGCCCGCCAACTAATAGGGCCACGAATGACACGACCGTGGGCCTTCTCGGATGGGTGGGCCCGCGGCCACAAGAAATACATTAGGTTAGTTGCACACACTCTCATCTGTTTTTTGGAGGTCGGGGCTTCCCCATAGTTTGATTGAAAGGGGGAGCCTCGGCTGTTTTAGGGCGGGCAACCCGTCGCCCGTCGTTTTGTACCACTCTCACCATCAACACACCCCGAACAATGAAAACACCAAGACTCCTTGCCACCCTCCTACTGGGCCTCTTTGTGGCCTGCACACCTCCCCCCGTGGATGATCCGGTGACCCCTCCCGATGTTGAAGATCCCGAGAATCCGGGCACCACAGACGAGGTTGTGGAGTTCCGTTCCGTGGAGGCAGAAGCCACGGCTCTCACCCTCGACTTCTCCGACGAGGCCACCATCTACCTCCGCATCGACCATCCACACTCGGTTGTGACCCCCGAGGCCTTCGCACTTGTGGGCGAGAAGGACGACAATTGCCCCGAGACTCTCCGACTCCGCAAGGTGGAAGAGAGCGAAACCG
Source organism: Tidjanibacter sp. (assembly GCA_017390585.1). GTDB lineage: Bacteria > Bacteroidota > Bacteroidia > Bacteroidales > Rikenellaceae > Tidjanibacter. Next base: position 1,701 of record JAFPBB010000083.1, on the reverse strand, counting down.
CGGGTCGCTGGCGACTCTTTGTGGCCGACACCTTTGTGGCCGACGAATTTGCCGAGCGAGTGAGGGTGAAGGTGAGTGCCGAGGGCAAGAGTCTCTACACCGAGCCAATTGCCATCCTCAGCCGTGGTATGGATTTCACTCTCAAGAGCATCTCCTTCCTCCGCGAGGACAACCCCTCGCTCACCAACGACGTCACGATGGTCTACGAAGCGACCACCACCACCTTCCGTGGTGCCACCGAGTTGCCTCTCCAGGATATGAATCTCATCCCTCGCTTTGAGTGCAACGCCACCGTCAAGGTGGGAGGCGAGGTGATCGAGAGTGGCATCTCGAAGGTGAACTTCTCCACCCCCGTGGAGTTTGTGGTCGACTATGAGGCTGGTACCAAAACCTACACCGTGGCTCTGGCCAACTTCACGGGACTCCCCATCGTCTCCATCTTCACCGACGACCGTGGCCCCGTAACCTCCAAGGAGGTGTGGAAATCGGCCACCATCACCATCGATGGCGCGGGTAAGTTCGACGACCTGGCCGAGACCGTGGTCAACATCCGCGGACGCGGCAACACCACTTGGGGATGGCCCAAGAAACCCTATGCACTCAAGTTTGAGTCGAAAACCGAGGTCCTCGGTATGCCCAAGCACAAACGCTGGGTGCTGCTCGCCAACGCTATGGACAAGAGTATGATCCGCAACCGACTCGCTTTCCGCGTCTCGCAGCAGACCTCCCTCGCTTGGACCCCCCGCAATGAGTACGCCGAGTTCTTCCTCAATGGTCGCCATATGGGCACCTACCTCGTGACCGAGCACATCAGGGTGGACAAAAACCGCGTCAACATCACCGAGATGGAGCCCTCCGACAACTCGGGCGAGGCAATCACGGGCGGCTACCTCTTCGAGCTCGACTTCCACTTCGACAACGAGAAGCAGTGGCGCACACCTCGCAACCTCCCCTTTGCAATCAAGTCGCCCGACGAGGAGGATCTCACCAACGAGCAGTTTGCCTGGGCACAAAACTACATCAACAACCTCGAGGCTCTCATCCACACCAAGGAGTATCTCGACCCCGAAACGGGCTATATGAACTACGTCGACCGCCAATCCTTTGTCGACTATTGGCTCGTCTTTGAGCTCTGTCTCAACCACGAAATTGGCAACCCCGGTAGTGTCTATATGCACAAAGACCGTGGCGGCAAACTCACTGCGGGCCCCATTTGGGATTTCGACTGGGGCACCTTCTCCTACAATGTCTCCACTTGGGCCCCTCAGCGACTCTACCTCCAGGGCACCCTCTGGTATGGCCGTATGTTTGGCGACCCCGAGTTCAAGGCTTTGGCCAAGGAGCGTTGGACGGAGATCTATCCCAAGTTGTTGGCTCTGGAGAGCTTTGTGGATGAGCAGATTGCCTACCTTGCCACCTCTGCCGAGCGCAACTTTGCAATGTGGGACCCTATGGACACGGGCGGTGTCAATGGCGACGAGCGTCTGCCCTATGCGGAGGCTGCTGCGCGTGTGAAGTCCATATTTTTTGAGCGTGTGGAGGATATTAATCATATCTTCACCACCTCCTGGTAACGAGAAAATTTCGCGGGTAAATTTCGCACCAAACTTCCAAAGCGGCTTCCTCATTTGCGTCAAGCAAACTGCGGAGCCGCTTTCTCATTTGGCACAAAATTTCCTCCGCGAAATTTCCTCGTCTTGT